>CAYVDY010000006.1:0-36480 GCA_964450255.1 uncultured Candidatus Solibacter sp. | reverse complement strand
GGCACTGGACTACAACCCCACCACCAACCAGTTCATCAAGTTCCGTCTTGCGAACTTCAGCCTGGAGACGATGAGCTCGTTCCGCAGCGGCTTCGACTATGCCGTCGACAACCTCGATCGTCCGAACCAGACCGCCAGCCTGGGCCATACCTGGACCGTCAGCCCCACGGCCATCAACGAGTTCCTGGTAACCGCTTCGGTCGATCGCGTGAAGATCCGGGTGGACCCGGTTGGCGAGCGCTACCTGCGTTCTCGCAGCGGCATCAATTATCCGTACATCTTTCCCGAGCGGAAAGAGATTTTCGACAAGGTGCCCACAATCGTAATCCCCAACATCGGGACCATCGATGGTGGCCCGTATCCTGCCAGCTCGGCTGGTCCGATCTATCAGATCTCGAACAACTTCACCAAGATCTACAACAACCACACCTTCAAGGCTGGTTTCCTGTGGGAGCGCTCCGGCCAGAACGACTTTGACCAGATCAACGTCTCCGGCGTCCCCGGCGGCACCAACAACCAGAACGGCCGCTTCGAGTTCACCGACGTCCGTCCCGGCGCTCCTGGCACCGGCACTGGCATCGCCAACGCCGCCCTGGGCCTGTTTTCGGCATACGCCGAGATCGGTCCGCGCGCCTACACGCCCTACCGCAGCCACATGGCTGAGTTCTTCGTGCAGGACTCCTGGCGCGTCAACGAGAAGTTTAAGCTGGAATTGGGCATTCGCGGCACCTGGCAGAACGGCTACTACAGGTCGCTGTGGGGCAACATGGCGATCTTCAATCCCGCTGTCTACGATCCGTCCAAGGCAGCTGTGGTTGACCGCACAACCGGCGTCGTCCTGAGCGGCGACCGCTACAACGGCGTTCAGATTCCGGGCTCGTCCTTCCCGGAAGCCGGCAAGGGCCGTGTGCCCGCCATCGACAGCGGCGAGTTCAATCGCCTCCTGTCCGGCGGCAGCGTCTACCCCTCGGAGAACCAGTTCAACTTCACCCCGCGCGTGGGCTTCGCCTATTCCATGAGCACGAAGAACGTTCTTCGCGCTGGTATCGGCAGTTTCATGTCGCGGCCCGGCGTGTATGACAGCGTCTTCCTCGGCGGCAACCCGCCCTTCCAGCCGATGGTCTCGGTGGCCAACGGCGTCGCCGATAACCCCGGCGCCGGTCCGAAGACGGGCTTCCCCCAGTTCTTCATGACCATCGATCCGAAGTACAAGATTCCGCGCAGCTACAACTGGAACGTCACCTATCAGCGTCAGCTTACAGGCGACACTACGGTTGAAGTCGGCTACGTCGGCACCGTTGGCAACTACCTCTCCCGCGAGCGCGACTTGAACCAGCTGCCTACCGGCACGACGTTCCAGCCCTGGGCTCAGGGCGCCAACAACGCCTATCTGCGCCCCTTCAAGGGCTTCGCCAACATCAACATGCTGGAGCACTCCGGCCGCAGCACCTACAATGCGCTGCAGTTTGAAGTGAACCGCCGCTTCGCCAAGGGCCTGCTGTACGGCTTCGCCTACACCTACGCCAAGGCGATGGACAACAACTCCGGCCCGCGCGACGCTTTCATCGACGTGTTCAATCAGCAGCTCAACTGGGGCAAGTCCGGCAACGATACCCGCCACACCGCCATCATGAACGTGGTTTGGGAAATGCCGTTCTTCCGGAACAGCGGCAGGTTGACCAAGATGGTGCTGGGCGGCTGGCAGATCTCTGCCGTCAACCAGTGGCAGACCGGCGCGCCGATCACCATCGGCAACGGCGACGACTACCTCGGCATCGGTTCCACCAACGGCAAGCCCTGGAACCTGAACGGTGCGCCGAACCGTCCGCAGGAGTTTGCGCACGCGAACGCCAGCGGCAACTACACCGGCATCACCAATTTCTGGTTCGATCCCAACGTGAGCGGCGGCAAGTGGGCCACCAAGCCCGCCAACGGCACGCTCCCCAACCAGAACCGCAACTCCATCAGCTTCAACAACGTCGGCTTCCAGAACTGGAATGTCGCGGTGTTCAAGGCGTTCGCGATCACCGAGCGCCAGGCTGTGCAGTTCCGAGCGGAAGGCTTCAACTGGCTGAACCACCCGAACTGGGGTGGTGTGGATACCAATCCCACCGCCGCCACCTTCGGCATGGTCACCAGCAAGAGCAGCGAGCGCACCCTGCAGCTCAGCCTGCGTTACACGTTCTAGCCCCAACGGCTGATCGAAAAATTCCGGGCCTCACCTTCGGGTGGGGCCCGGTTTTTTTGCGCTCCAACGCGTACACTGAATTCAGGCCGAATTATCCTGTAAAGCGGAACGCACCCAGTGAGCCAAACGGAACGGATTTACCAGATTCACCGCATGTTGCGCGGACGGCGGCCGCCTTCGATGGAGGCGTTGATCGAGCGGCTGGAGGTCAATCGCTCCAGCGTCAAGCGGGACATCGCGTACATGCGCGACCGGCTGCATGCGCCCGTAATCTACGACAAGGACACGAACAGCTACCACTACGAGTGCGCGCCCGGAGAAGCGCCTTATGAACTGCCCGGCGTGTGGTTCACGGCCGACGAGTTGCACGCGCTGATCGTGATGCAGGATCTGCTGGAGCAACTACAGAGCGGACTGCTGGGCGAACCGCTGCGGCCGCTGCAGCGCAAGCTCGATACGCTAATTGAGAAAGGCGTCCAGCGCCGCAAGGAACTGCGCAAGCGAATCCTCATCCTGGAATCCCGCAAACGCCGCGTCAAAGTAGAACACTTTCAGACGATCAGTTCCGCGACGCTGGAACGCCGCCGCATCGAGTTGACCTACTATGGCCGAGCCAAAGCGGAAGAATCGCAGCGCGTGGTTTCGCCGCAGCGGCTGATTTACTACAACTCCAACTGGTATCTCGATGCCTGGTGCCACATGCGGGAAGACCTGCGTAGTTTTGCGCTGGATTCCATCCGCGCCGCCCGCGTGACGGAAGAGCGCGCTCAGGATGCCGACGCCGCTCAGATCGAGGCGCACCTCGGCGCCGGCTACGGCATCTATGCCGGGGCTGCCGACTCCACCGCCGTGCTGCGTTTCCGGGCCGACGCCGCGCGCTGGGTGGCGAAGGAGGTTTGGCACACCGATCAGCGGGCCACTCTGCTGCCCGACGGCAGTTTGCGCCTGGAGGTGCCCTACGCGCATCCGAGAGAGATTGTGATGGACGTGATGCGCCACGGCGCCGCGGTGGAGGTGGAGGCCCCTGGAGCGCTCAGGCGGGCCGTTGCCGAGGCCCATCGCGAGGCGGCCGAACAGTACGGGGCGATCCGCCGCAGTCCTGGCAGCGTTGCCAGCGCCGGCGATTGATCCGGCACAGGCTCAGCTGGTGAACCACCCTCCGCCGCAAAGTGAAGACTCGGAGGAACTCACCGGCACGGTGTGGGGCGAGTATGCTTTCCCTGCGGCGCTCCGCCCGTGCCACCCGGTGAGTTGCGGGACGATAGAGCCATGATCCCTTGGGACACTCTCAATCCGGAGCAGCGCCAGGCCATCGAGGCGTGGGACGAAGCGCTGCTGGTGATGGCGCCGGTGGGCACGGGCAAGACCAACTGCCTGGCGCTGCGCGCCGCGCATGCCATGGATCAGGGTGTCGCCGCCTCGCGGATCCTCTGCCTGTCGTTTACCAACAAAGCCGCTCGGGAGGTTCGCGAGCGGCTGGTCCGGCTGCTGGGCAAGGCCGGCGGCGAGGTGACGGCGAAGACCTTCCACGGGCTGTGCGCACAGATCCTGCGAGCCGAGGCGCCGGCCATCGGCTGGGACCGGGACTTCCTGGTCTACGACGAAGAGGACTGCCGGTCTCTGTTCGGTCAAGTGGCCAAGCGCGCGTCGATCCAGTACCCCGAAAAGGACGCCGACGGCTTCGAGTTCCTGCTTTTCCAGGCAGCGACGGCCGCGCGGCTCAGCGAATTTGAAGACCAGCCGCCGCGCACGCCGCAGCAGGTCTTCGACGAGGCGCTGGCCGGCTCGCGGCTGGACTTCCTGAAATACCGCGGGGGGCTGGACTTCAAGCCTCTGCTGGCTCGCTATGTTCACGCACTCCGCGAATGCCACGCGGTCGATTTCGCGGATCTCATCCTCGGCGTCAATCGTCTGTGGCAGGAGAGCCCCGCCGCCCTGGCCCGCTGGCGCGCGCGCTTCGCCTGGATCCAGATCGACGAGGTGCAGGACACCAACCGCAGCGAGTACCTGCCCTTGCGGCTTCTGGCGGAGGAGCACAAGCGCCTGTCGTTTTTCGGCGACATCGACCAGACCATCTACGGCTGGCGGGGCTCCGCGCCGCACGAAGTGCTGGCCGATTTCCGCTCGCGTTTCGCGCCCGTCCGCGAGCTGCAGTTTACTCGCAACTACCGTTCCACGCGGCTCATCCTCGCGGCCTGCGAGCGGCTCATCAAGGCTTGCCCCGGCGCGGTGACGGAGCACATCGTGCCAGATTCCGCCGAGGAAGGCGAGCGGCCGCTGCTCTATGAAGCCGACAACTCGCATGACGAGGCGCGCTGGATTCAGGAACAGGTGGAGGCCATCCGCGCCCGCGCCGGCATTGCCTACGGCGACATCGCCGTGCTGACGCGCACCAACTTCACGGCGCGCGATCTCTCGCGGCATTTTGAGGAACTGGGGCTGCCTCACCTGCAGGTGGACCAGTTCAAGTTCTTTCAGCGCGCCGAGATCAAGGAGACGCTCGCCCACCTGCGGCTGCTGCTCAATCCGCACGACGCCAACAGCATGATGCGCTATTTGCGCACTCCGCCGAAGGGAGTCGGCGACGCCGCCATCGAGGCGCTGTCCCATGGCACGCCGCGCGAGGCCGGCCTGAAGCTGGGCGACCTGCTGGATCCCGCCACCTTCCGCACCGGCGATCCCTTCCTGCCGTTGATGGACGCCATGCGCGCTGGACGCGCCGTGGTGTGGGACATCGAGACCACCGGCCTCAGTATCGCGGCTGACGAGATAGTGGAACTGGCGGCGGCCCGCTGCGGCGTGAGAGGGGTGATCGAGACGTTTCATCGCTACATTCGCCCTTCGAAACCCGTCGCCGATTCGGAGCCGATCCATCACCTCAGCGATGCGTTTCTCGCCGAGAATGGCTTGGCGCCGCAGATCGTCATCGAGGAGTTCCGCGTCTTCTGTCAAGGCTGCGTGATGGTGGGCCACAATATCGCGAACTTCGACATGCCGATGCTGCGCAGCGTCTGCGTGCGGCTGGGATTGCCGGAGTGGAGCGAGTGCGCCGTTTTCGATACGCTCGATCTCGCGCGCCGTTATCTCCGCATGCCGCGCCATCGGCTGGGTGACATCGCGCGCCGGCTGAACTTCCAGAACGTCCCGACCCACCGCGCCGATTCCGACGTCGCCGCCACTGTCGAGTTGCTCCAATACCTGCTGCCCAAACTCGAAGAGGGCGCCGCGGCGCGCCTGGACGCCGTCAAGAAGTACGGCGCCCGCTTCCAGCCCCTTGCCGCCGTGATGACCGCCTGGCGCGGCCGCATGGTGACGGACCGCCCCCCGGAATTGCTGGAGCGAATCCTGGACGAATCCGGCTTGCGCAAACACTATGGGCGCGACGCCGCCGATGCCGCCCGCCGAGAGCACCTGGAAGAACTCGTAGCTCTCTTCAAACAATTCGACGACGAAGCCATGCAGCCGGTGGACGCACTGCTCCACGTGCTGAGCGTGGCATCGCTGGCCAAGGAGATCGACGGCCAGGCCGCCGACGGCAACAAGGTGCTGCTGCTGACCGTCCACCAAGCCAAGGGGCTGGAGTTCGACACCGTCTTCGTGGCCGGATGCGCGGAAGGCGAGTACCCGAACCAGCGCAGCGTGCGCGAGGGACAGGAGGTGGAGGAACAGCGGCTGTTCTACGTGGCTATCAGCCGCGCCAAAAAACGGCTATTGTTTACTTATCCGATGGTGAGCAAGTGGGGACGGCAGCTCATTCGCAGCCGTTACCTGCGTCTGATCCTGACAGGAGGCGTCCATGAGTAAAGTGCTCGATATCAGCCGGCGGGGATTCCTTGGCAGCGGCATTGCCGCGGCAGCCACCAAACATCTGCTGCCTTTCAATCCGCGCACCCACGCCGCCATGCCCACGCACAATCTGGGGCGGACCGGATTCAAGGTGGGCATCCTCAGCCTCGGCGGGCAAGCCACGCTGGAGATCCCGGGCAAGGAGAAAGAGTCCGAGGCGATCATCAATCGCGCCCTCGATCTCGGCATCAACTACATCGACTCCGCCGCCGGCTACGGCGACGGCACCAGCGAAAAGCACATCGGCCTTGTGATCAAGACCCGCCGCAAGGAGGCCTTCATCACCAGCAAGACGGCGGATCGCACCTACGACGGCTCCATGCGGTTCCTGGAGCGCACTTTGCGCAACATGAACACGGACCATCTGGATCTGTGGCAGATTCACAACCTCCAGACCAATGAGCAGCTTGAGCAGATCTTCGCGCCCAACGGCGCCATCAAGGCGCTGGAAAAGGCGCGCTCCGAGGGCATGGCGAACTTCATCGGCGTCACCGGCCACTACGAGCCCACGGTGCTGGTGCAGGCCATCGACCGCTTTCCCTTCGACACCATCCTGTTGGCCATCAATGCGGCGGATCGCCATTACCTCAGCTTCCAGGATCACCTGCTACCCTCCGCGATGCAGCAGCAGATGGGCACCATCAGCATGAAGGTGGCCACGCGCGGCCGCATGCTCTCCACCTGGACTCCGCCGCCGCCGGAGCAGCAGCCGGAGCGTCTGCGCACCAAGCGTTCCGGCGCCATCACGATTGAAGAAGCCCTCGCCTACAATCTCTCGCTGCCTGTCAGCACCACCATCATCGGAGTGGACACGGTGGCGCAGTTGGAGCAGAACGTGGCCTTCGCGTCGAAGTTCAACCCGCTGAGCGAAGCGCAGATGAAGGCGCTGGAAAAGCGTACCCTGCCAATCGTGCGGCAGGCGCTCTACTTCCGCCGCTGGGACATGGGCGCCTAACTCGTCGATCATGCTGCTGGTACTTCTGGCGCAGATCGCCGTGGCGCCGGTTCTATTTGACGACATCCCCGAGGGGCTGCGCAAGTACATCGCGCCGGACCCGGGCATCTTCGCGCAGTATCAAAGCGAGAACGCGGTTTCAGCGGCGGATCGCCTGCAGCGCGGTGAGCAGGAGCACCTGGCCTACTACGTCCTGCAGGCCAGGGCGTTCACGAAGAAGCCGCCCATCCCGCCCGGCGCCGCGGCGAAGGACTTCCACGATCACGACAGCGTGGCGTCGCCCGCTATCCGCGAGCGTATGCGTGAGTTCCTCAAAGAACTGCCCCGGAAGACCCAGGATCCGCGGCTGATTCTGTGGCAGCGCTCGCTCGCGCCGGAGCAGCGCACGCTGGCCTATCTGGAACAGTGCCACGCGGAGGCGATGCGATTTCTGTATGCGCGTGAGGTGACGCGGGAACGCGGCCTCTACCGGCGGCGCGGCTTCAGCCTCGATTCCGTCATGGAGGCCGGTTACGCCGTCTGGACAGGACTCGGCGTCGTGCGCGACCTGAAGAAGGGCGAGCGCTTTTCCCGCGCGCTTGTTGTCGGGCCGGGCCTGGAGTTTTCGCCGCGCATCGGGTTTCGCGAGGATCTGCCGGTGCAGAGCGTGCAGCCCTTTCTTCTGCTGGATGCGATGCTGTCGCTGGGCGTGGCGGACTCCGCCGAGGTGCGAGTGGATGCCGTGGATCTCAACCAGCGCGTGGTCACCGTCATTGACGAGTTCCGGCGGCGCGCGCCGGCGCGTCTGGTGCTGCGCGAATCTGCCGGTGACGAAGAGGCGCGCCGCTGGTGGGAGTCGGCCGGCCGCAAACTGGGACCATCCATTCGCGGAACGCGGGCCAAATCGGTGGAGGTCAAACCGGAGTGGCTGGAGCGCGTGCGCGCAGCCCGCATGGACCTGCTCACCGAGCGGGTGCGCGAACAATACGACCTGATCGTCGTCACCAACCTGTTGCTCTACTTCGACAACCGCCAACTCGGACTTGCCCTTGCCAACCTGGCTTCCATGCTACGGCCGGGCGGCGTGCTGATCCACAATGAGGTTCGGCCGGAGGTGGAGTTCCTGGCGAATCTGGCGGGGCTGCCCGTGCTGCAGGCGCGGACCATTGAGATCAGGGCACGTGCCGCATCGCCGCTTTTTGACTTCGTCGTGATCCATGTGCGGAAGTAGAGGAAATGAAACCAGCCTTCTCTACCTCGGACTTGGCGCTCGCGCGGCGGATGGAAGAGACGGAAGCGGCCAACGCCTTCCACTTCGGACGCGCCGCCCGGGATGAGAAGGTCGCTGTTGAGCGGATCTGCGACGGCTGCGCGATGTTCGCCGGGGTCGGCTCGCCGCTGACGCACGCCATGGGTATCGGCATGGCCGGCCCGGTTAGCGACGAGGAGTTCGATCGCCTGGAAGAGTTCTTCCAGGAGCGCGGCAGCCCGGCCTTGATTGATCTGTGCCCGATGGCCGACATGACCGTGCTCGAAAACGTGACGCGGCGCGGCTACAAGGTGCTGGAGTTCAACAATCTGCTGCTGCACTGTGTGAATTCGAACGACGCCGAATGGGAGTGCCCGGAAGATGTAGAGATCACAGCGGCCGAAAACGACGAGGAACGGGAGTGGTTGGGGTTGCTGGTGAGGGGCTTTAGCGGCCGCGGGGAGGCCTCGAAAGAGATGGTCGACATGGTGCTGAGCCTGCCGGCCGGCGGGACGAGCCTGTTCGCGCATGTGGGCGGCGATGCGGTGGGCACAGCCGGAATCTCGATGCACAATGGCGTAGCGCTGCTATTTGCGGACTCCACTTTGCCGGAGGTGCGCGGCCGGGGAGTTCAGCAGGCGCTGATCCGCGAGCGTGTGAAGATGGCTGCGCGGGGCGGCTGCGAATGGGCGATGGCTTGCGTGCTGCCGGGCAGCGGCTCCCATCGCAACTATGAACGCTGCGGCTTCGACCTGTTCTACATGCGCGTCAACGTGGTGCGCGACTTCTAGGGTTCGAATTTACTCAGGTAGTGCAGCAGCAGTTCGGAGCTGGCAAATAGTGACTGGCGCACGCGCGAACGCGTCTTGTCGATATCCACCGCGTCGCCGTCGATGAACAGCATGGGCAGGCGCCGCATCGTCTTGAAGTGCCGCAGCGCGGCCGCCGTCTCACGCGACTGCGAGCCGCGGAAATCCAGGTCGAACAAAACGAGATCGGGTGGATTGTTCAGAATGTGGCGTGTGGCGCGTGCGGGGTCTTCGAACTCGACGGTGACTTCATAGCCGGCGTTCCGCAACTCACGGGCGCGCGCTTCGGCCGCAGCCTGATTCCATTGGACCAAATAGAGGCGAATAGACATCTGTCTACTGCATGGTACCGTTACGGGCGCCGTTGTGACTCATAAAGCGCTTTCGGCGGCGCCTTTTCGAAGAAGGCGACAATCTGATCGCGGCGTTTCAGCAGTCCGCGGATCTCCGGCGGAGTGAGGAAGTTGGCCATCTCGCGAGTCAGGCTTGGTTCATCCAGCCGTTTCATGGCGGCCAGGAGTCTGCGGTCGCATCGAACAAGGTTCTTTGGCGTCTTGACCGCAGTGTGCATGCGAAACGCGCGCGAGTGATCGATCATCCACAGCTTCCAATCCTTCGTGATCAGCAGATTCCCCACGTTGCGGTCGGTGTTGAAGATGAGCTGATCGAAGACGCGGACGATGTACATCTGGCAATTCCAGCTGTCTCCGTCTGGCGGATCGATCTTCCTCTTCATTCGCTCGCCTTCCTCCATCAACACGTCGTCCACCCACCAGGTGACGGCAGCCGTTTGGCCTTCGACATTGCGCTCAACCGACGGCGGGATCATCCGCAGGTCCAGCATTTTGTCCAACCGGTAGGCGGCGATGTTGAACTTATACGTATCGCGGAAATTCAGCTCGGCGCCGCCCGTGCCCTCGAACCGCGCTTTCGATTCGTCGATCGTTTGAATGTGGGCGTCGTGCGTGGTTGTGCCGTCGCTGAGCGTCGCGCGCCGGGTGCCCGTGATGCCGCCCTTGGCTGCGCGGATTTTGATGATCTTCGCGGTTGCCAGGAAGTGCTCCTGCTGCTCGCGCGTCATCGGCGCCGCCGGTGTTTGCGCGAAAACCAGCCCGCTGCATAGCAGGCCCATCACAGAAAGCAGAATTCGCATGGCTCAAACTATACGCTTCTGTTTCCACGCGATAAAGCAAAAAAATCACGGCAGGGGCAGGATCGTCAAAGCAACGTTGGCCGGTGAGTTCGGCTCGATGCGAACCGGCGTGCCCGGGCCTTTGTAGAAAGGCACCCAGGCCGGATCGGCCAGCATGGCCGGATCGCTTCCGCTGTCGCCGAGTGGGATGCCAAAGGCATAGACGAAATAGTCGCCGGGCGGAATGCTCGTGATGCGGAAGCGGCTCCCCGGCGGGCTGCCCCGTTCCACCATGCCCACTTGCCCGACGAACAGCGTCGAGCCGGCCAGTCTCTCCATATCGGCGGGCACCAGCCCCGCATAGACGTTCCCCCCCCGGCCGGACACGCCAGCCACAGTGCCTTTCAACCGGCCCCCGTCATTGGCCATCAGGATTCCGAACTGGCCCGGTCCCCCAAAGCTCCAGTCGATCCAATGCCCGGGCTGCGGCTTCCCTCCGGCAGTCACCGAACGCAGATAAATATTGGGCTGCGCGCTGGTGACCACCACGCGGTAGCGGTCGTGCCCCACCAGTGGGATCGTGAAACTTCCATCCTCTTCGACCAATCCGGGCGAAGCCGCGGCAACTTTGGGCGAGGTGGGCAGCAGATTCACCGCGATTGAGCCCAGGGGCAGGGAACCGCCCTGCAGCGCCGCCCGGCCGTTCACGGCGAACGGCGGTTCCAGTTGCAGTTGCAGGCCCGTGGCGTCGTTCTCCGTGATCTCCAGTTCGCGCGAAGCCGTTCCGATGGTGGCCGTCCCGGCGGCGTACGCCATCAGTTGATACCGCCCCGGAGCCACGTCGGAAAACGCGAACTCTCCCGTCTGCGCGGCATAGCGGGCGACGCGTTCCTCGCCGGCGCCCTCCGACGGACGCAGCAGCACCTGGCAGTAGGCCGGCGCGCCCTGGCCCTCGGCGCTGAGCACCTGTCCCGAGACATTGAATAGGGGCACCAGCATGGGGCCGAAATCGAAGCCGCCCTGCTCGACCCCGGCAGCCACGTTGATCATCTGTGCCTTCGCCGCTTCGTAGACGCCGGGGAAGTAAGCCGGAGCCATGTAATGAGTGGGGCCGGAGGGATCGCGGAACGAGACCGTCATCGGACCGGCCGGAAACGCGCGCAGTACGTACTGACCCGCCGGCAGACGGCTGATGCGAAACTCGCCCTGTTCGTTGGCGCCGCCCACGGACACTGTCCGGAACTGCCAGCGGCCGTTCAGCCACGCCCGTCGCTGCGCCTCCACTCGGCCGCGAGCCGCGGGCTGACCGTTGCCGTCAATCAGGCGGCCGGTGAGTACGGCCGAGGGGACCATCAGATACTGCAGGCCGGCCTGCTCGCAGGTCTTTCCAAGATTCACGGTGGCGCTAGAGCGTTGCCGCCGGGTCGCCAGGGGTGGCAGGAACCCCACCTTATGCACACTGACGCCGTAGGCGGCGGCGTCGAGGCCTTCGGCGCGGAACCTGCCATTGTCATCGGTGAAGTAGCCGAGCGCCACGGACGAGCTTGCTCCGGCCTTGCGGAACAGCACACGTGCCCGAGCCAACGGTGCGCCGTTGCCGTCCTGCAGCACCAGTCCCTCTGCCGTGCAGGGACCGCTCTGCGCTGCCGCCGTGGCCGCCATCGCGAGCAGACAAAGGAGCCTCATCGCGCACTCCTCTGCTTGGGCAGCTTCAGTTGGATGGATTGCGTGGCGTTCGGCTCCAGCCTGACGCGCGTGGAGTTGCTGTCCAGATCCGCGGGCGCCTCCGGTCCGCCGTACGGACTTGGCTCGACTCCGAATCCCACATAAATCAGATACTCGCCAGGCCTGATGTCGCTGATCGTGAATGTGCCGTCAGGCTGGAAGCTGGCGGAAACGGCCGCCCGTGCATCGCGCTGCTCGGGGTCGGCGGGCCATAGTGAAATCGCCGGCCGGCCGGCCAGCAAGTTGGGGTCTGTTGCGTCGGCCCGGCCGCTGAGCGTGGCGGCGCCCTTACGGAATACCATCCGCAGTGGGGGCAGTCCTCCGGCTGAGAGGTCCAGTTCTTTACCGGTGACGTCCTGGGAACCCAGCAGGATCTTCGCCAGATACGTGCCGGGCGCGGGCGTGCCGGCCACATTCAGCCAGGCTTTGCCGGACCCGGATACCGTGATGGCGAACATGCCGGCCGCGTCGGGGGAAGCCGCTCTGCGGCCCATGAGTCCATCCATCGACAGGATCGAGAGGCCGACCCCCGTCCAATCGGGCGCGGCATTGCCGGAGTCTTCCAGCACGGCCGATCCGCTGATCTGCTGCAACGGCAGCGGGCGCAGCACCACGCCGGCGACGGGGCCGCTGCCCACCTGAACCTCCGCGACGGACATGGTTCCGGGTCCGTTCGGCATAGCCCTGAGTGTCCAGGTACCGGCGCGCAGGCCCGGCAGCTCAAACTCGCCATTGGTGAAGTGGTTGTTCAGGCTGCCCATGTACATGGACATCCCACTGTCCCGCCGTGCGGCGTGCATCATGAAGCGCAGCATCGGCTGGCCATTGGAATCGAGCGCGCGGCCCCGCACCGGGAACACCGGCTCGCGCCGGAAGCGCACCTCCAGCCCCGTCTCCACTGTGCCGCGGCCCACCTCAATGGGCTGCGCCTGAGTTGGATCGGAGACGCCCGGATAGTAGCTGGTGACGTATGCCGTTAAGCCGCCGCCGCCCGATGGATAAACGATGTCGCGCGATTCCGGATCGTCCACCGAAAGCAGGTAACGTCCCGGGTCGATGCCGGCCATGCGGAACATCCCGCGGTCGTCGCTGGTGGCGAAGCCGCCGCCGGGCGCGTACGTCTGGCGGCCCCGGATCATGCGCGGACGGATCAGCACGAGGCTGGCGTTCGGCACGGGGTCGCCGTTGTCGTCCAGCACCCGTCCGGCCAGCACGGACTGTGGCGCCATGGTGAATTTCAGATCCGTGAGCTCCTGGCCGGGCTCCAGTTTTGGCAGCACGATGGCGCCGGAAGGCACGGTCGGCGAGAAGCCCTCCTTCCGCAGCCTGACCCTATAGACGCCCGGTTCGAGCTCGGGAATCCGGAAGTGCCCGTTCGAATCCGAGTAGACTCCGATGGCTGCCGGCGCCGGCTGGCCCGGCTTCCGATCGCGCACCGGCACCAGGCCGATCTCCACCTGCCGCAGCGCCTCGCCGCTGGTCTCCTGCGCGACCACGCCTTCCACGACGCACTTGCGGACCGTGGGGTCGGGCTGAGCCAGCAAAATGGCGCAAGGCAGAAATAGGAGAAATCGCATCGGGATGCCCGTAATGAATACGCGGAGCGTCTTTCCAGCGTTACCATAACTTGCGAAGCGCTGCGGCATCGTGATAGCTTTCCCGCGTGGAGCAGCGGATTGGGCGAAAGCTCTGACCGCTCGCCAATACCGCACCGGAGAAGTGACCGACATGATGCAACGCCGCGAATTTCTAACCACTCTGGCCGCCGCCCCGGCCGCGCTGGCTGCGGGGGGCTACGAGCCCATCCTTGCCGCGCAGGCCTACGTCTTCAGCCAGGCCTATGCGCGGCTGAATCAGCGCATGGAGGACCGCATCTCGGAGGTCCTGGAGATCCTCTCCACCAGCGGCTACAAGACGCTGGAGCTCACCAGCCAGTTCTTCACTGCCGACAACGCGTCCAACACTGCGCAGGCGTTGATGCTGGGCCGCCTGAAGTGTCCTGTCGTGTACAGCGGCGGCGTGATGCACACGCAGGAAGAAGCCAAGAAGACCATTCAGCAGACGCTCGACCTGGCCAAGCGCGTGAAGGCATCGCATCCCATCACCGGGCTCAATTTCAACGCCAACCCCAAACCGCAAGGTGAGGCGAAGACGGACGCCGAACTTGCCGTGCAGGCTGAGAATCTCAACAAGCTCGCCAAGGAACTGAAGAAGCAGAATGTGCGGCTGATGATCCACCAGCACGCGCCGGAAATGGCCAACAACGCGAAGGAATGGCGCCACATTCTGGCTAACACGGATCCCAAACTGGTGGACATCTGCCTGGACGTCCATTGGGTGCTGCGCGGCGGCCAGGACCCGATGACACTGCTGAAAGAGTGCTCCACGCGCCTGGCCAGCCTGCATCTGCGCAACTCCAAGGACGGCGTCTGGACCGAGGACTTCGGCGACGGCGATATCGATTACCGTCCCATCGCCGAACACCTGAAGAGCATCGGCTACAAAGGCTACCTGGTGGTCGAGCTTGCCTGGGATAAGGCGACCGAGCCCACCCGTACTCTCGACGCGAACATGAAGCGCAGCCGCGAATACGCCGAGCAGATCTTCGGCATCAAGGCATGATGCCTCAGCGCCCGTAGCGGATCAGATAACGCTTATTGCCCGCGTCTTCCGAGACCAGCAACGAGCCATCCTTGCGCGCCAGCAGCCCCACGGGACGCCCCCAGACTTCCTTGTTTGCCGGATCCAGCATGAACCCGGTGAGGAAGTCCTCCTGCGGGCCTGACGGCTTGCCCTTCTTGAAGGGAATGAAGACCACGGAGTAGCCCGTTCGCTGTGCCCGGTTCGAAGACCCGCGCAGGGCGATGAACGCGCCGTTGCGATAGCGGGCAGGGAACTGCTTGCCGCTGTAGAAACGGGCGTCCATGGCGGCCACGTGCGCCGGTTGGAGCACGATGTCCGGAACCACCGTCTTGGCAACCAGATCGGGACGCTGGCCCTTGTTACGCGGCTCCTCATTCGGGCCGATGTAGGCGTAAGGCCAACCGTAGAAGGCGCCTTCCTGCACCGAGGTGAAGAAGTCCGGCACGAGGTCGTCGCCCAGTCCGTCGCGCTCCTGCACGGTGGCCCAGAGTTGGCCGCTCTCCGGGCTCAGGGCCAGCCCGACCGGATTGCGGATCCCCCCCGCCACAACCTCGCGGCCGGTGCCATCCGGGTTGTAGCGCAGCACTGCCGCGCGGTACTCCGGATCGCCCGGAGCGATGTTGGAGCGCGAGCCGATGCCCAGGTAGAGCTTGTCGCCCTTGGCGCTAAACAGGATCGTGCGGGTCCAATGTCCCTGATCCTCGCCCTTGAGCGGAATGATCTCTTCGGCCGCGCCCACGGTGAGCTTGGCAGAGTCGTAGGGATAACGCTTCACCGACGACGCTTCGGCGACATACAGGTAGTTGCGCCAGAGCGCCAGGCCGAACGGACGGTCCAAACCGGAGATGAGGGTGGTTTTCTCGTCGGCGCTGATTCGCCCATCGTTGTTGCGATCCGAGAGCGTGAAGACAGTGCCGTTCTTGACGCTGTCCGACAGCAGAATCTCGCCCGAAGGTCCCTCGAGAAGATAGCGGGGTTTGGCAAAGCCGGAGGCGAACTCGGCGGCGGTGAAGCCGGCCGGCACCCTGAGGGCGACGCCGTCGGGCTGAGGGATTACCTTGGGGCCATTGGAGGCCGAAGGCGTATGGTAAGGTGCCGGCAGCTTCGGCGGATCGGCGGCGAAGACGGACGGAGCAGTGGCGCCCAGGGCCACCACCAGTCCCAGAAACAGGTGGAATTGCATCTCTGCCATTCTATCCAGGAATGAGGCCGCGCTGGCAGCCAAGAATTTGCGGGATTGCTTGACGAGCCTGTAACCGAGCCGCTACTATCAGAGTGCGGGGTGGAGCAGCCTGGTAGCTCGTTGGGCTCATAACCCAAAGGTCGTAGGTTCAAATCCTACCCCCGCAACCAACCCCCCCCACCGCTCTACGGGCCGTAGTTCCAGCTCGACTCACTTACCCCGTCCGGTTCGGTTCCCTCCGATAGTCTCCTTGAGAGTGCTACAGTTCGATCAGGACGTCTAGATGCGATTTCTGACGACACTCTTCGTGATCGGGGTTTTCGCTGCACACGCTCAGTCTGCGACTGACGTTGGGGCGAACACCGACTGCCTTGAGCAACTGCGCTTGCCTGCGTACCCCAAATTGGCTGACTTGGCCCGCATTTCTGGCACGGTGACAGCCACGGTAGTGCTTGGTGCTGGCGGTTCCATCCAAAAGGCCGTCCTTGATCTGGACGCCGCCTCCACGAAAACGGCAAGGGAGTTGTTTCCAGCGGTAGTTGAAAAGGCATTGCGAGCATCGACTTTTCGCAACGCTTGCGGCGGCAAGTCGGTAACTCTTGTTTTCAGCTTTGTTTTGGGTGAAAATTTCGACCCGGATAAGCTTCCGCAAAGCATTTCGTTCGGATACCCGAACAGGTTCTGGATCACTGTTCCGGCGAAGGTTGTTCAGCCCTAGCCAGGTAAAGCCGGAATGGCACCAACAGTTGGTTCGGAGCGTTGCCAACCTCACGCCTCGTTTCGCTGCCCGCAAACCTCCCACGCGCTGACCGGCGCGGTCGACAGACCGGATGGTTTGGAGTCGGCCCGTCTACTCCTGTGACCGCCCGTGGTCACTTGACGGTATTGGGTCACCCCTTGATGTCGTCAGTCTACAGGCAGGTTCGCATGTTCTACCGGCCAAATCAGGCCGCCGAATGAATGTCCCGGAGTGACCGCTGTCGCCGGCTTGCCATCTAAGTAATTCAAAAAGAGCGCTCTGGCTGCGTGTGACCGCGCGGTCACCTCCTGGGAGGTTCACCGTCCGGATTTGGGTTCGGACCGATCCGCGAAGCCCCACCGGTGGTTGGGCCTCGACGTGCTGCTAAACACCGGGCTAATAGCCGGAACCTCATCAATCGATACGAAGGGACTATGCGATCTCCAAAATTCAAGAATGCAGACTTGGAGATCCCTCCAGGCGGCCTTCCGAAATGCCCAACCGGCATCCACGGGCTGGATGAAATCACAAGGGGGGGGATTCCGCGTGGAAGGCCGACCCTCGTCTGCGGCGGCGCCGGCTGCGGCAAGACACTCCTCGGCATGGAATTCCTTGTCCGGGGAGCGCGGGAATACGACGAGCCTGGCGTCTGTCTCTCTTTTGAAGAAACGGCCGACGAACTGACCAGCAATGTAGCTTCGCTCGGGTTTGACCTGGCCACTCTGGTCGCCCGCAGGAAACTGGCGATCGACCACATCTATCTGGAGCGGAGTCTCATCGAGGAGACTGGCGAATACGATCTGGAGGCCCTGTTCGTCCGGCTGGGACATGCCGTGGATTCGATTGGAGCCAAGAGAGTACTCCTCGACAGTGTGGAGGCCCTGTTCGCGGGGCTCGAGGATCAAGCGGTTTTGCGGGCTGAACTGCGCCGCATGTTCCGATGGTTGAAGGACAGAAACCTCACCACGATTGTCACCGGGGAGCGCGGGCAGAACACCCTCACCCGCCACGGACTGGAAGAGTACCTCTCCGACTGCGTGATCCTGCTGGATCACCAGGTGAACGAGACAGTTCTGACGCGGCGCCTGCGCATCATCAAGTACCGCGGTTCCACGCACGGCATGAACGAGTAACCGTTCCTGATTGAGGGCGACGGCAGCTCCGTGCTGCCGTTGACCCCGATGGATCCTAAATGCCTGTCCTCCGCCAACCTGGTGTCAACAGGCCTTCCCGCTCTCGACAAAATGTTCGGCGGCGACGGCTACTTCAGAGGCAGCAGCATTCTGGTCTCCGGAACGTCGGGCACGGGCAAAACGAGTCTCACTGCGCATTTCGTTGACGCCGCCTGCGCCCGCGGCGAGAAGTGCGTCTTCTTCTCTTTCGAAGAGTCCGCGGATCAGATCATGCGCAACATGCGGTCGATCGGAATCCATCTGAAACGGTGGGTGGACAAGGGTCTGCTGCACTTTCATTCGGTCCGGCCCACCTCGTTCGGCCTCGAGATGCATCTTGTCAAGATCCACAAGCTCATCCGGGAGTTCGATCCCGCCATCGTTGTCGTGGACCCGGTGACCGGATTGCTCCACGCCGGCACCGCCTTCGAGACCCGGAGCATTCTGCTCCGGCTGATCGATTTCCTCAAGGAAAAACAGATCACCACCTTGCTGACCACCCTGACCAGCGGCTCGAGTGTCCAGGAACAGACGGAGATCGACATCTCGTCGCTCGTGGACGCGTGGCTGCTTCTGCGGGATATCGAAAGTGGCGGTGAGCGGAATCGGGGCATCTACATCCTGAAAGCCCGCGGTGTCGCCCATTCCAATCAGATCCGTGAGTTCCTTCTGACCAACCAAGGTGTCGAGTTGCGCGAGGTCTATCTGGGCGATGCTGGGCTGCTCACCGGTTCCGCCCGCGTGACACAGGAGGCGAAAGACGCGTCCGCGGCGCTGTTAGGCCGGCAGGAAATCGAAAGGAAACAGCTCATCCTTCAGCGCAAGCGAAAGGCGCTGGACTCGCAGATCGCCGCCCTGCAACTGGAGTTGGAAACCGAAGAACTGGAGTCACTCCAACTGATCGCCCAGGAGAAGCTGAAAGTCACGAAGTGGGAACAGGACCAGGGAGAACTGGCCGACAGCCGGTCCGGAAACAAAGCGCAACAGGAAGTAAATGGCCGTAAGACGAAGGTCAATGGGGGACGGAGATAGGATGCAGAGGACACCGAAACGCGGCGCGGGTGAAACCCTCATCGCACAATGGGAGTTGCGGCTGTACGTCGCGGGACAGACCGCGAAATCGCTGCAGGCTTTCGCGAACCTGAAGCGGATCTGCGAGGATCATCTCGCAGACAAGTATCACATCGAAGTCATCGACCTTCTTCAGAACCCGCAACTGGCGAAGGGAGACCAGATCTTCGCGATTCCGACTCTGGTCAGGAAGCTTCCACAGCCGGTCAGAAGAATAATCGGGGACCTATCGAATACCGAGCGCGTGCTCGTGGGCCTGGATCTGCAGCCTCGTCAGACAGGGGTGGTGTCATGAAACGCGTGGCGAAGCCTGAATCCACTACTCAGGCATTTGAGGATTCGCTCGCCAACGGATCAGGTGAAGAACACTACTTCCTGCGGCTCTTTGTCACCGGAAGCACCCCCAGATCCACTCGAGCCATCCGGAACATCCGGACCATCTGTGAGGAGCATCTACCCGGCCGCTACGACCTCGAGGTGATCGACATCCATCAGCACCCGGAGTTCACACAGCCGGAGCAGATTGTCGTTACACCGACGTTGTTCAAGAAGCTGCCGCTCCCATTTCGGAGGATGATCGGGGACCTGTCAAACAAAGACGATGTGCTGGTCGGGCTGGGCATTCTCCGTCGTCCGTTCCTGGTCAAGCCGCGGGAGGGAGACCATGGCGACTGAGACACGGGAAGAACTGCTGGGCCGCATTCGAGATCTCCAGGTACGCCTGGATGAAGCCGAAGAGACTCTCAGCGCCCTGAGGCATGGCGAGGTGGACGCCATCGTCGCCTCGGGTCCGCAGGGGGACCAGGTCTACACGCTCCAGGGAGCCGATGAAGCCTACCGGGTGATGGTGGAGGAGATGGGGGAAGGCGCCCTGACAGTGGCCGCCGATGGTCTGATCCTGTTCTCCAACCAGCGATTTGCCTCCATGCTCCGCCGCCCTCTGGAACGCATCATCGGCGCGCGCATACAGGATTTCGTGGCCTCGCAGGATGTTCACCTGGTCTCCGCGCTGCTCACCACGCCGGACCGCGGCAAAGCTGAATTGCGATTGGGCACCGATGTTGCCGGGGGGGGGGCGGTCTACCTGTCGGTCAAAGCTCTGGTTCTGAATGGTGTTGCGTGTCATTGTGTCATCGCCACGGACCTGAGCGACCAGAAGCGCTATGCGGAGATGGCCGCCATAATGGAGGCTGTGCCGGTAGGCGTGGTGATTGCTCAGGATGGGGAATGCCTAAGTGTAAGGGGCAACCGCATGGCTCACGAACAATTGCGGATACCGGAGGGGAGTGAGATCCCGAGCGCGGCGAGGACGAAGAACTGGCGCGCACTGAAAGATGGAAGAGACATCCTGGAAAGGGAATTGCCAATGCAAACCGTCGCGCGAACGGGCCGGCCCGTCCGCGATTTCGAGTTCGACGTGTTGTTCGATGATGGTGCGTCTCGATCCTGGCTCGCCAGCGCCGCGCCCGTGTTCGATGAGATGGGCCAGTGCCACGGCGCAGTGGGCGCCTTCGTCGACATTACCGAGCGCAAGCAAACCGAGGAAGCATTGGAGGCGGCCAACCTCGAACTCCGGAACTTCGGCAATGCGCTCACGCATGACCTTTGTGAGCCTCTCAGTTCGGTGGTAAAATTCACCAGGCTCCTGGCGCGCGGGTCTTCGGGAATTCCGGGCGAAGCCGCCGAGCAAGATATCTCCGATGCACTCGGGAGTGCCCTCAGAATCGAGGCTCTGCTGCAGTCTCTGATGCAGTATTGGAGCGTCCCGGAGCGGTCCGCACTCCATCGAACCCCTGTCGATTGTAACCGGGTGTTGTCGCGAACGCTGCTCAGCCTGCAATCCGCGATTCGGAAAAGTGGCGCCACTGTCACTTACGGCAATTTGCCTACCGTCGTGGCAGACGCGGATCTTCTGTACCGGCTCTTCCTGGCGCTGGTCGGCAATTCGATCCAATACCGGGGCGAGGCAGCGCCAACGATCGAAGTCTCGGCCGTGAACGCGGCAGATCGCCAGTTATTCACAGTGCGGGACAACGGCATCGGCATTGCCCGGGCAGATGCCGATCAGGTGTTCGGCATGTTCAAGCGGTTACACGGAAACGAGATTCCTGGCGCCGGTGTCGGGCTCGCCCTTTGCAGGAAGATCGTCGAACGTCACGGCGGCCGCATTTGGGTGGAATCGGAAAAGGGGCGGGGTGCGGCTTTCCGGTTCACGATTCCAAGTTCATTCGAGTTTGCGCTTTAGTCCGAAAGAAAGCACCGCGCCGCCAGCCAGACCCATTCATTCGTCCGTGCGCATCCAATGCCGCCTGCGTTTCCGTCCCAACGAAATCGAGGCCAGGCTCGCAGCGAGACTATTCGAGCCGGCCAGTCTGGCCTCAAAATGCCGCGGGCACGGCAACGACGAGAAGTTCTTCCCCCCGCTAATTCCCTCAGCGAAACGGGTTCTCAAACCAGATCACACCGAGATTGGTCGTTTCCTCGCAGGTGAGGATATCGAGATCGCCATCCTTGTCGAAGTCGGCCACCTCCACCAGATCGTACTTGATGCCCGGCCAGCCACTCACCGGATACGCCCGCCACGTCGCGCCTACGCGCTTCAGGTACATTACGCCCGACGCGCCCTGCGGCGTTCCCTCGCAGGAGAAGATGATCTCCGGTACGCCGTCGCCATCGAGATCGGCCACGCGCAGGCCCTTCGCTCTCCCAGTGTCGGCCGGCATCTCGATCACCTGGGCGGGCTTGCCGCGTTGGAACCAGTAGATATCGCGAGGCTTCACCGCCGCGTAAACGTCGTCGCCCGCGGTTGTCAGGAACATCACTTCGCGCCCTACCAGCCCGATGGTGTGCTCTTTCCACGATGGGTTCTCCAGCCAGTACACGCCGGAACGCGCCTGCTTGCGATCGCTGAACAGGATGTCCGCGTCACCGTCGCCATCCATGTCACGCGGGATGATCGACATGATCCAGCCCACCGGCCGGACGCCGTGCCACTTCCACTCCGCCACCGCCCGGGCGTTCTTCGGAATCTCCCACCAGCCGAGTTCCGCCCCCTCGTTCTTGCCCGCGGACCACAACCGGCCTTCGCTCCACGCACTGAACATCCACTGCATGCGGTCCGCCGATGCCGGGATTACCTCCGTGCGCCAGTCGGGCGCCCAGTGGATCTGTAGCCGCTTAGTTGTGCCTTCCGAGGCGCTCACCACGTCGAGCTTCCCGTCGCCATCCAGATCGGCGAACAGTGCATCCTCGGGAGAGCCTACCTTGCCCACCGTCGTCGCCGGCCACGGTTCGCGCGCCTTCGCCGGCCCAGGGTAGCGATAGGTCCGCACCACGCCGCCTTCTTCCCACCCGGTGACGATGTCGAGCCCGGCCATCCGCACGCCGTCCGCTCCGCGCGACGAATTGTCGATGATATGCCGCTTCCAGGGACTCTGTGCCACACACGCCGTCGCTAGCGCGAGGAGCGCCACCGTCATTCGGTAACCACGTCCAGTGTCTTGCAGCATCAGATCCAGTCTGCCATCGCTTCCATCGCCTTGGCGTAGAAGCCCGGAGTTCCGAAGTTCCCGCTCTTCAGTACCAGCGGTGCGTTCAGCCCGCTGAGCGGCATGCACAGCGGCACGCCCGGTTCGATGTTCCGGCCAACTTCCATCGCGCCCAGGCCGAGCGTCCGGCAGATCGCGCTGGACGTCTCGCCACCGGCCACGATGAGCCCTGCGGGCGGATGCTGCGTCACCATGCGCGACACCATGCGTGCCAGCGCATACGCGATCCTGAGCCCTGCCTCGGCGGCGCTGAAGCCCTCTGTGCGAGCCCACTCACCAACACGCTCGATGTCGGCCGGCGACGACGCGGTCCGGATCAGGCGAATGCCGCCACCCTCCACCCCGGGCGGCTCATCGCCGCGGAGCAGCGCAATCGGATCCAGCACCACGGTCTCTCCACCCTGACTCTCAAACCACTCGTTCTGCCGGCGGGTTGCCTCGGAGCAACTGCCGGCCACAATCAGATAACCGCTGCCGCCGCCGCTTCGTCTGGTCCGCTGCTGCGCCGAAGGCGCCCACCAGCCCTCCCGCTGCCAGATCGCGGGCAGTCCGATCGCCGGCGCCGAACTGCCGCTGATCAACGGTAGTTCCGCGATCGCCTCGCAGACGCTGCGCAAATCCGCATCGTCGATGCAGTCGAGAATCGCGATCTGCACGCCGCTCGCCCGCAGCGCGTCGAGCTTGGCGCGAGTCACTGGATACGAGGCTAATCCCACGCGCCGGCTGGTTTGGCTTTGCAGGTGGCTTACCAGATTCGAATTGCGCATCGGAGTCAGCGGGTGGTGGCGCATGGGCGAATCGGAGAGCAACTGCCCGTTCACGAAATGCTGCCCCATGTACGTCGTCCGGCCGTTGACCGGCAGCGCCGGCAACGCCACCGTGAACGACTCGCGGAGCTCATCCAGCGCCGCGTCCAGCGATGGCCCGATATTCCCTTCCGGCGTCGAATCGAACGTGCTGCAGTACTTGATCTCGATCACACGCGGACCCAGCGCCCGCAGCTTCCGCACTGCCTCGCGAGTGCGCGCATACGCTTCTGCGGGAGGCAGCGCCCGCGACCCGGTGCCGAGGATCACGGCGTCGTAGCCCTCGCTCCACCGCGCCGGCTCGCCGTCCACCACCAGCACCGTGCGAAGTCCTTCGCCGGAGAGCATCCCTGCCAGATCGGTCGCGCCGGTATCGTCGTCCGCGGCAGCGCAGAAGATCGGGGCGCTCACCGGAACCTCCGCCTCAATTCGGCCACCTGCTCCGTCGTCAGCATGCGCCCGCGCGCGCCCAGCAGGAAGTAGAGCCTCGCCTGTTCCTCGATCTCTTCCGCCAGCGCGCCGGCCTCCTGCAGCGATCGCCCGATCGTGATCGATCCGTGATTGCGCAACAGCAGCGCCGGGCTCTTTGCGGCCGCCGCTTCCACGGCCGGCCCCAGCGCCGGGTCGCCCGGCGGGACATACTCCACCACGGGCAGGCACGGCAGCCGCATCGCGTAATAGGGAGTGTAGACCGGCATCGCGTCATTCACGTCCAGCTCTTCGAGACACGACACCGCCGTGGCGTAGCAGGAATGCAGATGAACCACCGCGTGCGCATCGGGCCGCGCCCTGTATGCAGCAAGGTGGAAGTGGGCCTCCTTGCTGGGCTTTGGCCCCGGACGCGCCTCTCCGTTCCAATCCACTTCCGCCAGATCCTCCACCGCCAGCGACCCGAAGGAGGAGTTCGTCGGGCTGACCACGATGCGGTCATCCAGCCGCACGCTGATATTGCCCGCGGTGCCGAACGTGTAGCCGCGCTCGTATAGCGATCTCGCGATCGCCACCATCTGTTCCCGCTCGTTCATCACAGCCTCACGACCTTGCCTTGGCCCGCCGACTCGTAGATGGCCTCCACCACGCGCAGCGTTTTCAGGTAGTCGTCGCCGTTCGATTCGAACTCCGTCCCTGTGAGAAAGCACTCCACGAAATGGCGCTGCGTCGCGTGCACGCAGTCACCGGCAAAATTCAGACTCGTCCTTGGATAGTCTGCGTCCAGCCCCGGCTCTCCCAGGCGCTTAATACGGATATTCGATTCCGTGTCCATCGTGAGGTGGCCTCCCATCGCGTCGATCCGCAGTTCGCCGAACGTGTACCGCGGCGAAGGCGACTCCACTTCGTTGTACCGGTTCGCATCCCAGATCGCCGTCGTGCCGCTGGCGAAGCGGAAGAACACCTGCCCTGTCTCCTCACCCTGAATCACCGGATTCAACCGCCGCAGATTCGCGTACACTTCCACCACCTCGCCGAACAGATACCGGAACGTATCCACGAAGTGCACACCCGTTTCATAGACCAACAGACGCGGATAGTCGCGGAAGAACGGCTGCCTGTCCAGATAGGCGCGCTCCCCCCACCCGTCGCCCATGCGCATGCGGAAGTAGAGGTGCGTGAACTCGCCGATGTCGCCGCTCTGCCGGATCGCCTTGATCCTGCGGTACCACGGCTGCCAGCGCCAGTTCTCGTGAACCATGAAGCGGACTCCGGCGGCCTTTGCGCACTCCACAATCCGGCGGCTCGCCTCCAGCGTCGGCGCCAGCGGCTTCTGGCAGATGATGTGCACGCCGCGGCCGGCAAGGAACTCGCACATCTCTTCGTGCGTCTCCGGCGGAGTAATGATATCGGCGAAGTCCGGCCGTTCGCTGTCCACCATCTCGCGCCAATCGGAGTAGTAGCGCGGCACCCCGTACGCGGCCATCATCTCGCGCGCTTTCGACTCCGTCCGGTTGTAGATGGCCGTGATGGTGGCTTCCGGTATGCGGGTCCAGGCTTCATACTGGAACCGCGAGAAATACCCGGCGCCCATCGCGACGCCCTTCAATGGCAGTGTGTGACTCATGGTCGGAGCTCCTCAGGTTCGAGGGATTTCATGCGCAGCCAGCAGATGACGGCGCCCGCGTTCATCAGCGCTGCCGCGCAGAAGTAGGCGGAGGCGCTGCCCGTCAGGCCGTGCAGAAACGGAAACGCATTGGCGCTCACGAACGAGCCGAAATTGCCCAGCATATTCATGGCGCCAGACATGCTCCCCGCCCGCGCCCCCGCGATATCCGTGCAGAATACCCAGCTCGGGCTGATCGTCATATCCGTTCCGAACGCAGCCAGCGTGAAGCAAACGATGGCCGCCTCCGCCGATTCCACGCGGGTCAGCGCAACCAGCGCCAGCGCCGACAAGGCGAATCCGAATAGCGCCGGAATCTGCCGCGACCACACGCGCCACCGCGACCGGTACAACGCGTCTACCATCCATCCCGAGATCCATTGCGCCGTGGCGCCCAACAACAGGGGCGCCATGGCATACGCCGCCGCCCGCGCGTCGCTCAGGTGGTACTCCTTCTTCAGGTACGGCAGCATCCACGACAGGCACAGAAAGAACGTGAAATTACTGGCAAAGTACTGCGCCATGGCCAAGGCCATGCCCGGTTGGCTGAACAGCCTGCTCAAAGGCGCGGCCGTTGAAGCCGCTGTCTGCGGCGGCGCAACATAGCCCGCCGGTCGATCGCGAAACCACAGCAGCCACACCACGGCCCAAACTACACCGAGCCCGCCCAGGATGAAGAACGACGGCCGCCACGACCATCGCGTGAGCATCCACGCCAACAATGGGAACGCCAGCGCCGCACCGAGTCTCGATCCCGAGAACAGTACGCCGTTGGCCCGTCCGCGCTCGCCAGGCGGCAGCCAGTTCACAATCGCGCGCGCACTGCCCGGAAACGCCCCTGCCTCGCCGATCCCGAACAGGAACCGGATCGCGACCAGAGACGCCAGATTCCACGCCGCCCCTGTCAACGCAGTCAGCAAGCTCCACGCGCCTACCACCGTCGCCAGCGCGATGCGCGGACCGGCCTTGTCCGCAAACCAGCCCGATGGAATCTGCGCCAGCGCGTAGCCCAACGCGAAGGCGCTGAACACCAGACCCATCGCCCCGTCGGATAAGGACAGCTCAGCCGCAATCGGATCCTTGGCCGAGGAGATGCACACGCGGTCGATGTAGGTGATCATCGACAGCACGAACAGTGCGAAGACAACCGCGTAGCGCTTCAATCGCAAGCTCCATCGAACAGGCGGCAAGCTGTGCCGCCCAGGATCCATCTCTTCTGCTCATCCGGCACAGGCAGCCCGAGTATCTTGCCCATCTCCAAGTCTAGATTTTCCGGCAGATCGGACCCGATCATCAGCCGCTCGGCCGGCACCTGCGACAGCACTTCCAGCACCTGGTGCGGCATCAGGCTGGAGAGTTCCAGCACAATGTTGGGGCAAAACACCGCCGCCAGCATCGCGTCGTGCACGAAGATGCCGCCGCCGCAGTGAGCCGCGATGATCGTGAGCTCCGGATAGCGCCGGGCCGGCATCATCAGCAGCGACGGCAGCGAAAACGGTAGGCCCGATCCCGTGTGGCACACCACTGCCATGCCGTTCTCCAGCGCCGCCTCGAACAGGAAGCTCGATGCCTCAGCGAACGGATTCAGCCCGTGGTATTGCGGTTGCAGCTTCAGCGCGCGAAACCCGTACACCTCTCGGCACCGACGCACCTCATCGCGGAATTCAGACTCCGGAATGAAAGGATAGACGCATGCCGAACCCACTAGCCGGTCCGGGTGCGCCCGCACCGCTTTGCCGATCAGTTCGTGTGCGTCGCGATTGCTCTCCACCACGGGGAAGGGAATCACCAGCGACCGATCGACGCCGAATCGATCCATGTCGCGCAGCAGTTCGTCAGCGCTGTACGAACGTCCGCTGTGCCGCGCCGTCCCGATGTGCGTGTGTGTGTCGAAGAGCTGGAATCCGTCCTTCATAGCATCAGGCCGCCTGCAGTGCCTCGAGCACCGCGGTTCCCATTTCACTCGTGGAGAGGCTTCCGCCCATATCCCAGGTCCTGCTCTGCCTGTCGGAGAACACCTTCCGCACCGCGGACCGGATCATCGCCGCCCCCTGCCTCGACCTCTCCGTGTTGAACCACTCCGGCATCATGGCCGCCGAGAGAATCGTCGCCACCGGATTCGCGATGCCCTTGCCGGCGATGTCGGGCGCCGAACCGTGCGATGGCTGAAACACAGCGTACCGATCTCCGATATCGGCCGAAGGCGCCATGCCCATCCCGCCCACCAGCGCTGCCGCGAGGTCGGAGAGAATATCGCCAAACATGTTCTCGGTCACCATCACGTCGAACATCTCCGGACGCTGCACCATGTACAGCGCGGCGGCATCCACATAGACCCGATCCGTTGCCACGTCCGGGAACTCCCGCGCCACCTCGTCGAACACTTCGCGGAAGAACACCATGGACGGCAGCACGTTGGCCTTGTCCACCAGCGTCACGCGCTTACGACGACCCATCGCCGCCAGAAACGCAGCGCGAATGACGCGTTCCGATCCGGCACGCGTGATCAGCATCGTGTCCGTGGCCCGATCCGCCGCGAGGTCGCGCGGCGCCTTGCGGCTGGAGAACAGCCCTTCGGTGCTCTCCCGGATCAATACGAAATCGATGTCGCCCGCCTGACGCCCGCGCAGCGGAGAGTCCTCCGCATGGAACAGGTAGATTGGCCGCACTCCGTTGTAGAGGTCGAGCCGCTCGCGCAGATCGATCTGCGGGGTCATCTCCACGCCATCCGGCCAGCGCACGCCCGGCAGCCCCATCGCGCCCAGCAGGATCGCGTGGAACTCCGGCATGCGCTCGAACACGTGATCCGGCAGCGGACTGCCGCTCTTCAGAAACTCGCCCGCGCCTATCGAAAACTCCTCGGTCTCCAGGTCCAGGCCGTCGATCCGTTCCTCCACCGCCCGCAGCACCCGCACAGCTTCCGCGGTGACGTCCGGGCCGATACCGTCCCCGGGGAACAGCGCAATCCGAAAGGTGTCGCTCACGCGCCCGTCACCTCTTTGAGCAATCCAAAGAACTGCTTCTTGCGTTCCGTGTTGATGCCCCAGTTTGCCGGCGGGCACTGGTACCCTTCGGCGTAGTCGCTCTTGCCAGGATCGAAATAGCCCCACGACACGTACAGCCCCAGCGCCGCCATCATGTGGTTGTCCGCCTCGGTGAAACGGAAGTGGTCGTCTTCATTGATCAACACAGGCATCGGCCGGTAGCCTTCGGTGCTGCGCGTCGTCAGGATCATCTTCCGGATTCGCTCCGGGTTATCGGGGCCGTTCCCATGCAGCAGCAGGAAGTCTGAGGACTTGATGACGTTCGCCTTCGCCGGCGATCCGCCGCCATAGCTCGTGCCCACCAGCAGCCGCCGCCCGCCCTTCTGCATACCCTTCACCAGATCGATCAGCTCGTGGACCCGCGCGGGCTTCAGGATCTCGTGATCGTACGCCTTCACGTCGGTCTCGTTGTCGATCTCCACCAGCACGTTGCGGTAGTCGCGGTCCAGCAGCCAGTTCGTCGCGTTCACCACGGCGCGCTTCACCGCCGCCTCGTCCTTTACACGCTGGTCCTGCCCGAAGTAGAAGTATCCCAGGATCGCCACCATCCCCAGTTCATCGGCGCGATCCAGCACGCGCGTCAGCCGCTCCATGTAGGCTGGCCGCAGATTGCCCTCTGGATCAATCGCAGTGTTCTCCCACGGCTGGGTTTTGGAATATCCCTCCGGACTCCCGCCCTGCAGATTCACCGTGAACGCCAGCAGTCCGTGCTTGCGCCACTCCGGCAATGCGGCCAGGAACTCCCGCGTGTTGCGCTCGGGGTCCCATTTGCCCGTATCCGGATAAGCCCACTTCTTCGCGGTCTCCGGGTTCAGATCGTCGAACGTAGCCTGCACGGCGCGGTTGTTCATCAGCAGGCCTTCGATCTTCATCCCCTTATAGGACCGGCCGGCATAGGTCGGTTTCCCGTTGATGAAAAACTGGTCTTTCTGAATGGAGACAGTAGTGCGGCGGCGCGGAGCAGCCTGAACTGCGATCGGCGCCATGCCTGCGAGTTGGATGAAGGTTCTGCGTTTCATAGTGCTGAGGGCGGATGGTCCGCAGCTAGATTATATATAATCCAAGCATGGGTGCAACACCGCCGCTCCGATCGAAACCGCTGGGAGTGGAGATCGCCGGCATTCTCCAAAGCGAAATCATCGGAGGCGAATTCCAACCGGGACAGCGTCTGGTGGAGCGCGAACTCACGGCGCGCTTCGGCGCAAGTTCCATCCCCATCCGCGAGGCGCTCCAGGAGCTCGAGAACCGCGGGCTGATTGTCCGGCGCCACAACCGCGGCTGCACCGTCGTTCAGCTCAGTCAGAAGGAAGCCATCCGCATCTGCGAACTGCGCCGCACCATCGAGCCCAAGGTGATGGAGTGGGCTGCCGCACGCATCACCCCAGCCGGCGCCGCGCGCCTCCGGCGGCAGTTCAAGCGACTGGAGCGTACCGCCGCCAAACAGGATCTGCCCGGCTACTTCCAGGAGGACGTGCTGTTCCACCGCATGATCTGGGAGGCCGCCGATAATCCCTACGCGGCCCGCGCGCTCGAAAGCATGCTCGGCTCCCTCTTCGCTTCGGGACTCATCGGCGCCGCCATCGACTTGCGCGCGGAAGCTCGCAAGCACAACCGCCTGCTGGAGGCCCTTTGCGCCGGCGACCCCAAACGCTCAGCGGCGGCACTGCTCGAAATTGCTGACGGATTCGAGCAGCACGTCCGCTAAGCCTGTCGCGTCTCCGCGCTGGCAACCATGCTCGATAGCGGTACGCCGCTCAGGCAGAGCCCCACCGCAATGAACATCGCCCATCGCAGCGTCACTGCCTCCGCCACCATGCCGATCAGCGGAGGTCCGGCAAACAGCCCAAGGTAGCCCAGCGCGACGACGGTCGAAAGCGCCTGCCCGCCGTTCACGCCCGGCAGGGTGCCAGCCGCGGCGATCGTGATGGGAACGATGACGGCGCATCCCATGCCCACCATCGCGAAGCCCAGAAGCGCCAGTCCGGTGCTGGGCGCCAGCAGCGCCATCGTTAAGCCCGCCGCCGCCAGCAGGCTTCCGTTACGAACCAGGAACTGTGGGCTGAAGCGTGTCCGCAGCCGGTCTCCCGCGATCCGCCCGGCCGCCATCGCCGCCGAAAACAGCGCATACCCGGCCGCCGCCTGCGCCGGACCCGCGTGCAGAGATCTGCTGAGATAGAGTGCGCTCCAATCCGCGATGGCGCCCTCACTCAGGAAGAAGCAGAAGGTCAACGCTCCCAACGCGGCAACCGCCGGTGTCAACCGGAACTTGCCGGGTACTCTCACTCGCTCGCCATGCGCGGCCAACAATCCCCTGGCCACCAGCGCGATGCCCACCAGGCACAATATGGCCGCGCCCAGAAAGTGATGGCGTACATCCACGCCGAGCTTCGCGATCAAACCACCGATGCCCGCCCCCGCCATTCCGCCGAGGCTGAACATCGCATGGAAGCCGGAAACCAGCGGCCGCCGCGCCGCCCGCTCCACCTCCACCCCCTGCGCGTTCATGGACACGTCCATCGCGCCCGCGGCCAGTCCCAGGAACGCCAACGCCAGTCCAAGGGTCATCACCGAACCCGCAAACGCCAGCGGCGCCAGTGCCAGGCAGAACCACAGGCTCGATATCTCCGTCACCGGCTTCGATCCGAAGCGCCCGATCAGCCACCCCGTCACCGGCATTGAGACAATCGATCCCAGGGCCACGCCCAGCAGCGCGAAGCCGAAGGGCCCTGTCGAGACACCCAGCGCAGCCTGTACTTCCGGGATACGGGAAACCCACGTCGCGAACACCGTGCCGTGGATGAAGAAAACGACAAGGACGCTGACTCGTGCGGGCAGCGTCCTTTCTCTATCGCTCACGGCAAGCTAGAACGGATACAGCGAGAAGCCCTCGCCCGAGCTCATCCCGGACCCCGCTCCCACCGTGGCCACATCCCCTTCGGAACTGACCAGCCGGCAGAAGATCCCGGTCTCGCTCAGATACACCTCGTAGTCCGCCGGCCGCACCAGCGTCCCCTGGATCAGCGCCTCTGACAGCGGATCCTCGATGTACTTCTGCAGAGCCCGACGCAGCGGCCGGGCGCCGTAGCTGCGGTCCATGCACGTCTTTTCCATGATGTACTTCGAAGCATCCGGCATCAGCTTGATCGTGATCTGCTTCGCCACCAGGTTGACGTTGATCTGCTCCACCATCAGGTCGATGATCTGCAGCAGATCCTCTTCCGCCAGCGACGTGAACAGAATCACCTCGTCCAGACGATTCAGGAACTCGGGATTGAACGCCTTCTTCACCTCGGCGTGGACCATCTCCTCGACCTTGCCGGGAACCCCGGCCGCCTGTTGCGCCGCGAATCCGAGCTGCCCCTTCTTGTCCAGGAACCGCGCTCCCAGATTCGAAGTCATGATGATGATCGTGTTCTTGAAATCCACCGTGTTGCCCAAACCGTCGGTCAACTGGCCGTCTTCAAAAACCTGCAACAGGATGTTGTAAACATCCGGATGCGCCTTCTCGATCTCATCCAGCAGAATGATCGAATACGGATTCCGCTTCACGCGCTCGGTAAGCTGGCCGCCCTCCTCATACCCGACATAGCCGGGAGGCGAGCCGATCAGCTTCGACACCGAATGCTTCTCCATGAACTCCGACATGTCGAAGCGGATCAGCGACTTTTCGCTGCCGAACAGGAACTCCGCCAGCGCCCGCGCCACTTCCGTCTTGCCCACGCCCGTCGGGCCCAGGAACAGGAAGCTGCCTGCCGGCCGCTTCGGCGACTTCAAGCCCGCACGCGACCGCCGGATCGCCCGCGCCAGCGCCGAGATCGCCTTTTCCTGGCTGATCACCCGCTTGTGCAGCTCTTCCTCGATCCGTACCAGCTTCGCGATCTCTTCCTCGCGAATCGCCGTCATCGGCACGCCGGTCCACCGCGCGACCACGTCCTCGATGTCGTCCTTCGTCACAATCCCGGTAGAGGTGTCGTCCAGGTTGTACTTCTCGCGCAACTGCCGCAGGTTCTCCCGCTCCTTGCGCTCCTCGTCGCTGTAGAACCGCGCCTTCTCGAACTCGTGGCTCGCGATCGCGGTCTCCATGCGGTGCACGATGAACTTGATCCGCTTCTGGATCTCGCTCACGTCCGATGGCAGCGTGGTCTGCCGTAGCTTGACCCGCGCGCCCGCCTCGTCGATCACGTCGATCGCCTTATCCGGCAGGTAGCGGTCCGGGATAAACCGGCTGGACGCGAACACCGAGGTCTCAATTGCGTCGTCCGTGTAGGACACAGCGTGGAACTTCTCGTACCGTTCCTTGATGCCGAACAGGATCTTGCACGCGTCGCTCTCGCTTGGCGGCGGAACCTTCACCGCCTGGAAGCGCCGCTCCAGCGAACGGTCCTTCTCGATCGACTTCCGGAACTCGGCCGGAGTGGTCGCGCCGATGCACTGAATTTCGCCTCGCGAAAGCGCCGGCTTCAGAATGTTGGCCGCGTCCAGCGAGCCCTCCGCCGAGCCCGCGCCCACCAGCGTGTGCAGTTCGTCGATGAAGATGATGGCGTTCTGATTCTCCATCAACTCCTTCATGATCGTCTTCAGACGCTCTTCAAACTGGCCGCGATACTTCGTGCCGGCGACGATTAGCGACAGGTCCAGTGCCAGAATCCGCTTGTCCGCCAGAAAACTCGGCACATCGCCCTCGGAGATCTTCTGCGCCAGGCCCTCGACAATCGCCGTCTTGCCCACGCCGGGCTCGCCGATCAGCACAGGGTTGTTTTTTGTTCTCCGGCACAGAATCTGGATCACCCGCTCCAATTCGTAGTCCCGGCCGATCAGGGGGTCCAACGCGCCGTCCGACGCCGATTGCGTCAGGTCCCGGCTGAACTCGCCCAGCAGCGAGCTTTCCTTGGGCCGCGCCGTGGTTGTCTTCTCAGACGTCGCCCGCGCGATCTCGTCCCGCACCTGGCCCAACCGCAGCCCGCGCTCGTGCAGGATCTCCGCCGCGAAACACTTCTCTTCGCGCAGCAGCCCTAACAGCAGATGCTCCGTGCCGATGTGCTTGTGGCCCAACCGCTCCGCTTCTTCCGCCGCATACGCCAGCACCCGCTTGCACTCTGTGCTCAGCGGCAGGTCCACGGAGGTGGACACTTTTTCGCGGACCGTCGTCTGGGCTTCAATCTGCTTGCGGATCGATTCGATATTGGCCTGCGACCGTAGGAACCGGTTCGCCAAAGCCTTGTCTTCCCGTAGGAGACCCAAAAGCAGATGCTCCGTCTCGATGTACGGGCTGCCGAACTGGCTCGCCTCGTACCGCGCGAAGAAGATCACCCTGCGTGCTTTTTCCGTGTAGCGTTCAAACATCGGTTTGCGCCTCCCCTGCAGCCGCACAAGCTAGTGCGCCCTGTCTATATTCTAAGATGCTCAGCCCGCCTCATGCGCGTCCGGATTCTTTCTCAATGTCCTGGTACCTCGGGTTCAGCCCAACCCGCGCTCCCGAAGAATCTCGGCCGCCAGACAATCTTTCTCGCTCAACAGACCCAACGCCAGATGTCCAATCCCGATCTCTCTCTGCCCCATCGCATCTGCCGCCTCGCTCGCCTTCACCAGGGAATACCTGCATGCCTGGCTCAAAGGAAGGTCCACCGGTACCGGAGTCGCTGCTCTGGCGGCGGCCACCACCTCAATCCGCCTCCGCACTTCTTCGATCCCACCCGGCCCCTGCCGAAACCGCGCTGCCAACTCCTTGTCCTCCCGCAGAAGGCCCAGCAGCAAATGCTCTGTCTCGATGTACGGGCTGCCAAACCCGCTGGCCTCGTATCGTGCGAAGAAGATCACTCGGCGCGCCTGTTCTGAATAGCGTTCAAACATGGGCACTCTCCCTTCGCAGTTCGGCCCACATCCCAAATACACCCGGATTGTCCAGCCAAACCCGGAGCCACAACGCCATCTCCGCCTTCACCGCCCGCTTCTCTTGCGACACCCTTGGGTTCGCCGCCACCCACTCCGCATGACGCCGCGCCGTGATCACAACCATTCGCACCGCCAGACGCCGCCGCGCATCCCCCGCCTCATACTCTGCCGCCAGGCCATTCAAACTCCGCGCCAGTGCCTCCAGCGACTCCTGCCGCACGCCCTCCACCATCGCCGTCATCGGCAGCCCGCTCCCCCGCCACACGTCCTGCAGCAACCGGTCAGAGATCCCCGGCAGCGCCGCCATCATCCGAGCCGCTAACGCCTCATCGAGGACCGCCGGGTTTTCTGCCGCCAGCCACGCCACTGCCGTTGCCCGTTGCCCTGCTCGCCTTTTCTCCATTGCGATACACCACAACAGCCTTCTGATGACCAGCATAATCCCGGCTGAACGTATGTCCACCAGAGCCATCCGCCTTCGCCACGAAGAACAGCTCGTCTGTCTCCACCGGCTTCAACGCAGCCGCCAAGGACCGCGCCCCCGGATTCGCCACGGGCCCCGGCGGCAACCCCGTGTGCCGGTACGTGTTGTACCGGTTCTCGCTGGCCAGGTCGCTCTTATATATGGTCCCCCGCCAATGCCCGTCCAGCCGCGCCGCGTACTCCACCGTTGGATCGGCCTCCAGCTTCATTCCCTGGGCCAGCCGGTTCGCATACACGCCCGCAATCCGCCCGCGCTCCTCGTCGAGCTTCGCTTCCGTCTCCACCAGCGACGCCAGGATCACCACCCTCTTCGACGGCGAACCCTTCTCCCCCAGCCGCGCCCACTCCTTGTCGAACTGAGCCCGCATGGTCGTCAGCACCCGCTGCACATCCGCTTTCCGCGGAAAGCGGTAGGTCGATGGGAACAGGTACCCTTCCAACGGCAGCGCCGCCTTCTGAAATTCCGACGCCGTCCCGAACCCGGCCGTTTCCACAAGTTTCGCGATGTCGAAAACTGTGCTCCCCTCCGGCACCCGCAGCTCCACCAGGTATACATCGCCGCGCGCGATCCGTCCGAATACCTCCATCGCCGTCGCCGCCTTCCGGAACTCGTACTCGCCCGCCTGCGGCTTCGCCTTCCCGCTCACAACCCGCGCTGCTACGAACAACAGTGAATGGCGCACTACGCCCTTCTGCTCCAGCATTTCCCCGATCCGCAGGCTCGACGTCCCCTTCGGAATGTCCACCAGCACCGGCTCGCTGAACCCCTGGTAGGCGTCCATCCGCACGTAGTAATGTCCGGCCCCCGCCATCCCCAGCACTGCAAGCAACAACAGGACCTTCTTCATTCCGCCTTCCCCCGCAGATAATCCTCCAGAATGATTACCGCCGCCAGGCGGTCCACCGCGCCCTTCCGCTTCTCCGCCAGCATCCTGTCCAGGCTCATCCCGCCCTCGCTCAACCGCTCCTCCGCGGTGACCGATGTCAGCCGCTCATCCTGAAACTCCACTCGCAGCCCTGTCGCCTTCTCCAGCCGGGCTCCGAACTGCCGCACAAACGCCGTCATCTCGCCCTCGCGCCCATCCATATGCAGTGGCAATCCCAGCACCAGTAGATTCGCCTTCCGCTCTTTCGCGATCTGCGCGATCCGCTTCAGATCTTCCCCCAGCGATTTGCGCTGTAGCGTATCCAGCCCCTGCGCTCCCCACCCCGCCGCATCGCTCACCGCCAGCCCGATGCGCCTCCGCCCAACGTCCAGCGCCAATATTCTCTCCCGTCGGGTGTCCACATCCATGATTGTGCCATGCTATTTCCAATGAGGCTCCTCGCTGCTTTACTCGTCCTTGCCACCGTTGCGCCGGCTCAGTCCCAATACGACACCCTCCGCAAGCTCAGCGCCGATACCACTGCGCTGAGCGCCAAGCTCCACTCCGCCATTGTCCTGATCCGCAGCGAAGCCTTCGAGCCCGTTTCCAAGGACTCCCAGATCGCCGTCCATCAGACCGGCACCGGCTCCGGTGTGATCATCTCGGCCGACGGCTACATCGTCACCAATGCTCACGTGGTCGGCAAGGCCCCCACCGTCGAGGTCCTCCTCGCGCCGCCCGCCGGCGCCCGCTCTACCGCCGAGCACAACCGCACCCTCGAAGGCCGCGTCATTGGCCGCGACACTGAAGCCGACGTCGCCCTCGTGAAAGTGGAAGCCACCGGCCTCCAATTTCTTCAATGGGGCGATTCCGAAGCCCTCGCCCAGGGCCAGCTCGTCCTCGCTATCGGCAATCCCATGGGCCTTGAAAACTCTGTCACGCTGGGTATCGTCAGCGCCCCTCAGCGCCAGCTCGAAACCGATTCGCGGATGGACTATATTCAGACCGACGCCTCCATCAATCCCGGCAACTCGGGCGGCCCGCTCCTCAACCTG
>CAYVDY010000005.1:35195-37772 GCA_964450255.1 uncultured Candidatus Solibacter sp. | reverse complement strand
CGGCGTCATCAGGCGAATCGGCACGCCGTTTTGATTCGGCAGAGTCTCTCCATACAGTCCCACGCACAGCAGCGTCAACGGATGCATCGCCTCATCCATCCTCAGCCCCTCGACGTAGGGAAACGGCATACCGCCGAACTTCGCCTTTGGCATTAGCTTGTTGTCGAAGAACGTCTCAAAGGCCACATATTTCGCCTTCGACGTGGGCGCCAGTTTTTGGATCAGTGCAGATAACGGGAACCCGATCCACGGCACCACCATGGACCACCCCTCCACGCAGCGATGACGATAGATCCGCTCTTCCAACGGAGCCGTCTTCATCACCGCATCCAGATCCAGTACCTGCGGCTGCGCTACCTCGCCCTCGATCCGCACAGTCCAGGGCGATGTCCGGAAGTTCTTCGCGTGAATTGCCGGCTCGTCCTTGCCGGTGCCGAACTCATAGAAGTTGTTGTAGGTGGTGACGTCCTCATAGGGCGTCATCTTCTCCCCGGTGCTGAACGGACTCTTCTTCACGCCGTCCAGCTTCGTGCCCGCCCAGGCCAGGGAGCCCAGCCCCACGGCTCCGGCCAGGAATCGCCGCCGGTTCACATAAGTCGCCTTCGGTGTTACATCTGAATACCGCAAGCCGCTCTGAGTTCGAATGATCATCCCAGTCTCCAGTCAATATTTGGATGCACGTCACCCCGTCGCGGTTCACGGGATCTGCAGGCCGGCCATTGAAAATAGTCGAGCCCTATCGCCCCGGTGCGTCCATGCGGCCTGCCAGCGGCTGCACCAATCCCGTGCCGCACAACCCTACGCCGGCCTTTTGGACCGCCGAAAGAAAGCTGAAAAGCACGCCGTAGAGTACCTTCTCGTTGACGGCCTGGCGTCCCGGAAGCCGGAAGTGCACCGGCAGTTCCTTGCGGATCTGCAGCTTGAACGCTCTCGGATGCGGCCGCCCGCCGGCATCCTGCACATTCGCCACCACGAATGGCGTCTGCATCACGGCGCCGTTCCGTCCGTCGATATAGAACTGGCAGCGCGAAAACCACGCCGCGTTCGCCACGTCCGCCGCGTCGAATATCAGCAGAGGGCCTTCGCGTTCCAACGCGCTCAGCTCGAGTGTTGTGACCCGCGCGTCGTCCGTCACCACACACGCAAAGCCGGCCTCCTCGGCGCCCTGCCGCAGCAGGTCGCAATCGAGTTCCAGCAGAACCACTTGGCTTTCACCAGCCTGAAGCACTTGCATTCCTTTCAGTGTAACGTGGGACCATGTCTTCCCTGGTGCTTTTTGATATCGACGGTACTCTCGTGAGCCGCGCCGGCCCGCAGCACCGCCTCGCACTGGCAGACGCCTGCCTCCAGATCACCGGTCTCCACGCCACCACGGAAGGCATTCCAGTCCAGGGTATGCTCGATGGCGAAATCCTCCGCCAGATGCTAGCCGCCGCCGGCGCCAGTGCGTCCGCCATCCGCTCTGCGCTACCCGCCGTCATGACCAGGGCTCAGTATCTCTACAGCCGCAGTTGCCCCGACATCCGCGATAAAGTCTGTCCCGGTATCCGTGAGATCCTCCCCACGCTACGTGCGCGCGGCGCGGTTCTGGGACTGGTTACCGGCAACCTCTCCCGTATCGCCTGGAAGAAGATGGACCGTGCCGGTCTCAAGGCACACTTCACTTTCGGGGCGTTCGCCGAGCAGGGCCCAACGCGTTCCGCGCTGGCCCGCCTGGCCGTCCGGCAAGCGCGAAACCGTAAGTGGATCGCCCGCCGCACGCCCATCACGCTCATCGGCGATCACCCGAACGACATCGCCGCCGCTCGCGCCGCCGGCATCCGGTCTGTTGCCGTCGCCACCGGTGTCGTACCATATGAGGAACTCGCGCGGCACCGGCCGGATCAGTTGGTGCCGGATCTGCGCTCTCTGGATCTTTCATGGTTGTTCGAGCTCTACTAAATATCCCAATTTTTGCCGTACTTCTCGCCTTGTCGGGCTGCTCCCGCTTCGGCGGTGAACCACCATCCATCGTCATCAGCGGCGCCACTCTGATTGACGGCACCAGCGCCCCGCCCATCGCGAACTCCGTCTTCATCATCACCGGTGAGAAGATCGCAGCGATGGGCGAAGCACCTGGGACGCCGATCCCAGAAGGCGCCACCCGCTTCGACGGCAAGGGCCGCTTCATTTTCTCCTCGGAACCAGGGGTGCCCATCCGTCTCGGCGGCCCCGCCACTTTCCTGCTCCTCTCGGTCAATCCCGCGCTCAACTCCGATTACGCTAAGCGAGTCGTCGGCCGCATGCAGGATGGCCGCTGGATTCAATTCCCTCAATAGACATCCGGAAGTCCCAATGGAAACACAGTCTTTCTCGGTCAAACGCGCCGAAGTCGAATTCCACAACTTCGCCTCCTTCGGAGAGCCCGAACGCGCCATCCGCACGTATCACGAGGAGAACGTGCGCCGTTCGGCCGTCCTCCGGAATCACCTCGACTTCATCCAGTCGATGACGCCGTTCCTCGAGATCGGCTCTGCGGCGGGCCACTCCTCCTACATGCTCGCCAACGAGTTCGGCCAGCAGGGTTTTGCCCTGGAC
>CAYVDY010000005.1:0-35185 GCA_964450255.1 uncultured Candidatus Solibacter sp. | reverse complement strand
TATGGGCTCTAAACCGCGCACCCGTCCGTCTAGCCGGCGACGCCGCTCATTTGCCCTTTGCCGATAATTCCCTGCGGATGGTTCTCGCCTTTCAGATGCTCAGTCAGTTTCAGGACATCGAGGCTGTCTTGCTGGAAGTGAAGCGCGTGCTCCAGCCCGGCGGGATCTTCCTCTTTGCCGAGGAGCCCATCCGCCGCATGCTCTCACTGCGCCTCTACCGGGCCCCATATATCGAGCAGATGACGCCATGGGAAAAGAAACTCCACCACTGGGGACTCCTCGGCTTCCTCGCCAAAGACGTAATCGGCGCGCACCAGGAAGAGTCCTTCGGCATTCGCCAGAACCACCGCATGACGCTCTGGGACTGGGATAGCCTGATCCGTAAGCACTTTAGCGACCACCAGTACGAGTTGTTCATCGCGGAGCGCGGCTGGGGCGAAACCGCCGTCCGCAAACTCGCCCGCCGAATTGACCGGCACGGCTCCGATTGGGTGCCCGCGCGCCTTCTCGGTGGAACGCTCGCGGCCGTCTGCCGCAAGGCCGGTGCGCCCTCCAATCCACCGGATGACTTCCAGCTCGAAACCTGTTTCGAAACGCTGCTGCGCTGTCCCGATTGCCGGGGCGCGCTCTCACGAGACGCCGCGGAATCCTTGCTGTGTCCAGCCTGCAGCTATCACTCTCCTAACGAGGAGGACGTTTACAATTTGCTGCCCGCCGCGGACAAGAAAGAGCTGTACCCCGGCCTACGCCCCGACGTCATCGACTTCTCGGCCGGCGACTGCGCCGGACAGATCGTCGCCGGCTTTCACGAGGTGGAAGGCGTGTACGGCAACAAGTACCGCTGGATTACCGATCACGCCGTCTTCCGTCTCCAGCGCGTTCATGGTGAGACCCGCACGCTCCGCCTTCGTGGCTTCGCTCCCCGGGTACCCACGCGCATTGAGATTCAAGCGAACGGCGAGACGGTTTCCACCACTACCATTGACCGCCCCGGGCTGTTCCTCATCGAATCGCCGCTGCCAGATTCGGATGCATACACCTTCGAGGTGCGGACCACGCCGACCTATCAGATCCCCCCGGACCAGCGCTGGTTCAGCGTGAATCTGTCACTCCTGCGCCTCGTATAACCTACTGACTGGAGCGGCGCAGCGTGTCCGGATTCCCGTGTGCTTTCTCGTCGGCGGCGTGGGTCAGGAAGAACGCGCGCATTGCGGCAGGTGTGGCGGTGATCACCATGCGGTCGTCCACCTTTTGCGTACTCAGTTGCTCGGCCGCCAGTTTCTTGAACCAGTCCGAGTCGAGATACGCAATTCGGAGCGAGTCGCGTTCGATCCAGACTCGCATCGCGAAATGGACAGGGAGATGGAAGGGCGCCTCAGTCGTGGAAACAAGGTCCAGCAGCATGGCGTCGCCGCACTTCCACAGCCGCCCATTGAACTTGTACGCCGCACCTGACTTCTCGACGTAGGTGATTGCGTAAGCATCTCCGGACTGGCGGACGACGTAGGTGTCTTTGCCCTCATCATCGGTCCACGTGCCGGGCAGGGCAGGATCCGTAATCGCTTCCTTCTCCGATACGAATGGTTGCAGTGAAACCACGCTCGAACAGCCGGTCATGATCAACACGCCCGCGAGGGCGATGGTTGCGGAATTGAATCTCATTGTCTTGGCCTCCACTGAAGCACAGCGCTTTTTCAGAGCCAGAATTTCATCGCCGCAAGAGATTTTTCAGGGTGATTTTGAGGCGGGCGTAGTTGGCGGCGGCCAGCATCAGCGCCAGGCCGGCACAGAGAAGCGTCAGGGGCCAGATTGCGCGATTGTGAAAGACGTTCTGCTGGAGGCGGAACGCCCCGATCGCGAGGAAGAGCAGCCCGGTGACGAAGAAGTTCTTCATCTGCCGGGGGATCGCGGCAAACACGAACACGCACGCGGCGCCGGGAAGCAGCCATTCCAATAACCGGGATTCGAAGGGCGTCTTGGCGCTCAGACCAAGCAGCAGCAGAGAGGTGAGGACGTGGCCGGGGATGACGAAGCGGAAGGACTTGCCGACCATGCGGATCTGCGAGGACGCGAAACGGTCGCACAGACTGTCGAGAGCGAAGTAGATCAAGGCGTTGATCAGGAAGAGGTATTCGAGCTGGCCTCGGGTCCACGGGGCGGCGGCTTTGAGCCATTCGGCGTAGGGTTCGTGGAAAAGGGCGACGCCAGTGAGCGCGGCCCAGGTAAAGGCGACTGCGAACGGATAGAAATAGCGGGAGTCGTCAGGCAGGCGCAGCCGCTCGAAGGTGAATCCGGCCGTCAGGAACAGCAGGGCGCAGGGGATCAGGTGAAAATAGAGGCGGCCGGCGTCGTTGTCGAGCCAGTGGAACAGGCCCATGCGCAGCAGTGTCGCCAGGCACAGCAGCGCCGCCATGCTGGCGAACACCAGCGAGAAGACCTGGGCGCGCGTGAACCGGCGCAGCCACCAGGCGACCGGTAAGGCCGCCAGCAGACACCACCAAAGCTGGGCGTTGGTGGCCTGCCTGGCAAACTCGAGCCGGTGAAATAGTTCGAGCTTGGGGTCGCCCCGCGTGAGCGCGGTGAATACGCGGAGTTCCTCGAGGGTGACCAGGACGGCGACAGGAACGGTCAGAGATAGCGTGAGGAGATAGGCAATGGCGACCCGGAAGTAGCCCGCGCGCCACGTCCGGATTCCGATCCAGGCCATCGGGCCGGCGGCGGCCCAAGCCGTCACGATGGCGGGCGGTCCAGCCAGAACGGGGTACGGGAAAAACGTTAGGAAGGCCGCCCCGACCGCGAGGATCCATGCGCCCAGGTAGAGCGTGACCTGCGGCAGGGTGAGTCGGCGGGCCTCCATAATCCAGGAATCTTCGCGCTCGATCAGGCGCTGGTAGCGGGAGCGCAGCGCGTCATGCTCGGCGGGCGTGATGATCTGGTCGTGCTGCCAGGATTCCAGGTCGCGCATATGGTGGGCGACCTGTGCCGAAATCAGGCGTGCGTAGGCGGCTGGCTCGGCCAGGACGGATTCGCCGGCCAGGAAGCGGCGCAGATCGTCGGCCATCTCGCGGGCGGAGGCGTAACGCTGGGCGGGGTCCTTTTCCAGGGTCTTGAGGCAGATGTTCTGCAGGTCGCGCGGAATGGCTGGCGCGTGGCGTCGCGGGAGGATGGGCTCGGCTTCGCGAATCTGGCGGAGGAGGTCAGAGAGCGTGGCAGCCTGGAATGGAGTACGTCCGGTGAGCAGTTCGTAGAGGATGGCGCCAAGTGCGAACACATCGCTAGCCGGAGAGAGGTTCTGGAGGCCGGCCGCCTGTTCTGGTGAGAGGTACTCCGGCGTTCCGGCGATTTCACCGATCTGCGATAGCCGGTTGTGGGCGGAGAGATCGAGGGCCAGGCCGAAGTCCAGCAGTTTGGGCTCCAGGTCGGGGGAAACGAGGATGTTGGCGGGCTTCAAGTCGCGGTGAAGGATGCCGTGGCTATGCAGGAACTCGACGGCGAGGACGACGCGAAGCATCAGATCGGCTCGCTGCTGGAACGTGAGGGGAGACGCGGCCCGGTTCAGTGGCGTGCCGTCCAGCAACTCCATGACGAAGTGGGGCGGCTCGGCGGCCGGGCCCAGTGAATAGATGCGCGCGACGTTGGGATGGTTGAGGCGGGCCATCGCGCGGGCCTCCGCCATGAACCGGGCGCGCAGCACGGCGTCGCTGGCGAATCGCTCGCTCAGCGTCTTAATGGCGACCTGCCGGCCCAGCGCGTCGTCGGCCGCGAGGAAGACGCGGCCCATGCCCCCGGACCCGATTTCGCTGAGGATGCGGTGACCGGAGAGGTGCGTCGGGCGCGGCGCGGCTGCCGGTTCGTCGAGTACGGCGTCGATCTCCGCCAGCGCGGCCAACTCGGGCGCCAGGTCCGAACTCAGCACCTCCGTAGGCTGTGGCGCCTCGGCGGCCTGCGCGTCGAGAATACGGGCCAGGGCGTCGGCGAGTTGCTGTTCGCGGGCTTCGTCCATCATTTCGGCTCCGCTGCGAGCGCGGCTCTGAATTTCTGCACGGCGCGAAACAACAGGACGGCGACCGCCTCGCGGGACTTGCCCAGTTGCACTGCGATTTCGGCACTGGAAAGTCCTTCGATCTTCGCCATCAGGATCAACTGGCGGGCGTCATCGGGCAGCGTGTCCAGGCGGGCCAGCAGCAGTTCGACAGCCTGCTGCTGCGCGAAGAGCCGGCTGGGCGTGGTGGAGGTGGCCGGCTCGGGGCCGTGCGGGTTGGACGGAGAGCGGAAGGGCACGTCCTCGCCGGCCGGACCCGCCCGGCGGGCGCGGTTTTGATGGCGAACGCGATCCACAATCACGTGATCGGCGATGGTGGAGAGCCATCGCATGAAAGCGCCGGGGGACTGATACGCGAACGCGTGGATGTCGCGAAAGGCGCGCAGACACGTCTCCTGGACGATATCCTCAACGTCCGCGAAGTTGCGCGAGTGAGGCGATAGCTTGCAGTGAACCAGAATCGCCAGGCGCCGCCGCGTTCGTTCAAACGCCCGGGACAGTGCCAGACTGTCGCCGGCCTTGGTCTGTTCGAGAAGTAGGAACGTAGTGGATGGCGACTGCATCGCGCGGCCTGAGGATCATGATAGGGGATTCGAGTCGCGCGCGGTGATTCCCGCGATCATGGCGTCCAGCGCCTGGGCGCGATGGGAGATCCGCATCTTCTGCTCAGGCGTGGCTTCGCCAAAGGTGCAGCCGAATGGCTCATGGAAGAAATGGGGGTCGTAGCCAAAACCATTCGGACCGCGGGGCTCGTCCACGATGCGGCCTTCGATCGACCCTCGATACGTCCCCAGCAACTTCCCTTGCCGGGCCAGCGCGATCACGCAGACGAACCGTGCCGTGCGGTTCTCAACACCTTTCAGATTGGCGATGAGCAGGCGGTTGTTCGCCAAGTCCTCGCCTTCCGGACTGTAGCGGGCCGAGAGCACGCCGGGCGCGCCGCCCAGCACGTCCACTTCCAGCCCGGAGTCGTCGGCGAAGATCGCATCCGGCGTGAACTGGCTGTAGTACAGCGCCTTCTTGATCGCGTTCGCTTCGAACGTGTCGCCGTCCTCCTCGCATGGCGGAATGGACTTCAGATCATCCAGCGGCTGGATGCCCACTTCCGGGTGGTTCGAGCGGAATTCGCGCAATTTGCCGGGGTTGGACGTAGCGCAGCGCAGAGTCATTGGCCGTTGATTGCTGCCCGCTGGTACTCGAAGATGTGCTTCAGACCCGCACGGGCGAGGGAGATCATCTCAATCAGCCGGTCGTCCTGGAAGCTGACCTTCTCGGCCGTCGCCTGGAGCTCCACGAACTCGCCGGCGCCGGTCATCACGATGTTCATGTCTACGTCGGCCGCCGAGTCCTCGTCGTAGCAAAGATCCAGCATCGTCTCCCCGCGCACCACGCCGACGCTGGTAGCCGCCAGCATGTCGCGCAGAGGGTTCTTCTTGATCGCGCCGAATGCCATCAGCTTGTTGATCGCCAGCGCCAGCGCCACGTAGCCGCCGGAAATGGCTGCCGTCCGCGTGCCGCCGTCAGCCTGAATGACGTCGCAATCCACCATGATGGTGCGTTCGCCCAGCGCCTGCATGTCCACAATCGAACGCAGCGAGCGCCCGATCAGGCGCTGGATCTCGTGCGTGCGGCCGGAGGGCCTGCCCTTGTTTACTTCGCGTGTGTTGCGCTCCGAGGTCGCGCGGGGCAGCATGGCATATTCCGCCGTCACCCAGCCTCGGCCTGAGTTGCGAAGAAAGGCGGGCACTGAGTCCTCGATGCTGGCGGCGCAGAGGACGCGCGTGTGGCCGACCTCGATCAGGGCCGAGCCCTCGGCGGTCAGCAGATAGTTGGTGGTGATCTTCACCGGGCGAAGTTCATCCGCGCGGCGCTGGTCGGTTCTCATGAATTCCTTACTTGGCGAGCGAGTAGTAAAGCACCAGGCAGACCAGGATGAATGCCGAGGCGATTAGAATAATGCAGCCCACGGCGCCGGGGTTCTTGGGCCCAACTGAAGATTTTTTCGGACCACCGGCGATCTTGATCTTTGCCATACGGTATATTCAGCGTAACATTCAGCCGCGGCGCAGGCTTGCGGCGGTGGCCTGAAAAAACTCCTCCAGGGCCCTCAGGGAGCTCTCCGAAGTGTCCTTCATGGTAATCGATACCACCAGCCTGGCGCGCTGTTCCAGGGCCATCTGCGTGGCCAGAAACTGGGCTCGGTGGTAATCGGCGGTGTGCCCCGCTTCCGGGATCGACTCGGCCTTTAGCGGCAGCAGAACGGTCGAGAGGCAGCGGCCGTGACCGATGATCATCTCGTGGTAGGAGTGGTTCATCGCCGGGCCTTCGTACACGTCGACAGGTACTTTCAGGCGGTCCCGGAAAATGGCGGTGGCCGCTTTGTCCATTACTTTGCGCAGCCCCTGGCCGCGCTTGTCGAACCGTGTGTCGGCGAAGGCGCTGAGTTCGCCGTATTCGATAGTCCCTGCGTCGCAGAGTTGCTGCAGCAGCGCGGCATAGGCGCCGGCGGCGTTGCGGTCCTGCATCTCAAAGCCGCATGGCAGACGGTCGTAGTGCAGCGTCACGCCGCCGCGCCACTTGATCTGGCGGGGCGAGGTGAGCAGTTGCCGCCACTCCGGTGTCTTCTCGATTCCGCCCTGGAACAGGCCGTTCTGGTGCAGCGGATTGGTGATGGCCTTATACAATTCGACACCCGGTTGGGTGACGAAGTTCATCTCGCGCAGCCACCCGAGCCCGAAAACCGCGTAATGGACCATCTGCATGTAGCGCGAAAGCGGCCCGTCCCTCTCCAGCGTGAGGATCGCAACGGGGTAGCCGGCGCGCTTCAACAGGTTGAGCTTGACGCGGTCCAGCGCCGGTTCGCCCTTCCGCTCGATCAGTAGGAAAACGCGGTCCTGCCGCGCGTCCTTCGCCGGGCGGTACGTGGTCATCTTGAAGGGTTCGCCGATGACGATCTTGATGCCGAGAGCTTCGCTCTTGCCGAGGCTCTCCTCGAAGTTCTGTTTGGTCCAGAGCGAGGCCGCCGCCAGTGACTTGGAGGCCAGCAGCGTGACCTTGTCGCGGCCGGCCGTTCCCTGCGCCTGCAGAAACGACGAAAGCGTCCAGGCCGTGTGAATCTCCGTCTCGGTCAGGAATGTCCCTTGCATCCATGCAGCCAGATCGATGCCGGCCAAGCCGAGCGGATACAGGCTGCCGCGCGTCAACGGGCCGGAGTGGCGGCCGGAGGTGGAGTTTCCGTTGTCGAGCTGGAGTTCCACTTTTCGGTAGCCGCGCGGTCCGGCAAACTGATCCAGCAGCGAGCCGGGCAGGGTCATGTAGACGAAGTTGGCGCGCGAATCGACGCCCAGACTCTCGTACATCTTGTAGAGCTTCTCGAGATTGACGACCGGCTCGTAAGAGGTCATGCCCAGCGCCTGGCCGACGACTAGCGTGGATTCGAGCGCCGTCTTCAGCGATCCGCCGGATCTGGCGCTGATGTCGGCGAGAATAGCCTTGAGCTTTGCGGGATCCGTGCTGTCCAGCACATAGCAGCGCGGCCCCTTGGCCAGCAGGCCCGCCGCCTGGAACATGGACTTGTCTTCGGCCGAACCGCCCATGCCGGCCCAGATCAGGAACTTGAGCTTCTTCTTGTGCGCCGCCTGAATATTGGCGCGGATTTCGTCGAGTTCCGCCGTGATCTGTGCAGGCCACTCCGGGTGCTTCTCCGCCATCCAGGAAAGGTGGAAAAGTCCAAAGCTGTTCTTGGTCACTTTGCCGTCGGGCGTGTGCTCCATGCCGAGACCGATGAGCGGATTGCGGGTTGCATCCAGCGACGCCAGTCCCTTGCGCTGGGCCTTGGCGTCGATGGCGTGGAGCTTCGATAGCAGCCGGTCCTCGGCGAACCGCGCAGCGAAATGCATGGAAGAGGGTGTGTCGTGAAACAGGCTTAGATTCACCTCTCGGTTGTATCACATGGTTCCCTACTCTTTCGGGCGATGGTATTGTTTCATCATGGTGGCTACCGTGCGCGTCTCGCTTTTTGCGTTCGGCCTGGTCCTGGCCGGCTGCAGCGCGCTTCCGCGCAGGCCCCTCATTCCTGTTCCCCCCGCGACATTCGAGCGCTGGGATCGTGCCGGGTTGGACACGCCGCCGGTGGACCAGGCGCCGGAAGCGATTCGCGCGCTGAAGCCGCTTCAGTGGGTCCGCACCAGTTACAGGAACAAGGACGCAGGCGGATCGGTATTGGTGGAGGCCTTCGGCATGCCCACCGATTCCAGCGCCTTCGAGGCGCAGCAGAAGTGGCGGAACGAACCGGGCACTGTCTCGTTCCGCAAAGGCAACGTGTTCGCCGTCTGCTCCTCGCCGACGGAAACCACGCAAAGCCTGATCGCGTTTTCCAAAAAGCTGGAGACAGCATGGCTACCGTCGAGCCCGTAGGCTTCCGGGAGAAGTCCATCCGCCGGTTTCTGGAGGCGTCGCTGCTTGCGATGCTGATGAGCGGCTATGGCGCGATGCTCTCGTCGGAGGGGCTGCAATCGGGCGCGCTCGATTTGGCGGCCACCGCGTTGGCAGGTATCGCGCTGCTGGCCCGGTTGTGGATGGTGGCGGTCGACGCCATCGTGGAAATCCCGCCGCGCTACGTCAATTGGCTGACGCTCCTGTACATGGGCTTCTACCCATTGGACTACCTCTACCTCAGCCGGGATTTTCTACGCGCTACCCTGCACCTTGTCTTTTTCGTGGCCATCATCAAGGTGCTGACGGCGTCGCGGCCGCGGGACTACTTCCTCCTGAAGATCATTGCCTTTCTCGAAATTCTGGCGGCCTCCATCCTCTCCGTCAACCTCTCGTTTCTGATCTTCCTCGTGCTGTTTCTAAGTGCCACCGTGGCGACCCTGGCCAGCACGGAGATCCTGAGGGCCAGCGACAAACGGCAACTGGTAACCCGCGGAGCCGGCGTCTTCGGCCGGCGCCTGGGGCGGCTGACAGCCATGACCACGCTCGCGATTCTGGTGGTGACGTCGGCTCTGTTCTTCGTGCTGCCCCGCACGGCGCGCGCGGCGCTGGAGCGCCTGCTGCCGCCCGTGCAGCGCGTCTCCGGTTTCGCCAGCGAAGTCACGCTCGGCCAGGTGGGTGAGATCCGGCGGCAAGGCACGGCCGTGATACACGTGCAATTTGAATCCGGCTTTCAGCCCGTCAACCTGCGTTGGCGCGGCGTTGCGCTAGCCGAGTTCAACGGTTTGAAGTGGTACAACTCCTCACGCAACGGTAAACTTCTCCAACCCGACAAAGGCTGGTTGGCCCTGGTGGACGACGAAGAGCGGCGGCGGCCCGGCCGCCGCATCTCCTATAAGGCGGTTCTGCACAACACAGGCACGGACTGGCTCTTTTTGGCCGGCCGAGTCGAGCAGTTGCACGTGGCTGAAGGACTGGTTGTGGTGGAGACTCCGGCCGGCGGCTACCGCGTGCCCTTCGTGGAATCGGAGGGACTGCGCTACGACGTCTCCGCCACGTTGGGCGAACCGGGCGCGAACCGCGCCAGAATGCGCGAGGAGGACCGTAACTTCCACCTGCGCCTTCCACCTCTGGACCCGCGCGTGATGGCTTTGGCGCAGAAGATCACGGCCGGCGCCAAGACGGACTATGACCGGGCGCGCGCCATCGAGCGCTACCTGCGGAACGATTTCCGGTACTCTCTGGAAGCGCTGGAGCACGAGGTGGAAGACCCTCTGGCGCATTTCCTGTTCGTATCGAAGAAGGGGCATTGCGAGTATTTCGCCTCGGCCATGGGCGTGCTTCTGCGGGCTGTGTGGGTGCCGTCGCGCGTAGCCACAGGCTTCCAAAGCGGCAGCTTCAATCCCATCAGCGGCTGGCACGTGGTGCGGGCATCGGACGCTCATAGCTGGGTGGAAGCCTGGGTGCCCGGCGAGGGCTGGTTGACCTTCGATCCAACTCCTTCAGGCCCCGCCGGCGGCGTGACCGCTCTTTCGCGCCTCGCTCTGTGGGCCGACGCGGCGTCGGTGTTCTGGCAGGAATGGGTAATCGGCTATGATCTGGACCGGCAGTTGACTCTGGCATTCGAGGTGGATCAGAAGCGGCGCGGCGTCAGCACGGATTGGTATGGGCGGCTATCCCAGTCTTTGCGCAAGCTCTGGAACGGCGCCTTGCGCGATCCGGACTGGCAGTGGCGTCCTTGGCAGCTCGCAGTGCCGCTCTCCCTCTTGCTGATCATCCTGGGGCCGTGGCTGCGGGGCCGCATGTTGATGTGGCTGCGCCTGCGGCGCCTGCGCCAAGGTCAGCCTGCGCCAGACGACGCCAGCCTGATCTACCGCCAGATGCTGATCGAACTGCGCCGCCGAGGACTCGTGAAGCCTGGCTCCAGTACGCCCGCCGAATTCGCCCGCGAGCTGCAATCCGCGGAGACGGCTACTGCTGTGGGAGAGTTCACCGAACTGTATTACGCGCTGCGCTTCGGCGGCCGGCGAGAAAATGCCGCCCGCCTCGCCGTGCTCCTCGATAGAATCGAGAAGTTGCCATGATAATCAAACTCGCAGTGATGAGCCTTGTCGGGATCGCGCTCTGCGCCGCCGATTCCGATTTCAACGGGCGCTGGAACATCGACGTGAAGACGCCCCGCGAACGCGTTTGGTGGCTGGAGGTGCAGGGCGCCGGGACGGGAAAAGTGACCGGCAACTTCGTCGGCGCGCCGGGCGGCCAGGTGGACGCCATCGAAGGGATGCGTGTCGAAAACGGCGAGTTAGTGTTCAGTTTTGCACGCAAACCGGCCCTTAAACAGACATTTCGGGCACGTTTTGACAAGGGCGTCCTGAGGGGCACCCGCGAAGAGGTCGACGGTGGCAAAGCTTCGTCCGTGGTGACCTGGACCGCTGAGCGCGCGCCGGTCATCCGCGAAAAGGACGACGGCCGTTGGAAGCCCGGCCGGACCGTGGAGTTGTTCGACGGCAAGAGCAGCGCCGGCTGGTACCTGTTGGTGGCAGGGCGGCCGGGTTGGTATGTAGAGGGCGGGATTCTGAAGAACCGCACCAAGGCGGCGGATCTGGTGTCGGACGCGAAGTTCTGGAACATGGAGGTGCGGGCCGAGTTCCGCTATGCCAAGGGTTCCAACAGCGGCGTGGCGTTGCGGGGGCGGTACGAAATACAGATCCATGACAACTTCGGGCAGCCGCCGGACTGGCATGGGACGGGCTCCCTCTATAGCCGGATCGCGCCCGGCGTCAACGCCAGCAAGGCGCCTGGCCAGTGGCAGACGATGGTGATGCGCCTTGTCGGCCGGGATTTGACCGTCGTTCTCAACGGGACCAAGATCATCGACCGGCAGGAGGTGGTGGGTCCGACAGCCATGGTCATGAGTCCGAAAGAGGACACTCCAGGGCCGATAGTGTTGCAGGGCGACCACGGTCCGGTGGAGTTCCGCCGTCTGCAAGTGGTTGAGTTGGTAAACAGATAGCGGATCGGCTGGCAGTGTAAGGGTGTGCCGTTGCTATAATAGTGATCACTCACTTATGCAACAGAACGGCAGTGCCGGGAAGAAAGTCATTCTCCTGCGTCCACGGGGATTCTGTGCCGGGGTGGTTCGGGCGATCGATGTAGTCAAAATCGCGTTGGACCTGTATGGCGCTCCGATCTACGTGCGAAAGGAAATCGTACATAATCGTCATGTCGTGGATGAGTTGCGCGCCCTGGGTGCGATCTTCGTCGATGACCTGCACGAAGTGCCGGCTGGGAACCGGTTGATCTTCAGTGCGCACGGCGTCTCCCCGCTGGTACGGGAGCAGGCGAAAGCTCGGGACCTCGAAGTTATTGATGCCACCTGTCCGCTGGTGACAAAGGTACACCTGGAGGCCGTGAAGTTCGCCCGGCAGAACTACTCCATTTTGCTGATCGGCCACAAAGTGCACGAGGAGATCGAAGGGACCTTCGGCGAGGCGCCGAAGAACACGTTGATCGTGCAGACGGAGGAAGACGCCGAAACCGTCCAGGTGCCGGATCCTTCCAAGGTTTGCTTCCTGACGCAAACCACGCTCAGCCTGGACGAAACACGCGGCATCATCGACATTCTGACGCGCCGTTTCCCTCTGATATCCGGTCCCAAGTCGCAGGACATCTGTTACGCCACGGAGAACCGGCAGATGGCTGTAAAGGCCGTTGCGCCGCTGTGCCAGTTGCTGTTGGTAGTGGGGTCACAGAACAGTTCGAACTCGAGGCGCTTGGTTGAGGTTTGCGAGAAGACGGGTGTGCCGGCGTATCTGCTGGACGACAAATCGTTCCTTCGGGACGAGTGGTTCCCGGGCGTAGACACCATCTCGGTGACGGCGGGCGCATCGGCGCCCGAAAACCTGGTGATGGAACTGGTGCAGGCGTTGCAGGAACGCGGCTACGGCACGTTGGAAGAGTTGGACATCATTGAAGAAGATGTGCGATTCAGCCTGCCGCAGGAGTTGCAGGGCGGCACGGTCAAGCTGACGACGATCACTGCGCTATGAGCTCTGGCTTACAGCTGGTGGAAGAGGCGATCCTCGCATCGGGCGCCCAGTCCATGCAGAAGGCCGTGGACTATCTGCTGGCGGCGAGAAAGCCCGAAGGGTACTGGTGGGGCGACCTGACGGCGGATTCGACGCTGGAGTCGGACTGGCTGCTACTGCTTCTATGGCTGCATCCCCCGAAGGACGGCCGCTGGGTTCCGCCGGACGCGGAAAAGGTCGCGCGGGCCGTCCGGGCGATTCTTGCCAAACAGAACGAAGACGGCGGCTTTCACATCTTCGCGGCGGGATCGTCGGACCTGAGCGCCAGCGTAAAGGCGTATTTTGCGTTGAAACTGGCAGGGCTCGAGGTGGATGATCCGCGGATGGCGCGGCTGCGCGAGCTGATTCTGGCGATGGGTGGAATTCAATCCGCCAACAGCTACGTGAAGATCAACATGGCCTTGTTCGGGCTCTATCCTCGCGAGCACGTGCCAAGTGTGCCGCCGGAGATGATGCTGGCGCCGGGCAACGCTCTGTACGAGATGTCTTCGTGGACGCGTGCGATTGTCGTACCGCTCTCGATAGTGCAGGCGGCGACGACTTGCTCGCCGAGGCCGGTGCCGGCCGGTTTCACACTCCAGGAGTTGTTTCGGGCCGACGTTCCGGTGTCGTTTCATCAGGCGGAACAGTTCGTTTCGTGGAAGCGCCTCTTCCTGCTGGGCGACAAGGTTCTGAAGTGGTGGGAGCGCAGCGGCCTATCGGCGCGCGTCCGCGCGAAAGCCATTAACAGGGCAAAAGACTGGATGCTGGAGCGCCTCTGTCACTCCGACGGCCTGGCCGCCATCTATCCCAGCATGCAGTACGCCATCATGGCTCTGAATGTGCTCGGCTATGGCGCGGACAGCCCGGAGCGGCGAGCGGCCCAAAAACAGTTTGACGCGCTGCTGGTGGACGACGGGGAGAGGTTCTTCTTTCAACCTTGTTTCTCGCCGGTCTGGGACACAGCCATCGCTGCTCATGCGGTGGGCGAGACCGGCCTGGCGCCGGCATTCGCACTGCGTCCGGCGGGCGACTGGCTGCTGACGAAGGAAGTCCGGCGCAAGGGCGACTGGTCCGTCAAGCGGCCGGATACCGAGCCTTCCGGTTGGTACTTCGAGTTTGCCAACGAGTTCTACCCCGATATCGACGACACCGCGATGGTGCTGATGGCGCTGCGCCACACCCACGCATCAGATGAAACGGCCTACGACGCGACCATGCGGCGCGCGGTGAGCTGGTTGCTGGCGATGCAATCGAAGGACGGCGGCTGGGCCGCGTTCGATGTGGATAACGACTGGGACGTGCTGCGCGACGTTCCGTTTGCCGATCACAACGCGATGCTGGATCCGACTTGCCCGGACATCACGGGGCGCGTGCTGGAAGCGCTGTGCCTGTGTGGTGTGGACCCGCAATCGGCGGCAGTACGGCGCGGAGTGGAGTATCTGCGGAAGTCGCAGGAACCCGACGGAAGCTGGTACGGCCGCTGGGGCGTCGATTACATTTATGGGACATTCCTGGCCTTGCGCGGACTGCGCGCGGCTGGTTACGACGACCGCGAAGCGGAAGTGCTGCGCGGAGGCGAGTGGCTGCGTTCGGTACAGAACGCCGATGGCGGCTGGGGCGAGAGCTGCGAAAGCTACGCGAAGAACGAATTTGTCGAGGCCGCGAGCACGGCGTCGCAGACCGCCTGGGCGGTACTGGGTCTGCTGGCTGGCGGAGACACCACCAGCGAAAGCGTCCTGCGGGGCGTGGAGTATCTGGTGAAACATCAGCGTGAGGATGGCGGATGGGATGAGCATCTGGCGACGGGAACCGGATTCCCGCGCGTGTTCTACCTGACGTATCACCTTTACCGGCAGTCTTTCCCGACGCTGGCGCTGGCCGAGTTTATGAAACTGAAGAGCGGTAGGAAAGAGGGGAACGGATGAGATTTCCGCTTTCGATGACGGCCGGAATGGCCGGCTACATTGCGAAGAACAAGTTGTTTCCGAAGCAGGCTTGGCAGGAGAACCGGGCGGCCGAGCCGGACCCGAACAATCCATTCCAGATCATGCAGTCCATGTCCGGCGCGAAGAAGTCCACGCCGCACCCGATGATCAACAAGCGCTTCCCCATCGTGCTGATGCTGGAACCGCTCCACGCCTGCAACTTAACCTGCACCGGATGCGGGCGCATCCGCGAGTACGAAACCAGCATTACGGACCAACTGCCGCTGGAACAGTGCCTGCATGCGATTGACGAATGCGGCGCGCCCATCGTTGCCATCGCAGGCGGCGAGCCGTTCCTGTACAAAGACATCGTGGCGCTGACCAACCAGACGCTGCAGCGCGGCAAGCACATTTACCTCTGCACGAACGGCATGTTCCTGCGCAAGCGCGCCAAGGAGTTTACGCCGAGTCCGCGCTTCTTCTTCAACGTTCATCTGGACGGCATGGAGGCCAATCACGATCTGGCCGTCGAGCGGCCCGGCGTGTTCAAAGAGGCCATCGAAGGCATCAAGACCGCCAAGGCGCTCGGGTTCAAGGTTTGCACCAACACGACGGTCTACCAGGAGACCGACATGAAGGAGATCTGGGAGCTGTTCGCTTTCCTGGAGACTCTAGGCGTGGACGGGCATCAGATTGCGCCGGCGTATGGGTACTCGGCCGTGAACGAGCGCGAAATCTTCCTGACGCGCGACGAGATTCTGCTGAAGTTTGCCGAGATCGATAAGATGGCGGACCGGTTCCCGATCAACAACTCGCCGCTGTATCTGGATTTTCTGCGCGGTGAGCGGGAGTTGCCGTGCACGGCGTGGGGCAATCCAACCTACAACACGAAGGGCTGGAAAGGCCCGTGCTACCTGATTACGGACGCGCACCACAAGACCTTTGAGGACTTGATGACGCGCACTCCGTGGGAGAGCTATGGCGCCGGAAACGATCCGCGCTGCGAGCACTGCATGGTGCATTGCGGCTACGAGGCGTCGGCGGCTTTCGGCATCAACGGCCGTCCGGGCGACAACCTGAAGCTGCTGAAGTGGGCGATGCGGTAAAGAAGGGTTAAGAGATCTTTGATGGATTCAGACCCAAGCGGGAGGCGACGGTGAAGCCAGCACTGGTGACCGGCGCCTCAGGGTTTCTAGGCTGGCACGTGGCCCGCGTTCTCTCTGAACGTGGGCTGCGGGTGCGCGCCATGGCGCGGCGGCCGGAGACGGTGCGGGAACTCGACGCCGAGGTGGTGGCTGGTGATCTGCGTGATGCCGGATCGCTGGAGCGGGCCGTGGCCGGTTGCGGCCTGGTCTTTCACGTCGCGGCCGACTATCGGCTGTGGGTGAAGGATCCCGCCGCGATGTACGAGTCCAACGTGGATGGCACGCGCGCGCTGCTGGCCGCGGCGGAACGCGCCGGTGTGGAGCGGTTCGTTTACACGAGCACCGTGGGCTGCATCGGCTTCGTCGAGGGCGGCCTGGGCGATGAAACCACGCCGGTGGGTCTGGCGGACATGACCGGGCACTACAAGCGCTCGAAGTTTCTTGCTGAGCAGGAGGCGCTGCGCGCTGCCGCAACAGGGTTTCCCGTGGTGATCGTGAATCCGACCGCGCCCGTTGGCGACCACGACGTGAAGCCGACTCCGACGGGGCAGACGATCGTCGATTTCCTCAAAGGACGGATGCCGGCCTTCGTCGATACGGGCTTGAACGTGGTGGACGCGCGGGAGACCGCGGAGGGTCACTGGCTCGCCTGCGAGAAGGGCAGGGTGGGGGAGCGCTACATCCTGGGCAGCGAGAATCTCACGTTGGAGCAGATCCTCCGCAGGCTGGCGGGCATCAGCGGCAAGCCGGAGCCGAAAGTGCGCCTGCCGTGGATTGTCGCTCTGCTGGCAGGACTGTTCTCGACCGGACTGGCGGCCGTAACGGGGCAGGCGCCGCGGGTGCCCCTGGACGCCGTGCGGATGGCGCGAAAGAAAATGTGGGTGAGCTGTGCGAAGGCGGAGCGGGAATTGGGCTTCCGTCCGTCTGGCGCGGATCTGGCACTGGGGAAGGCAGTGCGGTGGTTTGAAGCCAATGGGTACTGCTGACTCCAATCCGATACTGGCAATTGCGGCGGAGGCGCGCGAGTTCGCGGGCCTGCTGCGGCATGCGTCGGAGGTGGAGCCGCTCGGTTGGCCGCTGTGCTTTGCCCGGAAGGTCACTATCGGCGGCCGTCCGTGGGTGCTGGCCGCGAATGGTCCGGGACCGAGACTGGCGCATGAGGCCGCGTGGACGGGTTGCGGAATGGCCGCGGTTCGGGCTGTGGTGTCCACTGGCTATTGCGGCGGCCTGGATCCGGAGTTGGAGTTGGGCGACATCTTTGCCGCGACGGAGGTCCGGTGCTGGCCCGGAGCCGGCGGTTACGCGGCGATGCCGGTGGATGCGCCGCGCCGCGGGCGTCTTTTATCCGTGGACCGGGTGGCAGTGACGAAGGCGGAGAAGGCGGCGATGTTTACCTCCGGCGAATCTGCCGTGGAAATGGAAGCCGGCGCGGTGGCGGCCGTGGCCGGGTCGCTGGGGTTGCCCTTCTACTGTGTCCGCGTGGTGAGCGACACCGCGGGTGAGGAACTGCCGCTGGACTTCAACCGTTACCGCGATCAGGCGGGCCGATTCTCACGCGCATTGATTGCGATGGCCGCTGCGGCGAGACCGTGGGCCATCCCTGGATTAATTCGTTTCGACCGCAACAGCCGGCGTGCATCTATTACGTTAGGAGACTTCCTTGCCAACTGCCGATTCTAGGCTCGACGGAAACATGATGGCGGCCGTCTATACGGGTAACGGCGTTCTGGACGTCCACTCCGTACCGGTGCCGCGGATCGGGCGCGGCGAGATGCTGGTGCGTGTGGAAGCCTGTGGGATTTGCCACACGGATCTGAAGAAGGTGGAGCATGACCTGCTGCCGCCGCCTCGCATTTACGGGCATGAGTCGGCCGGCGTGGTGGTGGCGTTGGGCGAGGGGGTGACCAAGTACAAGCTGGGCGACCGCGTGATCGCATTCCACCACATCCCCTGCAGCAACTGTTACTACTGCGAGCGCAAGCTCTACGCGCAGTGCGAGACCTACAAGCGTGTGGGCATCACGGCCGGATTTGAGCCGGCGGGCGGTGGTTTTTCGCAGTACATCCGGATCATGGATTGGATTGTGGAACGCGGTGTGGAACTGATTCCAGACGGTGTCCCGTTCGAGGTGGCCAGCCTGGTGGAGCCGGTGAACACGTGCCTGAAGGCGGTGGTGGAAGCCGCCCCCCGGGCGGGCGATGTGGTGCTGGTGCAGGGCCAGGGACCGATCGGCTTGACGTTTACAATGATGCTGAAACGCATTGGCGTCACCGTGGTGGCCACCGACGCGATGCCGGAGCGGAGGGCTCTCGCCCTGCGGTTTGGCGCAGTGGAAGCCTGGGACCCGCGTTCCGTGGACGTGGCCGCAAGATGCAAGGCGATGACGTCCGGCCGCGGAGTGGATCAGGTGTTTGTGGCCGCCTCCGTCAAGGGGATTGTGGGGGAGGCTATCGCTGCGTCCCGTCCAGGCGCTAAAATATTACTATTCGCCCAGACCTCGGATACGGAAAGAATCGAATTGTCTGGGGCCGACATCTGCAAGTTGGAGCGGACGTTGTTCGGATGTTACAGCGCGTCCGTGGATCTGCAAGCAGAGTCGGCGCGTCTCGTTTTTAGTGGGGAGATTCCAGTGGGAGAGTTGGTTACTCATCGGTTGCCGTTGACAGAGATCCGCCAAGGGATTGATTTAGCGTTGCATCCTGACGGCAAATCCTTGAAAATAATGGTTCAGCCACAGAGGTTGTCTTAAGTGAACAAGCAGATGATGGCCGCCGTGCTCTATGGACGCGAACAAGTTCGCGTGGAGAACGTGTCCATTCCTCAAATTGAGAAGGGCGATGTTCTCGTCCGTGTCCGTGCCGCGTTGACTTGCGGTACGGATGTGAAGGTGTTCCGGAGGGGCTACCACGCCAAAATGATCGTTCCGCCGGCCCTGTTCGGGCATGAACTGGCCGGGGATATCGTCGGAGTGGGTGAGCACGTGGAGGGCTTCCGGGTGGGTCTGCGAGTGGTTGCCGCCAACTCCACTCCCTGCCTGAACTGCTTTTACTGCCGCAAGGGGTTGGAGAACCTCTGTGAGGATCTGCTGTTCAACAACGGCGCCTACGCGGAGTTCATCCGGATCCCGGCTCGAATCGTTCAACGAAATCTGTATGAGATCCCCGCTCATCTGAGCTACATGGACGCGGCGTTGATCGAGCCTCTGGCTTGTGTGCTGAAGGGCCTGGAAGAGACGCATGTGCGGCCGGGCGACAACGTGGTGGTGATCGGGCAAGGGCCCATCGGGCTGATGTTTGTGCGGCTGGCGAAGGTATATGGCGCACGCGTCATCGCATTGGGCCGGCGCACATCGCAGTTGGACCGCGCTCTTCGCATGGGCGCTCACGACGCGTTGCTGAATACCGATCCCGATGACGTAATGCGCCAGGTGCGCGGCCTGACTGGCGGCTACGGCGCCGACGCAGTGATCGAAGCGGTGGGCATACCGGATACCTGGGAGCTGGCCGTGAAACTGTTGCGGCGAGGCGGCACGGTGCAGTTTTTTGGCGGCTGCCCAAGCGACACGCGCATCACGATGGATACGCAGACGCTGCACTACAGCGAGATCAAGTGCGTGGCCAGCTTCCACCACACGCCGTCCTACATCCGCAAGGCGCTGGATATCGTGAGCCGCGGAGATGTGAGTTCGCGTGATTTCGTGAACCGCGAAGAACCGCTGACCAACCTGCTGGAAGTGATGCGCCACTTGATGAGCCATAACGGGCACATGAAGACGGCCATCATTCCATAGACGGAAGACGACGGCGATTTTCGAGTGAATCTGCACCCGGTAGAATTTCTGCGGTCGCCACAAGCGATGTCACGAGCCTGGTCCATGGATCAGGCCTTGTCATATACGCGCTGGATCGCCACCCACCACTACGAAAACTTTCACGTGGTCAGCGTGCTGCTGCCCAGGCGGCTGCATCAGGACTTTTATAACGTCTATGCGTTCTGCCGCTGGTCTGACGATCTCGGCGACGAGATCGGCGACACCCATGAAAGCCTGCGTCTCCTCGAGTGGTGGCGTGGCGAACTTCATGCACTCTACAACAGAGAAAAACCCCTCCACCCGGTGTTTGTTGCGCTGACGGAGACGATTCAGCGGCACGAACTGCCGATGTCGCTGTTCGACGATCTGATCACGGCCTTCGTGCAGGATCAGACAGTGACGCGCTACGCCGACTGGGACGGAGTTCTGAGCTACTGCGTCAACTCCGCCAACCCGGTGGGGCGCCTGATCCTGCTGCTGTGCGGTTATCGCGACGACGAACGGTTCCGTCTGTCGGACGCCACATGCACGGCGCTGCAGCTGGCGAACTTCTGGCAGGATGTCACGGTGGACCTGAAAAAGGACCGCGTGTACCTGCCGCTGCATCTGTTCGAGCGGCACGGCTACACGGTGAAAGAACTGTTTGCCGGAAGCTCCACGCCGGCGTTCCGCGCAGTGATGGTGGAAGCAGTGGATTACGCGCAGCGGCTCTTTGAAGAGGGCCTGCCGCTGGTGGAGCGGCTGGACCGGCGCCTCGGCTTGGACATCGATCTGTTCAGCCGCGGGGGCATGAAGGTGCTGGCGAAGATCCGCGCGCAGGACTACGATGTGCTGAAATCCCGGCCCGCGGTGACGAAATCCGAGCGTGTCCGGCTGCTGCTCGGCAGCCTGATGCGCATGGTGGTGCGGAGAGCGGCATGACGGCTCTGGCGGCATCGTACGAATACTGCGTTGCCGTGGCGCGGGCGCGGGCGAAGAACTTCTACTACTCGTTTCTGGTGCTTCCGGAGCAGAAGCGTCTGGCGATGTGCGCGGTCTATGCCTTCATGCGCGAGTGCGATGACCTGAGCGACGAGGACGGCGCGACGCGCGAACGGCTGGCGGACTGGCGAGGCCAATTCGATGCGGCCATGGCGGGGCGCGTCGCCACGCACAAGGTCTGGCCTGCGTTTCTCGATGTCATGCAGAGGTACGGCATTCCCGCCCGCTATGCGCACGAGATGATTGACGGCGTATCGTCGGACCTGGATCCGCGGCACGTGGAGACGTTCGACGAACTCTACCGTTACTGCTACCTGGTGGCCTCCGTGGTGGGGCTGACCACGATTCACATCTTTGGATTCGGGGACCCGCGTGCGCCGCTGCTGGCCGAGCGCTGCGGTATTGCCTTTCAGTTGACCAATATCATCCGCGACGTTGGCGAAGACGCGCGCAGCGGCCGCCTGTATCTGCCGGCTGAAGATCTGCGCCGGTTCTCCGTGACGCCGGAGGTATTGCGCAACGGCGACAGCTTGGACGAAGTGCGTCGGTTACTGGCGTTCGAAGGCGAGCGAGCTCGCGCCTACTACGATGAGGCCAGACCGCTGATCCGCATGGTGGATGAAGACAGCCGGCCCGCGCTTTGGGCACTCATCGAAATCTACTCACGGCTTCTCACGCGCATGCAAGAGCGTGATTACGACGTCCTGCCCGGCAAGATCCGGCTCACCACCGCGGAGAAGATGGGCGTGCTCGGACACGCCTGGGTGAAGCGGCTGCTGCCATGAAGAAATGGGCTGCGTGGCTGGGGATCAACCGGGCCACTCTCGCAGTCCTCGTGGTGGTGGGCGGGCTGGGATTGTCGGAGCAGATCTGGCGGAGTTTCCTCGCCATCTACCTCAACATCCGCACGGGCGACGTGGCGCGGGCGGCCGGATTTGTGGGCCTCTACGCGTCCCTGGCGGCGCTGATGGAGGGTTTTGGGTACATTCTCGGGGGCACGTTCGCGCATCGCCTGGGACCCCGCCGGGCGCTGGCAATCGCGGCTGTGCCGATGGTGCTGGGCTTCACCGTGCTGCTCACCTTGCGCGAGCCGTGGGCCATTGTGCTGGGGGCGCTGCTGCTGACCAATTGGGATCCGCTGTCGCTGCCTGCGACGTTTGCGGTGGTGGGGGCGGAGGTGCCGCCGAACCGGAGGACCATCGCGTTCGCGGTGCAGAGCGTGCAGAAGCGGCTGCCCAAAGTGCTGGGGCCGCTGATCGGCGGCATGGTGTTTGCCCTGGGCTACTGGGTGAATCTGGTGCTGGCGATCGGGGTTCTGGTGCTGGCGGTGGGCGCGCAACTGCTGCTTCTGGACCGCTGGAAGGCGATGCCGGACGCGCCGGAACTGCCGGCTCGCGAGGTGCTGCGGCGGATACCGCCGGAGTTGAAGAGCCTGCTCTCGGCCGAGGTCCTGATCCGCTGGGGCGATAACTTCGTGCGTGATTTCACGGCGCTGTACGTGGTGGGCGTGCTGGGCCGGAGCCCCGCGGAATATGGGGCTCTGGCGTCACTATCGGCCTTCACGGCCCTGGTGATGTACATCCCTGTAGGCAAGTGGATCGACCGGTCTGGATCGGGGCGGCCGTTCATCGGACTGACCTTCGGGTTGTTTGCGCTGTTTCCCTTCGCGCTGGTGCTGCTGCCGAAATCGGGGCTGCCGCTGATGACGGCGCTGGTAGTGGTGTTCGTGTTGAATGGAATGCGGGAGATCGGGGAACCGGCCCGGAAGGCTGCAATCACGACGGGCATGCCGCCGGAGATCCGGGCGCGGGCCGTGGGGCTGTACTGGGGCATCCGCTCGTTCTGTTTCTTCCCGGCGCCGCTGGTTTCCTGGTGGCTATGGACGCACGCCGGACCGGAGGCGACGTTTCTGTGCGGCGGCGGCATCGGCATGGCTGGCGTGCTGTGGTTCCTCCTGCGCGTGCGTCTGCGGAAGTGAATCCAAACAGATTCGTGCAGCATCCGTCCATGCAAGATGCTCTCTTTCACGACCCGGCGCGCCATGGTGCTGGCCGCTCCTGCGTGGCTCGGCGCGCAGACCGTATCGAAACGGCCGGACAAAGGCCCTCCCCTGGCGCCTGATCTGGTGAAGGCGTTTGTCGGTGCGGCGCATGGCAATCTGGAAAAGACCAAAGAGATGCTGGCGGAGACGCCGGCGCTGCTGAACGCAACATGGGATTGGGGCGGCGGGGATTTCGAGACCGGCCTCGGCGGGGCATCGCACATGGGCAACCGCGAGATCGCTGAATACCTGATCGGTCAGGGCGCCCGGGCCGATCCCACTGCTGGCGCACGCGCACAGAGGAAAGGCGGAGAATGTGATTGAATATCTAAAGACTCTTTTGATTTAACGGGGGTGATCGCATGGGGGTGGTTGCGGGCACGCGGCTGGTGAACGGTGTTCTGGTGGTGGATCTTAAGGGACGACTCACGCTGGGGCCGGAAGTGGAAGTGCTGCGCGCGGAGTTACTGGCGCAGGTGGATCGCGGCGAGCGCCGCCTGTTGTTGAACTGCGGGGGGCTCACCTACATCGATAGCGCCGGCGTCGGCGAACTGGTTTCAGCGTATTCGGCTGTCGTGCGGCGGGGCGGTGAGCTGAAGTTGCTAAAGCCCAGCGGCCGTCTGCGCGAAGTGTTGCAGATCACCCGGCTCGACACATTGATACCGGTCTGCGAGGACGAAGAGACCGCAGTGACAGCGTTCACCACAGCCTCTTCGTTGGACGCCAAGAAGGCGCTGGACCGCTACACGGAATAGCTACCAGGCGAGCTTCAGATCCGACGTCCATTTCTCGTCGGCCTTCATCATCTCTTCCCATGTGACTTCGCGGTTCTTGTAGGCGGCGGTGCGGCCGAGAATGCCGGTCAGGTTACTCTTGACGGACTCCTCGTAGTTATAGATCGGAGTGCGATTGCGTATGCTGGCGATGAACGCCTTCACGTTCTCCACCGCGCCACCCTTGAACGTATCGTCTTTCTCCGCGCCCATCCATGGGTTCTTGCCGACGATGCGCAGCAACCCGCCATAGTGCGTGTCGGCGGTGCCGTCGACGCCCATCACCCGAACGCAGAGATCGCTAAACGCTCCGTTGAGCTGGTGCGAACTGAAATTCGCCTGCACGCCGTTCGGATAGTAGTAGGTGACGACGAAGTGATCCCAGGCGTCGCCGGTGTCGTTGGGCGTGCCGCGCCAGTCTGAGCGGCCGCCGGTGCCGTATGCCTTTACGGGCGCGCCGCCGAGAAACCAGTTGGCGATGTCGATGACATGGATGTTCTGCTCGACGATGATGTCGCCGCTGAGCACGCGGTCGCCGAACCAGTTGGCCATTTTGCGATGGCCCTCATCCATGCCCGGCGTGCCCATGTCCTTCCACGGACGGCCGGCGTAATAGAACACCTGCGCCATCGCCGGCTTGCCGATGTCGCCGCGATGGATGCGCTTGGCGGCCTCCTGATAGACCTCGCGGGCGCGGGACTGGAAGTCCACCCAGTAGGTGAGCTTTTTCTCGCGGGCGCGCTGGCCGCTGGCCAGAATGCTGCGGCAGCCGGGGACGTCCACGGCGAGCGGCTTGGCGACGTAGACATGTTTGCCTGCTTCGACTGCGAGCTTGGCCTGCTCGGCGTGATAGTAGGTGGGCGTCTCGATGACTACGGCGTCCACCTTGGAGGCGGCCAGGCGCGCGGCGGCGTCGGGACCGTGATAGGCGCGGGAGCTGTCCACCTGGAACTTCCCGGCTGTGGCGTTCAGATTGGCCTTCACGACATCGGCCAGCGCGACGATCTTCGCGCCGGTGTATTCCGGGAAGAAGGGTCCAATCCAGTTGCCGCGCCCGCCGCAGCCGATCAGTCCGATCTCGACTGTCGAGTTGGCCTGCGAGCCGAAGACGGTTTCGGGCTTCAGGATCAGCATGCCCGCTCCCGCGCTTTTCAGAAAGTCTCTGCGTTCACTCATAGTGGTCTCCTATTTTGAAATCCCGGTGATGCGGCGGATCGCCTTGGGGTGATTCCAGACTTCCGGCTTGATTCTCATGCCGAAGCCGGGCAGGTCCGGCGCCGTGATGTGGCCGTCCTTGGGGACTGGCGGATCTTCGAGCATCAGCGGCCAATCGTGCTCGTAGAATCGCTGGCAGCTCTCCTGAATCCACAGGTTCGGCATGGCGGTGGAGAGGTGCGTGGAGGCGAAGAACAGCAGCGGTCCGCCGGCGGTGTGCGGCGCGAAAGGCAACTGCTGGGCGTCTGCCAGCGTACAGATCTTGCGAGCCTCCGTGAGGCCGCCGCACCAGCAGACGTCGAACATCACGAACTTTGCGGCGTGCGCTTCCAGCATCTGCTGAAACTGGAGCTTGCCGGCCATGCGCTCGCTGATGGTCAGCGGCAGCGTCGTGGATTCGGCGAGCTGGCGGTACTGCGCCCAGTTGCCGGGCATCAGCATGTCTTCCAGCCACATGGGCTGATATGGTTCCAGCGACTTGGCGATGCGCGTGGCGGCGGTGACATTCCAGAACGAATGGCACTCGATCAGGATCTCGATGGAAAGCCCGAATGCGTCGCGCAGCATGCGGACGGGCTTCAGCGCTTCGTCGATCTGCTCCTGCGTGATGTACTGGCGGTTGGTCTGGCGGGCGGCGGTGTCGAAGGGCCAGATCTTGATCGCGCGAATGCCGTACTCGTCGATGAGCTCCCGCATGATCTTCACGGGCTCTTTGAGGAAGTCGTACTTGTGCGGGAAGCAGGTATTGTAGAGGCGGACCTTGGGGTTGGCGCGGCCGCCGATCAGGCTCGCGAGAGGCGTGTTGAGCGAGTGGCCGGGCAGATCCCAGAGGGCCAGGTCGATGGCGCTGAGGGCGCGGATCTCGGCGCCGCCGGCGATCTGGAAATCCAGCATGTTGTAGAGGTCGTTCCAGATGCGCTCGATGTCGCGCGGGTCCTTGCCGAGCAGCGCCGGGGCGAAGTGCGAGTGGAGCATCTCGGCCTCGCCGGCATTGCGAGGATAGGTTTCGCCAATACCCGCCACGCCGGCATCGGTGTGGATCTTCAGCCACGTCCAGTGCGGCCAGAAGGGCGCGTCGTCGCGCGACTTCCAGTAGACCGTCTCGAGCTTCGTAATCCTCAGCGGTGGCGCGGTCCCGGCGGCCAGTAGAGCCGGCAGTAGTTCACGGCGGCTGAGCATGACGGCGATTATTTCATGTCCGCCAGCCGGGTGCGAGCGTCCAGCAGGTAGGCGTTGAGCTCGACTGCCTTCTGGAACTCGGCCTTGGCTTTGACGTTGTCGCCGGTGCCCTGTGCCGCCAGGCCGCCCACATAGTGGGCCATGGCCAGGCGCGCGCGGGGCGATTGACGCTCACCGAATTTCGCGAAGAACTCCTGACCGGCGGGGCGGGACTTGGCGCGGGCGGCGGCGGTAGCGAGTGAGGCGAACAGTGACTTCGCCCGGGCGGTTTCGCCGAGCTTGTTCAGCGAGAGCGCCTGGTAATAGACCAGCACGGCGCCACTGTCCACGGTGGCGCGCGGGTTGTCCTCGGTGCCGATCAGTTCGGCGGCCGATTCGCGCCACGCCTTCTTCGCGTCGTCCTGATTGCCCATGGCGGCATGAGTGACGCCCGTGTAGTAGAAGACCTCCGGCGCACGGCTGCCGCGATAGGCGCGAGTGACTTCTAGATTCTCGGGGTAGTGGATGGCCGCCTGATAATCCGCCAGCGCTGCGGCGTAGTCCTTGGCGGCGAACTTGCGGTGGCCGCGGAGCATATGCGCGTCGGTCCAGGCATCCTGCACGTTGAAGCGCGCGCCGCCCTCCCACAGATGGAAGTGGCGCTTGCTCATAATGGCGATGGCGGAGTCGTAGCGGCCTCCGAGGATCTCCAGCGAGACGATGCGGGAGGTAGCGTCGTCGCGCTTCTCGGCCGTGGCGCGGTACTTGTCGAACAGCGCCAAACGTCTCTCCACAGGAGTCTGCGTGAATTCGTAGAGGCGGTCTAGTTCAAAGAGATGGAGGGCGTCGCCGCTATTGAGGGAAACGGCCTTCTCCAGCGCGGCGATCGCTTCGGGCGCACCGTCGTTCTGTTGCGCGTAGGCGACGGCCAGGTTGCGGTAGGCGATGGCCATTGTAGGATCGAGTTCCGTGGTTTTGGTCCAGAGTCGAACCGCCTCGTCAGGCTGGCGGTCATAGAGCAGAAGCCCCAGGTAGTAAGGCGCACGCGGATCCTGCGGGTTGGCCTTCATGGCGGCGCGCAGTGCGTCCATGGCCTCGATCTGGAATGGGAACTGGCCGTCGTAGGGCATTGCTGAGGCGCGCTTGTAGTGGGCGAGCGCCGTTTCCTTCTGCCCCATCAGTTCAGTGAGGTATCCCCGATAGTAGTGAACGATCGGCGACTTGACGGGCATGCGATCCAGCAGCATGTCGGCCTCCAGCCACATGCCGGCATTCATACAGGAGACGATCAGCTCGAGCCCTTCCGTCGGCTGCTTCTGGCTGATGGTGAGCAGTTCTCCGGTGCCGCTGAAGCCGCGGATGTCGATGGGGTCGATGGCGCGCAGAGCCTTGCGCGCCTCCGAGGCCTCTCCGCCGTTGCCGGAGCGCATCAGGATGGTGGACTTCAGCGATAGCGCGCGCGTGTTCCAGGCATTGGTCACCAGCGAGCGATTCACGTAGGCGAGTGCGGCGTCGATGTTGCCCTGCAAGCCCTTGATCTCCGCGATCTGGAAGTACGCCGCCGATTGCCAGGCGTAGGTCCAGGCGGCGCGCTGCAGCCAGTCCTCGGCCTCTTTCAGCTTGCCCTGGAACTTCAGCGCGAGGCCGAGATGATACAGCGAGTCGCCATCCTTGGCGCGTGTGTAGTTGGCGCCCACACGAGCCGTGGCAGCGCGCAGCAGTTTCTCTGCGTCGGCGTAACGGCCGCGCTTGATGTAGAGAATACCCAGCGCCGTATTGTTGCGGACATCGCCGGCATCGCGCCGCAGCGCCTCTTCGTAGTACGGATCCGGCTCCAGCGCCGGACTGTGGAACTGCTCCAGGCGCAGACCGGCGAGGTAGAGTTCTTCTGTGCTCTTGATGTCCTTTGGAGCAGCGGGCGGCACTACCGGTTTTGGCATCGGGAGCTTCGCCAGTTCCACGGGCTGATAGGAGACCAACTCCCGGCCCGCGCCGAAGAGCACAACTCTCAGATCGGTCTCCTTGACCCCGGCGGGCAGCGCGAACTCCTCCACGATGGCGTGTGCCGGGTCGATGTCTTTGGTCACACTCCAAAGTTCGCGCGTGCCCGCTGCGACGCTGGCCTTCACCTGCTGAAAGGCGCGGGTCGCATAAAATCCCGCCTTCACCTTGCCGCCCTTCACTTCCAGATTCACGGCGGCGTCGCGCGTGGCGTTCTTCGTGCCGCCGATCTCGCGGAACGGATACCAGTATTGCTTGACGGTCTTTGTCTCGTAGGGTTGCAGCCAGCTATAGTCAGGCTGGTTGTCGCTCCAGGCGCCAACCATAAGTTCGAGATACGGTCCGTCGGTGTCGCTCAGGATCTTGTCCCACAGTCGTCCGCCGGGGCCGGTGCCCCAGGTGAAGAACTTCTTGCCCGGCACCTGATGGCGATCCGCCACGTGCAGCGTGCCTGCCTGCCTGCCGTTATCGTAGCCGGAAAGCCAGTCGTCATCTTCGTTCCAGGCAAACATCGAAATCGAGCTGGGATGGTTCTTCCACATGCTGACATCGACGCCCTTGCTGAAGTCGATTCCGTTGTACACGTTGTCGGCGATGGGCCAGCGGGAGAATTCGCGCTTGGCGTGCTGCGTGGCGAACTGCGTGCTTGGCGGGAAGATCACCTGATAGTTCTCATTGGTGTGCACGGCAACGTTGGCGAAGTAGAGCAGCGAATTTTGCAGAGGTGTGGTGTTCAGCGCGGTGACCTGCGCCTCCAGCACCGATGAGCCGGGCCGCAGCGTCAGGCCGACTGCCCAGCGCATGCGGTCGCGCAACTCCACCTCGCCCATCCAGACCGTCTTCGAGCCGTCGGGAAATTCCTGCGTCTTGTAGAGCACGGGCATGAAGCTCGACGCGCGGTGATGGTGCGGAATGTTCCACTCCACGCCGCCGGAGATCCATGCGCCCAACATGCCGATCAGCGCCGGCTTGATGACGGACTGCTTGTAAAAAAAGTTGTAGCCGTTGGTCTCGTCCACCGCCTCAAAGATGCGTCCTCCCATCTCCGGCAGCACGCACACGTTAACGTACTCGTTCTCCAGGCAGACCTGCGTGTAGCTCTTGTCCTGCTTCACGTCGCTGAGCGTGTCGTACATCGGGTATGGATAGACAAGGCCCTTGGCGCCCTGATAGGTCCGGCCCGTGTAGAAGAACGGGTTGGGGTCGGGCGGACCGGCGACGTAGGTGGGGATCACCACCTGCGAATCGGTGACCTTGACCTGAGCGGGAAGGAGAGAAGTGCAGAGGAGGATAAGGGCGAAAACTCGTGATGACATGGTTGGTAGTCCTGACGGCTGGTCAATGCATTCAGGCTCCCGCCCTGGAAGGGACGGGAGCCTGAGGAAGTGGGCGGGTTAGCTGTAGAGGCGGTCCCAACTGCGCTCGTTGTTCCAGTTCTCCGTGGGTTCGAAGTAACCGGTGCCGGGCGCAATGTGCTTCTTGATCTCGTCGGGATTGGGCTCCACGCCGAGGCCAGGCTTGTCGGGGACAACGGCGAAACCTCTTTCGTAGAGCGGCAGCACGTTGCCGGTGACCAGGTTGGCCCACCAGGGCACGTCCACCGAGTGATGCTCAAGCACCAGGAAGTTCTCCGTGGCGGCTGCACAGTGCACGTTGGCCATGAAGGAGATGGGCGTACCGGCGAAGTGCATAGCCATCGCGTGGCCGTACTCCATCGCAACGTCGCCGATCTTCTTGGTCTCCAGCAAGCCGCCCGAAGAAGCGAGATCGGGGTGGACGATGTCCACGGCGTGGTTCTTCACGAGCTCAATGAAGGGCTCCTTCAGATAGATGTCCTCGCCAGTGAGTGTGGGAATATCCACGGCGTTGGTGATCTGTTTCTCGAGTTCCGTCTGCTGCCAGGGTATCATGTCCTCCAGCCAGGCGAGGTTGTACTTCTCAAGCCCTTTGCCCAGCCGGATGCAGGAGTTCACGCCCAGGTGGCCGAAGTGATCGGCGCAAAGCGGCACTTCCCAACCCACGACTTCGCGGATCTGGGCGACGTAATCACCCATCAGCGCAACGCCCTTGTCGGTGATCTCCATGCCGGTGAACATATGAGGGATATTGGCAACCGACCGCTCGGTCATGCCCGCCGGACGGGAGACGCATCCCGGAATCTTCTCCACCAGATCGACGCCGAGATCCATCTTGAGCCAGGTGAATCCGTCGGCAATACGCTTCTTCATGCGTTCGCCGTAGACCTTCGGATCGTGCGATTCAGCGGTGTCCGCGTAAAGGCGGATCTTGTCGCGGAACTTGCCGCCCAGCATCTGGTAGCACGGCACGTTGTACGCCTTGCCGGCCAGATCCCACAGCGCCATCTCCACGCCGCACACGCCGCCGGCCTGCCGGGCGTGGAAGCCAAACTGCTTGATGCGCCGGAAAACCTGGTCCACGTTGCAGGGGTTCTGCCCGATCAAACGGCTTTTCAGCATCAGCGCATAGGTGACGCTGGCGCCGTCGCGCACTTCGCCGTAGCCCGAAATCCCCTGGTTCGTATCGATTCGGATAATCGGAGCGCGCATCGGCGCTCCAGTGATATGAGCGAAGCGCAGGTCCGTGATCTTCAGGTCATTCGGTTTCGATGCGGTGTTCACGTTGCCCTGGTAAGCCTGGATTGTGTCCTCAGCCCAGAACGCTCCGGCTACCGCGGCGCCCGCCGCGCCACCCAGGAAACTCCTGCGGCTGGTGCCGCGCTGGTTCTTCCACCATTTCTTCGTCATGAAAAGCTCCTTCGCTCCTAGCGTTGGCCTTGCGGCTTCATGCGCATCTTCGAGCCTTTGGATTCGGCCCACTTGTTGAATTCATCGATCATCGGCTGAGACCAGCCGGCGTCGATCTGTCCAGGCGTGTACTTCTGCTCGCGCAGCATCTGGTGGCCCCAGTTGTCGCGCAGTTGTGTCAGTTCGCTCTCGTCGGCGACCTTCTCCGCAAGCTGTGCCGGAATCACGGTAATGCCTTCGGGATCGCTGACGATGATGTCGCCCGGCAGTACTGTGACCTCGCCGATGCGGATCGGTATGTTCCAGCCCATCAGCGTCACATCGGCAATGGCGCTGGGATGGAAGTCGCGTGCATACACTTTGAAATCCGGAATCGCCATGATTCCCGTTGTGTCGCGCACCGCGCCGTCCACCACAATTCCGGTTCCGGTCTTGGTCAGGATCGACGTCGCAAGATTGTCGCCGATGATGGTGCCGTCCTTGATTTTGCCAAAGAGATCCACCACCATCAGGTCGCCCTTGGTAAGTGAGTCGATCACCCACGAGTTCTGCCCGCGCCCCACGCGGCCTTCCTTCTTGGCGTGGTCGTTGATCATGTTGTTAACGTCGGGGCGCATCGGCATGAACTGCGCCGTGACGGCGCGGCCCACCAGGCGCTCGCCCGGCTTCACGTTGATGGTCTTCCAGCCGCCTTCAAACTGCAGGCGGTAGCCGGCCGCGCGCAGCGTGCCCCAGGCTTCTTCGGCGCTGGCTGTCTTCAGCCGCTGCAATACGGAATCCGGCACCTTGGGACGCCCGTCCGGGAAGCGTTCCCCCTTCCACTCGCGGGTCAGTTCGGTGCGCTGCTCGGTGGTAAACATGCCCAACTGCGCGGACAGAGGGCTGATGCAAAGTGCCGCAAGCGAGGCGGCTAATATGGCGGTGCGAGTCATAGCGGTCTTGGTACTCCTGGGTTCAACAACGGTATTTACCAGAAACTGTGGTTGGTTGCGACGAGGCCCGGGAAGACGTAGGCGTACATCATCACGATCAGGCCAATGATCAGTGCCAGTATGACCCCGTGCTTGAAAACGGCCCGGAAGAGGTCTCCCTCCTGGCCCTCGATGCCGGCGGCGACGCAGGCCACGATCAGCGACTGCGCGCCAATCATCTTGCCCATTACCCCGCCGGTGGAGTTCGCGGCCGCCATCAACACAGGACTTAGCCCGAGATTGTTGGCGGTGATCACCTGCAGGTTGCCGAAAAGCGCGTTCGAGCCGGCATCGGTGCCACTGAGCGCCACGCCCAGCCAGCCGATCATCGTGCCGAAGATCGGATAAAAGAAGCCAGTGTGCGTCATCGCCAGACCCATCACCGCATCCATGCCGCAGTAGCGCGTCACGTAGGCGAGGCAGATCATCGACATGATCGCGACCAGGCTGAAGCGCATTCGGAAACACGTCCTCCCGAACACCTTCAGCGTGCGGCCCAGAGACAGTCCCAGCACCGGACCGGCGATCAGGCCGGCCAGGAACGTGGCCGTCCCGACGGCTGCCAGCCAGTCAAAGCCGAATATCGCCGCCTCTGTGACATCCTTCGGCACGACCGGCGCCGTCCGCAGCACCATGTGATCCAGGCCCGGTACCGGGAATCTGACACTCGTGGTCATCAGCAGCTTCTTCACCTGCGGCAGTCCCCAGGCGACGACGAAAACGCCGATTAGGATGAACGGCGACCATGCGTGGAGAACCTGAGCGGTGGTGTATTCCTTCTTCGCCGCCTGGACAACATCCCTTTCCTCCGGGAATCGATAGACAGGCTGCGGTTTCCAGAATTTGAAGAAGACGGCGCAAACCAGCAAGGCTGCCATCCCGCTGACGATGTCCACCAGTGAGGCGTCAATGTAGTTGGACCAGAAGAACTGCGTGCCGCCAAAGGCCAGACCGGCGGCCAGGCACCCGGGCCAGGCCTTGAGCGTGTCGCGCCACCCTACTTGCGTACGGACCAGCCAGAACGGCAGCAGGCACGCGATGGGCGGCAGAATGCGGCCCATCGTCGCGCTCAGGTCGGATTCAGCCAACCCCGTCACGGCCGCCAGCGTCCGCACCGGATTGCCCATGCCGCCCCAGGCCACCGGCGCTGTGTTCGCCATCAGGCAAACCACGGCTGTCTCGAACGGGCGGAAGCCCAGGCCAATCATCATTGAAGCCGTCACCGCCACCGGCGCGCCGCCGCCGCCCGCGCCTTCCAGCACCGCTCCGAATGCGAAGGCGATCAGCAGCATCTGGAATCGCCGGTCGTCCGTAATGGCCCCGATCGAGCCCTTGATGGTCTCAAAATGCCCGGTTTCGACCGTCAAATCGTATACGAACACGGCTGCGACCAATGTCCAGCCGATCCATACGACGGCATACACGCCGCCGTGCGCCACCGCGCCGGCAACCATTGTGGCGGGCATCCGGAACGCTACCAGAGCCACCACCACGCAGGTGACGAAGCTCCACACCGCGGCCCAGTGCGCTGCCATTCGGCGCACCGCCAGTAGATAGAACAACATCGTGATCGGGATGGCCGAGACGATGGTGGAAAGCACGGCATTGCCGAGCGGATCGTAGTTTTGGACCCAAGGTTGCACGGGCATGGTAGGAAGCGGAATCTTATCACAGCCATGCAGGCCGTGGGATTATCAGAGCTGAACCCCATGAAGAACTCGATTTGCGTCTACTGCGGCTCCAGCTCAAGAGTCGCCGACCACTACTTTCAGGCAGCGCGTGAAACTGGTGACGCTATCGCGGCGCGCGGCTTGAATCTGGTCTACGGCGGCGCCAGGGTCGGCCTGATGGGCGTGGTGGCGGACACCGTATTGGCGCGCGGTGGGCGCGTCACGGGCGTGATCCCGCGCTCACTGGTAGCCAAGGAGGTGGCGCATTCCGGCCTCACAGAGCAGCATGTCGTGGAGTCCATGCACGACCGCAAGGCGCTGATGAGCGAGTTGGCCGGCGGCTTCCTGGCGCTGCCCGGCGGGTTTGGCACGCTGGATGAACTGTTCGAGATGCTCACCTGGGCGCAGCTCGGATTTCACGCCAAGCCGATCGGTCTGCTTAACACGGCGGGCTACTTCGATGGGCTACTGGCATTCTGTGACCGGGCGGTGCAGGATGGATTTGTGCACGAGGCTCATCGCGGGATGATCCACACCGGGCTTGATGCCGGCGAGTTGCTGGCGCGCATGTCCAGTCCGCGAGAAAGGGGATAATGGAGGCAACATGTTTCGTGCCATCCGGGAGCAGCTAGACACCATCTTTCGCGAAGATCCCGCAGCCAAGGGCGTGCTGGAGATCCTGCTATGTTATCCCGGGTTTCACGCGATCCTGCTGCACCGCATGGCGCACAAAATGTACACCATGGGGTTGACCACCACAGCGCGTTTCATGAGCCAGTGCTCGCGCTTTGTCACCGGAATCGAGATCCACCCCGGAGCCCAGATCGGACGCCGGTTTTTCATAGATCATGGCACCGGCGTGGTGATTGGCGAAACGGCAATTATCGGCGATGACTGCCTGCTCTATCAGGGCGTGACTCTGGGCGGCACTGGTAAGGAATGTGGCAAGCGCCATCCTACCCTGGGCAATCGCGTGATCGTCGGCAGCGGCGCCAAGGTGCTGGGCAACATTCTCATCAGTGACGATGTGCGCATCGGCGCCGGTTCCGTGGTGCTGAAGCCCGTGCCTCCGCATTCCACGGTGGTGGGTATTCCCGGCCGGGTGGTGCGCAGCCGCACCGATGACGACCAGACTCTGGAACACGGCCGGCTGCCGGATCCCGAGGGGCAGGCCATGGAGCAACTCACCCAGCGCGTCGAGCAGTTGGAGGCTCTGGTGCGCGAACTGGCGGACAGGAAGCCGGTCTGATCACTCCAAGTCCGGCGCCTCGAACGCAAAGCGCAGACTCTGCGCCGCGGTGTGGCGCAGGTCGTCATCGCTGAAACCGAACACCGTCTGAGCAAGTTCGTACTCCCGCAGCAGCGTCGTGTGAAACATCGGCGGATCGTCCGTGTTCAGCACCACCGGCACGCCGGCGTCATACAGCCGTCTTACGGGATGCTCGGCCAGCGTGCGGACCGCGCCGGTACACACGTTGCTGGAGATCGAGACCTCCAGCGGGATCTGGCGGTCGCGAAGATGCTTCACCAGCAGAGGGTCCTCGATGGAGCGGAATCCGTGGCCGATCCGCTCGGCGCCGCATTCCAGCGCCGCCCAGACGGACTCCGGGCCTACCACTTCGCCGGCATGCGGCGTCAGGTGCAGACCGTTCCGTTTCGCGTAGGCGAATACGTCGCGAAAGCTCTGCATCGTGCCGTTGCGCTCGTCACCCCCCAGGCCGAAGCCGATCACGCCGCGGCCGCGTGACGCCACGGCCAGTTCGGCTACGCGCTCAGCCAGTTCCACACCGAACTGCCGCGCGGCGTCGAAGGAGAACCGTACGGGGATAGCACTGCGTTCCCCCTCCGCCGCGATAGCGTCGAAGATCGGCGCGAACTCCTGCTTGCGCCACAGCATCACACCCACGCTGATGATGATCTCGGCATAGACGACGCCCTGCTTCACCAGGTCCTCAATGAGCCGCCGCGTGATGTGAGCATAGTGGGCCGGCTCGGTCAGGTGCAGGTTCACCCACTTGTAGGCCATCAGGAAACCCATGAAGTCGTCGTACTGATAGCGGGCGTGGATCTCCTCCAGCGTGCGCGACGGATCGATCTCGCGCAGAGTCGCCGGTTTGACAGAACCTTCCAGGTGAACGTGGAGTTCAGCCTTCCGCAGTGAACGTAAGTCCATGAACTGACAT
>CAYVDY010000004.1:0-39572 GCA_964450255.1 uncultured Candidatus Solibacter sp. | reverse complement strand
TTATATGACCCAACCAGGACCCATTTCGGTCACCTAGATAAATGACTTGACAGGGATCGCCGCTGCCAGCCCGGCTACCCTCCCCGTGTTGCCCGGGCAGGCATGAGCTTTGTTCCGCTCGGGTGGATGTAGCGCGTCCACCGCGAGTAACAGCCCCGCCGTTAGGCCACGCCACAGCGCCGAACAGGCGACGTCGGTTAGAAGTGGTTCAGCCGCGCAGCGAGGCCACCACGCCTTCGCGGTCGAACCGGTCCTTCCTGGCTTGATTGATCCTCGTTCAAGCACACCACATAGCGGCGCACGCCTTCCACCCACACTTGTGTCGCCTTCAGGGGTGAGGGATCGTTCCGGTCGTCGCTTTCGGGATGCACCTCCGCATTGCGGCCAGCGCGCCACTACGGACCTGACTTCCGTCGAACTTCCCATGCGCACGCCCCGGATGTAGTCGCACGCCCGTTTCTTCACTTCCGCCAGGGTCTCGGCGCCAATCATCCCCCGGTCGGCCACGATGCATACCGATCCGCTCCGCCATCGAGCAGCCTTATTCAAAGAGGCTACATCGATATCGCGTTTTCCAATGGCAGCGAACGGGACGATGCGCGAGCGCCCGGCCAGCCATCTTGCCCTCTCGTAGGGTTTCTCCCCCCGCCGAACTGCGTGAACTGAGAGGGCCAGCCGGGTCGGTTTGCCAGTATGAGATCCGTTTGAACCACTCTACCCTGGGATCAGCCGCGGCATCCGACGACTGCGGAAAGAGAGAGCGAGGATCGAGGATTATGAAGAATTTCACCCTGGTGTTGTACAAGCTTCGGATCTGGAAAGACACCCGTGGCCAGGATCTCATTGAATACGCGCTGATGGCCGGCTTCATCGCCGTGGCCGCCGGAGCGATTGTGCCGGGAGTGGCCGAAAGCATCAAGACCATCTTCGGCAAGGTCAATACCGTGATGGGCAACGCAGCCACCCAAGGCTGATAACCGTTCGTCGAGGGCGTCCGTCAGGCCGCCCTCGACCTACGCCAGCCACTCCTGCAGGTCGCCCGCCGAATCGAACTGAAGTTCTCTCCCGCCTTCCACGATTTCGATATCGGAAGTCCCCTCCAATTCCCCACGCAGGTTCTCCGTGAAAGCCATCAACGATAGATCCTGACTGTTGCGGATCCAGCCGATTCGCAACTCCTTCGGGTCGTGGCACCCCGCCGTGCGCCAGGTCTCTTCCAGGCACCGCCGGTCGCTGGGATAGTGGACGGGCGTCTTGATGCACGCCAAGGTACCAGAGGTAATCCCGTTCACCCAGGTCGGTTTCTTCTTGATGCTCTTCAGCAGACGGTCGTGAATGACGTCGGCCATCCCGAATCCGACCGCGTTGCCGTAACTGAGGGGATGGATGCCGCGCAGGTATACGCGGTCCACACGCGGTGCGAATGGCCACGGATTGTAGGCGCCGTGAACGCTCCGGTTGATGACCTTGGGATCCACACCGGAGCCCGAAATATTCTTGCCGATCTGATCGACCAGGAGGAAATGGAGATGCTCGACCGGGATGCGCGGCATCCAGGTTTTGACCAGAGCCAACAGCTCCATTTCGCGTTGTTCCATCTCTTCCACCCGGACCGCGGTCAGCCGGGCCGTCTGGTGATTGCCGTCTTCGAGAATGGCCAGGCCGCCGAGGATCTTGCCGCACGACAGAACTTGCCGCCCGACACTGCGAATCACCTGCTCCAGACCCAGGGTATGGGCGAACGCGTGGTAGCGTTTGGCGCCATCGAACTTACCCAGTCCAATGGCCATCATCTTGAAAAGGCCGCTCTCCAGCGTGCCGGCGAAATCGGTATGCCATTTCACGCGGGCGCACAGCATGACGCCATCGGCGGAGTGGGCGTTGCGGTCCATTACGGTCTCTATGCCCTCCGGCGTCTGTCCTAGGGGAACCACATCCAGAGCACTGCGGACAGGACAGCCCATTGCCGCCTCCGTGATTCCGTACTTGGCGAGAACCGCGGCCTGGCCCTTGGCGGAAGCTGCGCCGTGGCTTCCCATGGCTGGGAAAAGGAACGGCTTCATGCCACGCGCCTTCCACCAATGGACGATGGCAGCGACGATTACATCGATGTTGGCGATGCCGCGGCTACCCACTCCGATAGCAATGGAGGAGCCGGCTTTCAAGTCCGAGCCTAATCGTGCGGCGTCTAGCGCACGCTGCACCTCGCTGCCGACGTTAGCGATCCGGTAGCTCGGAAAGTTCTGGCGGGCGATGAGGAATGGCTGCAACTGCATGATGCCATTCTATTGCGATGGGAGGAACTGTGCTAGATTTCTTCCCACTCGCGCTCGAGTAGGCGCGAATACTCGCCCGATGCGTACAGGTCCAGAACGAAGTGCTGGGCCGGCAAGCGGGTGAAGGTGTCCGCTCCCTGGCGGCAGGCGAACATCTGGTCGGCGTAGCGATAGTAATAGCGTACAAACCGCGGCGAGAGCCAATCCAGTTCCGGGACTCGTGAGAACACCCCGTTCAAACCTAATGCCCGGCTGAAGATCGACTTGTAGTCCGCCACGCCCCAGCGCACCAACTTCTCGCGCACGTTCGCTGGCGGGTCGTCCACCAGAAACTGGGCGAAGCTGGCGGCGGTGATCCCGGCGCCGCGCAGCACATCATCTCGTTCCGCCATTTCGGCGCACTGCTCCACCCAGCGTTCCAGGTCTTTGCCGACGTAGTAGAGCATTCGCAGTTCGCATAGCCGTCCCGAGAGCAGGCGGTGCAGGATCTCATCCTGACTCAGCTCACCGGAGGGCAATAGCCCCTGTAGCATCAGATGCGCGCGGGAACTCTCGACCAGTTTATCCGGCCCGTTGGGGTCGGAAAACGGGTGGAGGATCACCGGCGGGAGTTCCCATGTCTGGCCCTCAGGCAGTTGTGCCGCTTCCATTCCCTTACTCTATCGGCTGACCGGGTCCAGAGTCTTAGGCAAAGAACTGCCCAATAACTCTATTTGCGCTGTGCTCGCGAACGCAAGGTCGTCTTCGTGGTAGTTTCCTGGCCATCGCGCTTGTACTTGATCACGACCTCGTCGCCCGGTTTCTTGGCCCTCAGCGCATAGGTGAAGTCGTAAAGATTTGAAATTTGCTTGCCATCGAACTCCGTCATCAGGTCGCCGCCCTTCATGCCCGCTTCGTCGGCCGGTGATCCCTTGGTCACGTCCGAAACGCGGAATCCACCCTTGGACTCGCCCATGTCGGGAATCGAGCCGAACCACGCTCCGCTACTGGCCGAAGCGCTGGCGGTGGCCTGCGGCATCGGGGTTTGCGTCTTGATGTACGTGGGACGTGTAGCCGCGGTCTCCAGGTTGGCGGTGATGTCGGCCACCAGGTGCAGGAGTTCCGAGGCGCTCTCCTGGTCGATCTTTTCCCACGTGTCGCTGGGCTTGTGATAATCCGAATGAAGACCGGAGAAGAAGAACAGGACTGGAACCTGCTTCGTGTTGAAGGAGAAGTGATCGCTGGAGCCGTAGCCTCCCTGATCGCTCATGTCCAGATTCAGCTTGTACTTCGCCTTGGCTTGGTCCACGATCGCCTGCAGCCCGGTGCCGGTTCCCGTCCCGCCGACAAACACGCGTTTGTCCTTGATCCGCCCGATCATGTCCATGTTGATCATCGCGGCCGCTTTTTCCAGAGGCAACAGCGGGTTGTTCACATAGTGCATGGATCCGATCAGCCCCAGTTCCTCACCCGAAAATGCCAGGAATAGAATACCGCGCTTCTGCTTCGGCTGGCCGGCAAACCATGCCGCCAGTTCCAGAAGGCCTGCCGTGCCCGATGCGTTGTCGTCGGCGCCGTGGTGGATCGCCTTGCCGGCCAGGTCGGGCGCCATCGAACTCTGCTCCCCCATCCCCAAGTGGTCGAAGTGCGCACCGAGAATGACATACTCATCGGTTTCGCCCGGCAGATAGGCGGCCACGTTAGGCACGGACTTCTGCCGCCGGTCCACATTGGCGGAGAGATCGACGGAGAGTTTGGTGATCTCGAACGATCGAGGTTTCAGGTCCCTGTCTACCTCTTCTACCCACTCCTTCAGACTCTTCGCACCACTGCCCGCCAGCCACTTGTCGGCCAACTCGGCCCGGATCTGGACGAATGGCACGTCGGGCGAGTTCGGCCCTACGTTGCGCGAGAACTTGTCGACCTGATCGGGGTCCGATGTGTGGTTCATCATGTCGTTGACGAACAGCACTGCTCGTGCGCCATGGAATTTGGCGTTCACTGCCTTAGTCGTGGCATACCCGTGATTGGTGTAAACCTTACCGCCAAACTTGCTCTTCTCGTCGAACTCCTGGGGCTCGTGCCGTAACAGCATGACGATCTTGCCCTTCACGTCAATGCCCGCATAGTCGTCGTAATCGTATTCAGGCGCCGTGATGCCGTAGCCGGCAAACACGACTGCGCCGGAAGCTTTGCCATTGCTTGAAGTATTGAACGGGACGAACTCCTGCGAAAGCGGCAGGCTTACTTTGCCACCGCCATTCAAGTTGTAGCTGAGCGCGTTGTCCTTGCCGAGTTTTGCGTTCGTGGTCACGCGAAAGCGCTGGTAGTAGCTCTTCCCACCGGCCGGCGGGATGCCGAACTTTTTGAACTGGCCGGCGATGAACGCCGCGGCCTTCTCCAATTGAGGCGAGCCCGTCCCTCGGCCCTTCAGCTCTTCCGAGGAGAGATATTTCACGGTGTCGCGGTAGCTCTCGGCGCTGATCTTGCCCTTGACCGGCGTGGCGGCAAAGGCGATCGAAACCGCAATCGTTGCGGTGGCAAACAGCGAAATCGTCAGATTAGTCTTCATTGCTCACTTCTTGGCGGGTGCGGCGCCCGGGACGGGCAGGGTCAATTCGCAGCACTTCTCACCGGCTGCCCCGGTCTTCTTCGAGTAGTCGATCTCCCAATCGATGATGGCTTTCAACTGCTCCCACGGAACAGCGCCCGGCAAGGGACGGCCGTTGACGAACATGGATGGCGTTGAGGTCACGCGCAGCTGGCGAGCCTGTTCGGTGGAGGCGATTATGTCCTTCTCCGTGGACTTGTTGTCGTAGCAGCGCGAGAACTGCACAGCATCGAGTCCCTTCGATGTCACCCACTCGCCGATTTTGGTCTTCAGATTCTCGACCGTCATCTCCGCCTGTTTGTCGAAAATCCAGTCGTGGTAGTCCCAAAACGCGGCGGGATTCTCACGGAAGATGCAGCGGCCGGCGATGGCGGCGGGCTTGGCCCAGGGATGGATCTGCTCGATCGGGAAATCCTTGAAATACAGCCGCACGTCTTGCGGATAGGTCTTCAGCAGATTCTCGCGCAGCATCTTGGCTTCCTCGCGGCAATAACCGCACTGGAAATCACTGAACACCACGACGACTACCTTCGCTCCGGGCGTGCCGATGCTCGGGGATAGATCAGTTTTGAGCTTCTCGATCTCTGCGCTGAACGGATTCTTGTCGATGTCGTACACGGTGCCGCGCACGATCTTCTGGCCATTCTGGCTGACATAGAAAATCTCGTCCAGCGAGATCGTCTTGTAGCCACCTGTTACCTTCACCTCGTTGAAGCCTGGCATGGGCCCGGTGATCGGGTCGGCCACAGTCACCGTAATGTGCGGCCCCCATAGCAGCAGGTGGCGCACGTAGGCTTCCAGCTTCGCCTTGTCTACGGCGGGTGCGGGGTTCGAAGTCCGGGTCTGGGCGAGGGCAGCCGAAGCGAAAAGCAGCGCAGCCAGCAGAATCTTGCTCATGGGGCCCATTTTAACCCGTTAATGGCCTCCGTCATCGAGGCTGATCTTGCCGGCGAACTTCCGGTAGAGAAACGTGTTGTAGCCCAGCGCTAGCACAATGCCCGGTACGAACCACATGAGGCCTATACGGAGTCCGTATTCCGGCGCGGCGGCATTCTGAATGGTCAGGCTGAGTTCCGGGTTGTTAGCGGGTAGCACGTTCGGAAACACGCCGAAAACGAGGCTCGTCAACATGCCGATGATATACAGCGACGAGGCGAGAAACGCTCCCAGATCGCGTTCCTTCCGCCAGTAGAAAAAAACGCCCAGCAAACCAGCTAGCGCCAGGGCCGGGAAGACGTAGCCGATGGGCATCTCCCGGAAGCTGGCGTTGAGCCGCGGCTGAATCTGGAAGCTGAGCACAGTGACCGCAATCGTAAGCACTGCTACGCCAAACCATGCGACGCGAGCCACGTTACGGGCCCTCGCCCGAACCTCATCGAGCGTTTTGTAAGCCACCCACAGCGCGCCATGCTGGGCCAGCGTCAGGAAAGCGAACACTCCCACTGTGATGGTGTACCAATCGAGAATCCCGGGGTTCGGTCCGGGTTGCCAGTTGGTCCACAGCGGCAGAAAGAAATCGCCGTTAGCGTCGAGCGGTACGCCGCGGACCACGTTGCCCAGCGCCGCACCGAAGAAAATAGCTAACAGTCCGCTCGCGAAACAGAAGACGACGTCCCAGAGCGGCTTCCACACCCTGTTGTCGAAGTGGCTGCGAAATTCCACCGCAGCCCCGCGCAGGATCAGCAGCCACAGCACCATCATCAGCGGCAGATAGAAACCGCTGAAGGATGACGCATACAAGGCGGGAAAGGCAAAGTACAGGGTGCCACCGGCGGCCAGCAGCCACACCTCGTTGCCGTCCCAGACCGGGCCGATTGACTTCAGCACGGCGCGCCGCTCGTTTTCCGTCCGCGCCACCCCCAGGTGCACGATGCCGGCGCCGAGGTCGAAGCCGTCCAGGACGACGTAAATCGCGATCATCACCGCGACGATGCAAAACCAGATGATGGGTAGCATGATCGTCTGTTCTCCTCCCTCTAGTGGCTGGCGCCCGGTTCGATCGGCGACGGGCCGTGGTCGATTTCCCGCCAGATCATGAGCAGCCCCAGGAGGGCGAGGATCGTGTACATCCCCATGAAGCCAATCAGGGTGAATAGTGTGTTGCCGCTGGAAACGTGCGGCGAGGCACCTTCTGTGGTGCGCATCAGGCCATAAATCAGCCACGGCTGCCGGCCGAGTTCGGCGGTCATCCAGCCTGCCGTGTTGGCAACGTAAGGCAGCGGCGCCGCCAGCAACAGGGCCCACAACAGTGGCTTGAAGCCGTACAGCCTGCCGCGCCACAGAAGCAGCCCGGACAATCCCATGATTGCGATGAAGATCGTCCCCAGGCCGACCATCACATGGAAGGCGTAGTATAACAGCGGGATATTGTCGGGCCACTGATCCTGCGGGAATCCGTCCAGACCGCGGACCTCGGCCCCCCAGCGGTTGTGCACGATGAAGCCAAGCGCACCCGGCAAAACGAAGGGGTTGTCGAGCCGCCGTTTGTTGACGTCCGGTTGGCCCATGATCGCCATGTCAGCGGAGCCACCGGTCTCGAAATGGCCTTCCATGGCAGCCAACGCCACGGGTTGATGGCGCGCTACCAGCATGCCTTGTTTGTCACCCGTCGGGAAGGCCGCCAGCAGGGCGGCCATCAGTCCCACCGTTACGCCCAGGCGCACAAACCCTCGGCCATGCTCCTCATGCCTTTGTAGCAAGAGATAGAAGGCGCCGACTCCGGCCATGATGAAGCTGCCCGTCAGCACGCCACCCATCATCGTGTGCCAGAATTGCCAGAACGCCCATTCATTGAACAGCAGTGCGAACCAGTCGGTCAGCAAGATCTCGCCCTTCGGGCCTAACGCGTACCCCACCGGATGCTGCATCCATGCGTTTGTGGCGATGATCAGGTAACCCGATAGCCAGCTGCCCACCCATACCGCCAGCGCGGCAAACCAGTGCCCCCACTTGCTGAGGATCTTCTCGCCGAATATTAGCAGTCCAAGGAAGGTGCTCTCCAGGAAGAAACTGTACACTCCCTCCATGGCCAATGTGTGGCCGATCACTCCGCCCGCGGCCTTCGAAAAGCGAGACCAGTTCGTGCCGAACTGGAACTCCATCGGAATGCCTGTGACGACGCCGAGCGCAAAGTTTACCGCGAAGATCTTCGCCCAGAAACGGGCCGCGTGGTTGTAGCGCTCGTTCCCGGTCTTGATCGCCATCGTTTTCAGAACGAAAATCAGAAACCCAAGCCCGAGGGTTAGTTGCACGAAGAGATAATGGAAGGTGATGGTGAAGGCGAAATGAAACCGGTGGAGAGCCAGTGCAGAGTCCATAGTGCCTTTCTGGATAGACCCAAACTATCATGTCTATGCACGAAGCGGGCCAAACTCGGAATGGCCGATATGCAGGGTGTTCGGGAGGTTTGAACGTGGTGGGCTGCGGAAGGTGGGGGAAATGACCCAAGTGAGAGTTTGCTGTTTGTGTCTGATGCCTCGTCCGGCCGGCGAGAACCCGTGCCTGCTGTGCGGCTCAGTGCAATTTGACCCAGCGATCGACGAGCTTCCCACCGACTTCGGACTCCGGTTGATCGGTGAGAACCGTCTGGCGGCAGCCTATGAGTACCTGGAGGGTTTGGTGGCGCGAGGCGAGGAGTCGGCCGGGTCTTGCCATCGTCTCGCCTGGCTGGCCTATGCCTTCGCCGATTTCCGTGCCGTCGAGATTTGGAGCCACGAAGCGCTGCGGTTAGACGAAGGCATGATGGAGGCCCATCTGCTTCTTGGATTGGTACTGCAGCGGTCTGGCCGCTGGGAGGAGGCGGCCGAGGAGTACTCCGCCGGACTGAGGAAAGCGGGTGCGCCGCCGCACCGCCGGGCGCGGCTGGAGTCGCTTCTCGACGCTGCTCGCCGCAAGATTCCTGAGTACTAACCTATATCAGTGCACCGATTCTGCCGATAAGACAGGTAGCTCGTGGTATGTGAGTTGGCCAGGGGCGGGAGCGGGACCGATGTTCAATACCGTCGTCATTCACTCAAGTCCGGACAAGGCTGCCTTGCTACGGGCGATGGTCGCTGCCACCGGCCAACTGCAGATCCTCCGCGAATTTACCAACGTGCCGAGTCCATATGAAATGGCCCGCGTGTTGAACGCCATGGCTCCGGACGTCGTGCTGATCGACTTTGGCATGGGTCAACCTGCGCTCCAAATAGCAGCCAGAATCGCTGAGCAAGCCCCGCAGACCGCTGTGGTTGGCTTTGGCGCCACAACAGATCTGGCGATGCTGGCGAAGCAGGTCGGCTTCCATGCGCTGGTGCCCGCCAACGGCGGAATCGAGGATCTGTAGTATGCCATTCACGAAGCTCTGCACTGCCGCAACGGTGGTGTGGAACCAGCGCTTTTCAGCTTCTTACCCTCCAAGGCTGGCAGCGGTGCATCCACAGTAGTCCTAAACACAGCAACGGCATTGGCGGAGTTCTATGACAAGCGGGTGCTCGTGATTGATGCCGATCTGCGGAGCGGTATTCTGGCGATCATGCTCGATGTCGAGCCGTTGGGTTCGCTGCAGACCATCCTGAGCGACACCAGTCAACTCGGCCAACTCCAGTGGTCCCAGTGTGTGGTGCCCGTGCACGGTGTGGACTACTTGCTCTCTTCCCGGTCGCTGGATATGGCCCTGCCGGAATGGCTCCACTACTATCAGTTGCTCAACTTCGCCCGGCAACACTACGATGCGATTCTTGTCGATCTCCCCGAGTTGGTGAATGCTGCGACGGTGGAGATCGTGCGCAGGTCCGCCATGGTATTCCCAGTTTGCACTCCGGAAATCCCCTCGCTGCGTCTGACGCAACATCGCTGCACCGAACTGCAGCGGTGGAATGTTCCGGAGGAGCGTATCGGTATTCTGCTAAACCGTTGGCACAAGACCGATCCCACGCCGGCGGAGATCACACGCCTGTTGGGAAGACCAGTGTTGAAGGCCTTCCCAAACGACTACCCCGCCTTGCGAGCCGCCGTCGCCGCCGGTTCCAGCGTCCCGTTCGATTCGAAACTGGGCGGCGCGTTCCTTGAGTTCGCCGGCAAGCTGGTTGCTGAGCCGGCGGTTAACCGCCAATCGGGAATCGCCGAACGGCTGCGCGGAATGCTCGGCATATCTCCGGCCTAACAGCATTCGTCAGCCCTGCACACCAATCTTGCGTAGAATCGTCATCATTGGACACCAGTTCGTGAAGGCGCTCTGGAACAGGTTCAGGCCGACAAAAGCGGTGAAGTAAAACCAGCGCGGATCGTGCCAAAGGCCCAGCGCCACAGTCAGCATCACGATCAGTCCGGCAATCAGCCGAAGGTAACGGTCCACATTCATTTATTTGATCCTCGATTCACGATGTAGTAAACAATTGGAACGGTCATGCGCGACAGTGCCAGCGAGGCGATCTCGCCGGCCATCAGCGCAATTGCCAGACCCTGGAAAATGGGGTCGAAAAGAATGACGATGCTGCCCACTACCACTGCGGCGGCGGTCAGCATCATAGGCCGGAAGCGCACGGCGCCGGCGTCAATCACAGCAAGATCCAGCGGTATGCCCTCCTGCAATCGCAGTTCTACAAAGTCCACTAGAATAATGCTGTTGCGCACCACAATTCCTGCCCCGGCAATGAAGCCGATCATTGAGGTCGCCGTGAAGAACGCGTCCATCATGCCGTGCGCCGGCAGGATACCCACCAGCGAGAACGGAATGGCGGCCATGATGATCAGCGGCGTCAGAAAGCTCTGGAACCAGCCCACCACCAGCACGTAGATCAACACGAGCACGGCGGCGAAAGCGATGCCAAGATCGCGGAACACTTCGTAGGTGATGTGCCACTCGCCATCCCATTTCATCGAGTACTTCACGTCCTCAAATGGCTGCCGCGCCGTGTACTGCTCGATCTCGTATCCGCCCTCCACCGGGATCTGGGATATCTTCGGACCCAGGTCGAGAATCGCGTACACCGGGCTTTCCATCGCGCCGGCCACGTCGGCCGTCACATAAGTCACCGGCATCAGGTTCTTGTGGTAGATGCTCTTCTCTACCGTGGAGTTCTCCACGCGAACCAGCTCGGCGAGCGGCACCAGATTGCCGCCGCGTCCGGCCACCTTCAAGCTTCGGAGCCTGTCCAGGTCGCTGCGCGTGGCGCGGTCAAGCCGCAATGTGATCGGTACGTCCTCTTTAGCTGAATCCACATGCAGCAGCCCGGCGCTCATTCCAGCCGAGGCGATCATCATCGTCTGTGCCACGTCACTCGTGGACACGCCATTCAACGCCGCTTTCTCGCGGTCTACTCTCCAAACCTGCTTCGGCTGCGCGTCCTCCACGTACCAGTCAGCGTCCACCACGCCGTCGGTCTTCTCGAAGATCGAAAGGATCTGCGCGGCCACCTTGTCGCGCCCCTCGGCGGTTGGGCCGTAAACCTCGGCCACCAGCGTTTGCAGCACCGGCGGTCCGGGCGGGACCTCGGCCACCTTCATCCGTGCGTTGTGAGCGCGCGCGATGGGCAGCAGGCGGTTTCGTACCTGTTTGGCGATCTCGTGGCTCTTGAGCTTACGCTCACCTTTTCCGAGCAGATTCACCTGAATGTCGGCCATGTTGGACCCGCGCCGTAGGAAGTAGTGCCGCACCAGGCCGTTGAAGTTGTACGGTGACGCCGTCCCCACGTAGGTCTGCGCGTTCACCACCTCCGGCTGCGCGAACGTTGCCTCTGCCAGCAGCCGCGTGACGTGTGCGGTTTCCTCCAGAGTCGTTCCTTCCGGCATGTCGACGATCCCCTGGAATTCGCTCTTGTTGTCGAAGGGCAGCATCTTCACCTTCACGAACTCCACATACACCAAGCCCATCGACCCCAGCAGCAGCACTACCACCGTCAACAGAAATCCGTAGCGCAGCGCCGGCACGTGCAGCAGCCTGTCCATCACCTTGCGATACATCAGCGTTGCGCGGTCTTCGCCCTGATCGTGGCCGTGGGAGCCGCCGCTCTTGAGTAGCCTCACTGCGGCCCAGGGAGTAACCAGGAAGGCGACGATCAGTGAGAAGATCATCGCGGCTGTGGAGCCGATCGGAATCGGCCGCATGTACGGTCCCATCAGGCCGCCCACAAAAGCCATCGGCAGAATCGCGGCGATCACGGTCAACGTGGCCAGGATTGTCGGGTTGCCGACCTCATCCACAGCCTCCACCGCCACGTCGGCCAGTGAGCGTCCTGAGTTCTGCGGCAGTCGTGTATGGCGGACGATGTTCTCCACCACGACAATGGCATCGTCCACCAATATTCCAATTGAGAAGATCAGCGCGAACAGCGTGATGCGGTTCAGCGTGTAGCCGTACAGATAAAAAACGGTCAGCGTCAGCGCCAGTGTAACGGGGATCGCTGTGAACACCACCAGAGACTCGCGGAAGCCAAGCACCAGAGCGATCAACAGGCTCACCGAAACGACGGCGATGCCCATGTGAAAGAGCAGCTCGTTCGACTTCTCGGCAGCCGTCTCGCCGTAGTGGCGGGTGATGGTGAGTGTGACGTCGGCTGGAATCAGTCCGCCCTTCAACCCCTCGACACGTTGCAGCACGGCATCCGCCACGCTAATTGCGTTGGTGCCCTTTCGTTTCGCTACCGAGATCGTCACTGCCGGTTCGAAGCGCCCGTTGGCGGCGAACTGAACGTACTGCGACGGCTCCTCGCCGGTATCCTCGACGGCCGCCACATCGCGCAGGTAAACTGGCCTGCCACCCGACACCGCGACCACGATGTTCTTGGCATCCTCAGCGTTCTTGATCCACCCGCCGGCCTCCAGGGCGATCTCGCGGTTGCCGGAATTGGATTTGCCTGCCGGCAGCACCTGGTTCGATTGGCCCAGTGCCCCCATCACTTGCATCGGCGCCAGTTGGTAACCGCTGAGTCTGGAGGCGTCCAGCGTCACCTTCAACTCGCGCTTCTGGCCGCCCAACAGCGTCACCTCGCTGACGTCCGTCACCTGCTTCACCGAGTCGTGCACCTGGGCCGCGACACGTCGCAGCTCAAAATCGTTGTAGCGCTTCGAATGCAGCGTCAGTGCCAGGATCGGCACGTCGTCGATCGAGCGCGGCTTCACCAGCGGCGGCGTCGCGCCCGGTGGGATCAGGTCGAAATTGGCGTACATCTTCTGGTTCAGCTTGACGATGCTCTTCTCCTCGTCCTCGCCAACCTTGAAACGCACGATCGCCATGCCCATCCCGGAGGACGACGTGGAATAGATGTACTCCACACCCGGGATCTCCCACAGGAACTTCTCCATCGGCTTCGTGACGCGCTCTTCCACTTCCCGTGCGCTCGCGCCCGGCATCCCTACCATCACGTCGATCATCGGCACGATGATCTGCGGCTCCTCCTCGCGCGGCAGCATGAAGACGGAAAACGCGCCAACCAGTATCGACAACACAATCAGCAGCGGCGTCAGCTTGGAGTGAATCCAGCCCTTTGCCAGCCTGCCGGCAATGCCCAACTTCGGTGCTTCGCTCACTTATCGCACCTCGACCTTTCCACCATCGGTCAGCTTGGCCGGCACCGGAGCAACCAGTTTCTCTCCCTTGGTGAGGCCACTGAGAATCTCCACCATCCCCCCTTGCCGCGCGCCGGTCGTGACCATGCGGCCCCGCGCAACGCCGCCGTCCACGACATACACCTTTTGCACCTGGCCCTGCTCCACCAGCGCCGTCCACGGCGCCACCAGAGCCTTCTTCTCGCCGATCGCGAAGCGCGCCCGCCCGAACATACCGCTGCGCAGTGTGCCGCCGCCCGTGATGCCGATCTTCACCGTGAACGTGCGCGAACCGGCGTCCAGCGCGGGAACGATCTCCTCCACACGTCCAACCAGCGGCTGGTCCGAGGACTCCAACTCCACCTTCACCGCCATTCCGATGCGAATGCGGCCCAGCCTGCTCTCCTCCACGCCCGCTTCCAGGCGATAGCTGCCGGCCTGCTCGACGACCAGCAGCGGCATCCCGGGCGCTGCCAGCATGCCGGGTTCGGCCTTGCGCTCTACAACGATACCGGCGAAGGGCGCCACCACCGTGGTGTAGCCTCTCATCACGTTCGCCTGCGCCACTGCCTCGTCGGCCTGCCGGATCTTCTGATCCAACTGCTGGCGGCGCGCCCGTGCCATCTCGTGGTTGGCCTGAGCCATCCGCTGCTTGGCTGCCACTTCATCGAACTCCTGGCTGGTGATCGATTTCTGGTCGAACAGCGACTTCATCCGTTGAAGAGTCGAGTTGGCCAAATCCAACTGCGCCTTCGCGGCGGCGATGGCATTGTCCACCTCGGGCACTGCGCTTTTCGCCTCGCTGCGGGCCGCCTCGGCCTGCCGGACTCCCGTCTCGATCTCTTTCGCGTCGAGCACCGCGACCACGTCGCCAGCCTTTACGGTGTCGCCAGCCTGAGGCTTGAGTTCGCGCAAGTAGCCCATCACCCGTGCCGATAGCACCGTAGTCGAACGGGCCTTAACCGTGCCCGTGGCCACGTATTCGTCGGCAACGGCTTCTTCGCCAGCCTCCGTAATACTCACCGCCACGGCGGGTAGATCCTCTGCCTTCTTTGCCGGGGCGTGTTCTCCGCCGCAACCCGTCATCCACGCCGCGGTGGCAACCAGGGTGCCCGTCATCATCCACTTACTGAAGAACATTCGAATCTCCGTTCAGAATTCCCGCGGCACGCTCGACATCGAGGGCCGCCAGCCGTTGATCGTGAATCGCCGCCAGCCGGCGCGTTTTTGCGTCGAGCGCCGCCGTCTGGGCGCGAAGCAGGTCCGTGACCGTTGCCAGACCATTGGAGTAGCGATTGCGCAGAATCCGAAGGCTCTCCTCCGCCTGGGCGATGGTCGCCTCCGTGACGCTGATCCGCTCCGTCGCCGCCTCGAAATCCGCCCGTGCCTTGCGCACTTCCAACTGAATCGCGCTGGTGTACTGCCGCTCGTTGGCTTGCGCGACAGCCGACAGCGCCTTGGCCTCGGCGATGTTTTGCTTCGTGCGGCTCCCGTCGAACAGGTTCCACTTCAGTGAAGCCATAAACATCCAGTTGCCTCCACCCTGAGTCACGAAGTTCTGGCGATCCGCCTCCAGCACGCCGCGCAGCCCGATCTGCGGTAGGTAGCCTGCCCGCGCGCTGAGAGCTTGTGCGTCGGCCGCATCGCGCGCCAGCTTTATCTGCTGCAGTTCCGGCCGGGCGAGCGTCTCGCCGGCCGGTATCCCCGCCACCGGCGTCAGCGGAGTGGTGAGCGTGTGCGGCGTATCCAAGGGCAGCCCCAGAGCCTCATTCAATGCAGCGCTGCCGATCTGGACGTCGGCGGTGCGCCGGATCACCTGTTCCTTCATCGAGGCCACGTGCACTTGCACCGACAGCACGTCGGCGTCGGTAGCCATACCGGCATTCCGCACCGTTTCTGCCCGCTTTTGATCGGCTTCCGCTGTCTTGAGCGCGTCCTTCGCCACTTCCAGCGCCTGCGTGGCGAGCGAGACACCGTGGTACGCCCGAGCGACTCCCGCCACCAGCATCAGTTCGGCGGACTTCTTCTCCTGCTCCGTCATCTGCTTGCCGATCTCAGCGGCGCGGATGCCATTCTTTAAGCCGCCGAAGTCGTAGACGAGCTGCTCGGCCACTACCTGCGACTGGAAGTTATTGAGGGGATCAGGCCGGTTCAACTGATCCAGCGAGAAGTTCCCCGAGGTGAACTGCCGCTGTGTGAGCAGGGCGCCAAATACGTAGACAGGGTTGTTGCCGCTCTGAAAGCTCTCCATATACTGGATGCGCGGCAGTCTGCCCGAGCGCGCCTGTCCGATGCGTGCCTCAGATGCTTGAATGCGTGCAGAGGCTGCGTCCAAGCCGGGATGGTGGCCCAGTGCCTGCCGCACCGCGTCCTTTAATGTCAGGGGCTCCTGCGCTGTTGCGCCCAGGGCCAGAAGACTCAGCCATGCGATTCTCGTTCTCACGAGAACCATGATGCGATTTCGTGCCGTAAGTGACATGTCACCCTTTTCCTCCGCGGAGCATCTTACACGGCAGAGACAAAACCATGGAACTTACTGTGAATTACCTCGGTGACGTCCAGTTTGAAGCGGAAACGCGCGGTCACAAGATCGTTTGCGATCAGCCTCTCGATAACGGAGGGGCAGACGAAGGCATGACCCCGCCTGAGTTTCTGCTGGCGTCCCTGGCCACCTGCGCCGGCTTTTACGCAGTCCAGTATCTGAATGTACGCAAGCTCCCGAGCGAGGGGCTAAAGGTGAAGGTCACTGCCGAGAAGGTGTTGAATCCGGCGCGGCTCGACCAATTTGTTCTCACCATCGAGACGCCAACCGAGTTGAGCGAGAAGGATGCCGACGGCGTCCGGCGCTCGGCCGAAAAGTGCCTGGTCAAGAACACGATGCTCATGCCGCCGTCGATCTCTTTGTCGGTGCGGACAGGCGTCGCTGCACTATCCTAGATGAGTGCAGCCGCAAGTTCGCAATGCTCCTGAGGTCGAGTGGGCGCGCCGCCTGCTGGCCGGTGACGCCACCGCGTTCACGCCGTTTGTGGAGTCCTTTCAACAGCGCATCTTCCAGTACACCTGGCTGATGTGCGGGCAGAGAGAGGACGCGGAAGAGGTCTCGCAGGATACTCTTTTGAAGGTCTTTGAGAGCTTTGACAAGCTGCAGGATCCGGAAAAAGTGAAGGCGTGGGTGTTTCGCATCGCGAAGAACTACTGCCTGATGAAACGCCGGAAGAGCGTGTTTGCTCCGGACCGGGAGCTGTCGTTGGACGAGTTGCTGCCGGGCGCCGAAGGCGAGCAGCGCTCAATTCAGGTGCCGGACGACTCGGAGTTGCCGGATGAGCAGGTGCTTCGGTCTGAGTTGAATAGCGAATTGGAGCGGGCTTTGCGGGAGTTGCCGGATATTTATCGGTCGGCGGTTCTACTGCGTGACGTGGAGGGGCTTTCGACGGCTGAGGCCGCCGAGGTTCTCGATGTCGCCGAGGACACGCTCAAACAGAGGCTGCATCGTGGCCGCCTGGCTCTGCGCAAGAGCTTGGCCGGGTATTTGGAGGTGGCAAAGTGACGCATCAACACAATCATCGCGATCCTGCCTGTCTGGAAGTTTTCGCGCGTCTCTCCGAATTCATCGATGGAGAGCTGCCGGAGATGGACTGCGCCGAAATTGAAGCTCACATCGCCGATTGCCCGCCATGCATCGACTTTCTGAACTCGCTCAAAAAGTGCCAGACGGTTTCGAAGGAATTCCATAGCACGGAGAAGTGTCCGCCTGCGCCTCCGGAGCTGGAAGAAAAATTAAGGGCGGCCTGGACGGCCGCCCTCAGTCGACGTAGTTGAGTTGTTCCGCTACCGGCCTCTGAGATAGGCCAGCAGATCTACCATCTCAGTGTTCTGGAAGCGCGGCCAGGCGATGCCCTTGCTGGTCATCTGCTTCTGCATCTCCGGTCCGTGGCCCCACAGCACCGCAATCATCTCGTAAGAGTTGGCCCGGTTGCCCAGTGCCAGTGCGCGTTCAGCGCCTTTACCGTGGCAGCTGTTGCATCCCTTGGCCTCGAAGACCTTCGCGCCGCGAGCCGATGTTCCGCCTTCCGCCGCAAACTGCAGGGCCCAAAGATAGCCCACAATCCGCTTCATTTCCTCGGGCCGCAGTTCGGACTTGACCTGCATCTTCGCGGAGTGATTCCACATGGAGGCAGCGAAGTCGCTGGATGTGCGGAATCCGCCCGGTTTGGCCAGGGCGTTCAAATCTTTGTGGCATCCGCCGCAGCCCTTCACCTGGAAGAGCATCTCGCCGGTTTCCGGGGAAGCCGGTGCGAACTGCGGTTTCAGGTTGCGGGTTGCCGGCAGGTTCTGGAGATAGACGGTCATGTCATTCATCTCCGCAGGGGTCAGCTCCGGAACCTTGATGGACTTTGCCTTCATGGCATCGCGCATCTTGGTGGAGTGATTCCACATCTGGCGGGCAAGCTCGATGGGGTCAGCCACCGATTCCCACTTAGTAACGGCCGGAGCCGGGCCGCCGTTGGACGATGAGAGGTTGTGGCACTCCGCGCATCCCTTGTCGGCGAATGCTTTTCTGCCGCGTCCAGCGTCACCTTGCCGTTCGAAGTAGCGGGCGGCGAAAAAGTAGGCGAACAGATCCGCAGCCTGCTCGCTATTCAGTTTCGGCCGCGCTATTTTAGCGGTATCCATGGCGGTCCACATTTGCGGCGCGTGGTTCCACATCAGCGCGGTAAGATCCGCCGGCGTATAGCCGCGGCTGGACCGTTTGCCGAGATCCGGGCCCGTCTTGCCGCCCTCACCGTTGACGCTGTGACAGGTGACGCAATTCTGACTCTTGAACAGCGCGGCGCCCTTTTGGGAGTCGCCGATTGTCATCGCGCCCTGAGCGGCGATCGCGAAAACCGCCGCCAGAGTAATACATAGTTTCATGAAGACGTCTCCTACAGCACGAACCGGAAACCACCCATGAAGTTGTGTGAACGGAACCCTTCATAGGTGTAGTTGGCCTGTGTCAAGCCATAGTAGCGCCACTCGGAGAAAAACTCCAGCCTGGGCGTCAGGGGTAATTGCAGGCGGCCCAGCGGCTGATAGTATTCCGACGGGCGCGTGCCGGTCGTGGTGACGAAAGATCCGCCGAAACTGAGCTTGCCGGCGTAGGCTTTCGAGAGGGGCAGCCGCAGATCAGCCATCAGCGTACCTGTGTTCGCTTTGTCGAGATAGAGCGACTGAAGTGGGAAAAGGCCGAGCGGGTAGAGGTAGTTGATGTCGCTGCGAATGCTGGAGTAGGTGTAGTCGGCGACGATGGTGATGTTCTTGCCGCCGCCCGGCAGCCATTGCAGATTCGCGGACGCGGCCTGCGAGGTGAAGGCGTAGTTCACGCCTTCGGCTGGGTTTTCGTTCTCAAAACGGCTGTAAATGGCGCCGAAGACCAGGTTCTTGGGCAGGCTGACCCGGCCCTGCAGCCGGTAGCGCTTGGTGTCCATGAGCCCGGTGCGATAGTACGTCTTCACGCCGTCGCCGATCTCGACGTCGGCGTTCAACGTGACCGCCTTCACCGGACGCGCCTGCAAGCCGGCCAGCGCGACATGGCGCTTGAGCTCGCCGCGCTCGCTGGGGCTGGACCCGCCGTAGGAGGCAGCGCGGAGCAGGGATTCGCCCCACTCATAGCGGTAGCCGCCGCGCACCGTGTAGCCCTTGCCGATGTCCAGCAGTCCCTCGGTTTGCAGCCGGCTGCGGGTCACTTCCAGCCGGTCGGAGACCGCAGTGGTGATATTGATGGCGGCGCCAGCAGCCGGAATTGCCGCGGACGTCAGAGTGCCATTGCTGGTGTTTGTGAACTTGTCGGTTTCCCACGTCTGGCGAATCCGCAGGCGGGAGAAGGGCCGTACTTCCGCGTTCAGGCCGCCGGAGGTGCGGGGCATGCGCGCGTCGCCGTAAAAGTAATCGGTGCCGCGCGGGTAGAACAGGAAGAGTTCCGGCGAGACCAGATTGCCTGCGACGTTCTGGTTGAACGTGGAGTAGGTGTCAGGCTTCGTGTACATGAACTGGCCGGAAAGATCGAGCCAGTTGAAGGGATTGGCCGTCAGCAGCGCCTTGGTGTAAGGTCCGTCGCCGCGGATCCGGTAGAACTGCTGGCCCTGTGACAGGAACAGAGTCTGCCCGAGATAGGACTGGGTCCGGTTTCCGTTGGTCCTCTCCGTGGAGTATACCGTCTGATCGTCCTTGAAGCTGGTAGCGCCCTGTTCGATGGTGGCGTGCCAGCGGTTCATCTCGATGCGGGCGCCGGCGCGGAAGAGGTTCTGGTTCCACTGTATGCCGTTGCGAATCGGGTACTCGTTGCGATCTTCGACCAGCGTGGTGACGCCGTTGCCGAAATCCGAGCTGCGCTGATAGCCGACGAACGGGATGAACTTGCCGCCCGGATTGAATTCCAGGCTGTGTTCGGAGTTGCGCAGCGCCGTGTCGTAAGCCCGCTGGTTCAAAAACCTGCCGCTGCCGATGGTCGGATCTGCAAACGAGGGCAGATAGTTGAAGTACGCGATGTTGGAGTAGGTGCCGTCGTAGCGGTAAATCCCCTTCTTGAGGACGTCAAAGCGCGCCGTGTTATACGGATCACCGCCCCAGTTGTTCGCCTGAATGCGGGCCGTGTCGAAGAGCTTGCTCTCTTTTGGCACGATGGAGAAGTCCATGCCCACCAGACGCACGCCCTGGCTGAGGTTCACCATACTGCGGTACGTGTTGTAATCGCCTGCGTGACCCACCCAGCGCGCGCCGACGTCGATGTAGCCAGTGAAGACCTTCTCCGTATCCGGCGCAGGCGCTTCAGATGCAGGAGCAGCGGCGGCCTTCTCGTCTTTCTTCTCGGCTTGAGCTTCCTTCTTTACGGCAGACTCCTGCGCCAGAAGCGTGAGCGGGAGGAGCATAGCCAGTAGGATCTTCATCGCAGCAACGCTCGATTCACGTGCGAACCGTGTACTTTCTGGTGGCAAATGGTGCAGTTCTGATAGCGCGGATTGCGCAGATCATGGATCGCCGGCGGCACCCCGCCGACCGTTCCCGCGGCCGAGGGCGAACGTAGATTCGAGTGGCACTCCAGGCACATCGGCGCCACGGTGGCGCGAGTCAACATGCGCGGATTCACCGAACCGTGCGGCTCATGGCAGACGGTGCAGGGCTCGTTCCGCACCGGCGCGTGGTCGAAAACGAATGGCCCGCGTTTGTTGGAGTGGCAGGAGAAGCAGCCCGGTTCGTTGGCGTTGGCCAGGCGCATGTTCTTGTTCAGGAAACTGGCGTGAGGATTATGGCAGCTTGTGCAGCTCATCGCGCCCTCCGGCAGGCGATGGCGATTCGGCTTCTGGAAGGAGGCCCAAACATTGTTGTGGCAGCTGGCGCAGTTCTTATTAATGCCGGAGGCTTTCTTGAATTGGTAGGAGCTGGACTCTTCACCGGTCTTGTGCATGTTGTGGCAGCTGGTGCAGGCAATGCCGTTGCGCGCATGGCTGCCCTGCAACCGGCCGACATGAGTGGGCTGGTTCTTGTGGCAGGAAAGGCACATCTGGTCAATGGCGCCGGCGTTCATCTGCTTCGGGCTACGGATATCGTCAACGGAATTGGTTTCGACGTGGACTGAGCCGGGACCGTGGCAAGACTCACAAGCCTTCCCGTCCCAACCCCGTTTCTTGTTGGTCTCCAGGAAGGCGTGTGCGTTCTTCTTGAACCCGGTGCTGATGTCTTCGTGGCATCCGGCGCAGGTTTCGGAACCGATGAATTCTTTCTTGGCGGGCGGCGCGGGTGCGGCGGGTGTTGCAGGCTTGGCTTCCTGCGCCCAATTAGCCACTCCCAGGCCGACGAGCAGTACGATCGTTCGGCAGATCATGGTTTCTCCTGGCGTGCAACAAGGGGCGGCACCTGAAAAGGCGCTGCCCCTTGTATCATCGCAAACTAACGAGCGTGAGCTTTGTTGACTGAGAACTCGCTGTTCGGCCCGTGACAGGCTCCGCAGCTCTCACCCAACGTGGTGGTGTTGGCCAGCGCGTGCGAGGCCGCATCGACACTGTAGTGGCAGGACAGGCAAGCCGCTGTCGTCGCGCCGGCGGTGGTAATCCAGCCGCGCGGATCGGTGACTTTGAGAACGGCCTTGGCTGGGACGACACTCTGCGAGCCACCGGCGTGGCACTGGTTGCAGTTGGTGATCGATGCCGGTGTGGGGAAGGAGGCTGCATCCAGGTTGAGCTCGCCGCCACGGCCATAGAGCGAATAGCCATTGGGCTGCTCGCCGCCGGTGTGGATGCGGTGCGTCATGGACGCCATGCTGATGGACTCCGCCGGCATCTTGTCAGCCGGGCGGCGAGCCGCATCCGTCATCGCCGGGTTGTGGCAGATGACGCAGGTTTCCACCTGGTTGCGGTTGGCGCCATGCAGGGAAAGGAACGAATGGCAGTTGTTGCAGGTGGCCGTGTTGGCGATAGTCCGGCGCGGGGCAACCGCCGTCCCATCCACAGAGAAGTAGTTGACCACGTTGATGATGCCGCCAGATACGGTCCGTTCCTTGAGCGTACCGGCCAGCAGTTTCTCGCTGGACCGGCCTTCCACGCCGAGTACCCAGGTTCCCTTTGCGTCAGCAGGGATGGCGGTATTCATCGTGTACTTGTAAGAGGCAGGCGAACCGGTGATGGCCGAGGCAACGGGGGCGTCCTGGATGTAGCCCTTGGTTGTCGCGGTACCGATCCCAGTACCGTAGTCAGTCGCCGGTCCGGCCAGCGTGAAGCCGAGGCGGCCGCTGCCGCCGGTGCCGGGGATCAACTCGGCCACCGTCAGCGGGTCGCCGCTCCGGGTGCTGAGGGAGAACGTAATGGTGGGCTTCTGGCCGGCCTTGGTGTCGGTGACACTCAGGATCTTCACCACGGCGCCCTTCATCAAGGACGATTTGTCGGCGACGACGTGTGCGCCCTTGATGGAGGCGTCAAAGTCGATCTCGCCTTCGGGAATATGGCAGTTGGCACACTGGTTGTCGTTGAACTGCGGTATGCCCACGTGGCCTTCGCCCGTGTTGAAATTCACCATGTCGTGGCAGGCTCCACAGGCGGCACGGGTCGGGTTCTTAAACCACGCATCCTTCTGCGTGGCCTTGTCGTTGTCTTTCTCATGGCACCACTGGCAGTTGTTCGGCAGTGAGGGCATGTTGACCTTCGAGAAGTCGCTGACCGCATTGCCGAAACCAACGATCTGATAAGGCTTCCCGGCCTTCACGCTGGGCAAATTGGCGCCCATGTGGATCTTATGCGTCATTGCGGTCATGTCGATCGTCTGGTCCGTCTCCGGGTTCAGGTTGCTGACCGTAACGTTGTTGAGCGTGTAGGCGGGCGTGTGGCACATCGTGCAAACGTCCACACCGACCCGCGAGCCGCCATGGAAGGAGAGATTGTAGTGGCACTTGTTGCACGCCGTGGAATCATAGACGTCGCGAACCTTCACCACAGGAGTTCCGGCAGGCACAAACGAGTAAATATCGGTGGCATAGTTCGTGCCCATCTCAAACTCGGAGAGGTTCCGGCTGCCGTACACAGCGATGCTGTGCGTGGCATCCTTCTCATAGTTCGCCGGCAGCTTGTAGCCAAAGGTGTACACATACTCGCCGTCGGCGACCTTCGCGTAATTTCCGCCCGTATCCGCGCCGGCCTGGGTGGCCCGCTTGCCAGCAGTCGGCGGATAGGTGCTGGTCTTCGTGCGATACGTGTACGACTGGTAGAACTTGTTATCGTTCGGGATCTTAGCCAGGATGAAACTCGAGGCGATCGTGCCGGGCGTGTTGATGCCTTCGCGCTCGAGCGGAACACCCTTCGGATCCGTAATCTTAAAACGGGCCTTTACCGTACCGTCGCTGGCGATCTCGTGGCTCAGGATCTTGAACACAAGGCCCGGACGGATAAAATTGACCATCGCCTCATCGGCGTAGAACGCTTTGTCATGCTCGGTGAATTGTGGCTTCGTTGTGCTCAACAGCGCTGTGGACGCCACCAGCACCATTGCAACCAGAGTCCATTTCATCCACCCGCCAGAGCGTAGATGCAAACGCATGTTGCTCTCCTTCACTTAGGAATACCTTTGATCTGCGGTCTCGCCGCATTACACGGCTCAGGATCTGCATTGCACGATCCACGCCAAACCTATCTCAGCTCGCGTCCTGTCGTCAAGTCATTTTTTATCATTGACTTGAAAGTGCATGTCGAAAAACACAACAATGAACGAGCCGGATTTCCTTGGGTGAAACCAACCACTCCTGGGGCAATGCGCTCAATCTCTACACCCCGCTGAAACAAAATGGAATCCCCCGGAGGATTCTCGAATCAGACTAGGCGATGCCGCCCGCAGTCCAAACACTCAGAACAGCAACTTCCTTGAACCACGCTCTGGCATCGGACCGGGCGATCACAGAAGACCACCTCTACGCTCTGCTGCACCCGGGCGGGGTGTCTGCAACGCCCTTCCGTCAGGCGATGCAGTATGCCGTTCTTGGCCAAGCCCAAAGAATCCGACCGATCCTGGCGCTGCGAATTGCCCGTTTGTCAGGCCAGGACGGGCCTCTTGCTCTGCGAGCCGCCTCTGCCGTGGAGCTCATCCACTGTGCATCGTTGATTATCGATGACCTCCCCTGCATGGATGATGAGAGGACGCGAAGGGGCCGGCCCACCACGCACATTGCGTTCGGCGAAGCTACTGCGCTGCTTTCCGCCTTCGGTCTGGTGGCCCTTGCCTCGCGCGGTGTGGTGGAGCAACCCTGCCCGCCGGCTCAGGTTTCGGGCTTAATTTCATTCCAGTGCGCATTACTTCGGGTCCTCGACGCCGCCGGCCTTTGTGAAGGGCAGGACCTCGATCTGAAGGTCCAGGCTGAAGACCGAGACCGCCTGCGCGGCAAGGTGAACGAGATGAAGACGGTGCCGCTGTTTGAACTGGCGGCTCATGCCGGCCTCATGTTCAGCGACCAGGACAGCAGCATTGCCCGTTCACTGCGGGCGTTCTCGCGTGATTTCGGCCGTGCATTCCAGATTGTCGACGACTACCTGGATGGTGAGATCACCCAACTCTCCGATGTGCGCCGCGCTCTCGATCAGGCTCGATCCCATCTGGCCGCCTTCGATCCGGCTGCTTCAGAACTGCACGAATTGATCGACTACCTCCATGCCCGCTGCAATCAGTAATCACATCAGCATTTCGGATTCTCCAGCTCGCCAACCCGCAAAGCGCCGCATTGTCGTTGTCGGCAGCGGTTTTGGGGGGCTGGCGACCGCCATTCGCCTTCAATCCAGGGGCTACCAGGTTGATCTGGTTGAGGCCCGCGATATGCTAGGTGGCCGCGCCTACGTCTATCGCCAGGACGGATTCACGTTCGATGCCGGACCCACCGTCATCACAGCGCCGTTCATGATCGACGACATCTTCGCCCAGGCTGGGCGCCGGACGGCGGACTACGTCAACATCGTCCCGGTGGATCCCTTTTACCGCATCGAGTTCCATAACGGCCGGCACTTCGAATACAACAACGACGAAACCGAGACTGTGCGTCGTGTCGCCGAATTCTCACCGGGCGACGTCGAGGGGTACCAGGAGATGATACGGCAGGCGAAGGCGATCTTCCCGAAAGGCGTTCTGGAGCTCTCCGACAAGCCGTTTCTGAAGTTAACCGACATGTTGGCGATCGTGCCGGACCTGCTGCGCCTGCAGTCTCACAAAACGGTTTTCCAGTTCGTTGCGCAGTACGTGAAGGATCCGCTCTTGCAGAGGGTCTTCTCCTTCCATCCGTTGCTGGTGGGCGGCAATCCGTTTCAAACCACTTCCATCTATGCCCTGATCCATCACCTGGAGCGTGAGTGGGGTGTGCATTACGTCATGGGAGGAACTGGCGCGCTGGTGGCCGCCCTGGGCCGGGTGTTTGAAGAGCTAGGGGGACGCATCCATCTCAACTCGCCGGTCCAGCAGATTCTGGTGCGGAACGGAATGGCCAGTGCCGTTCAAATCGAGGACGGCCGCATCATCTCCGCCGATGCCGTAGTGTCGAATGCCGACGTGGCCAACACATACCGCAAGATGTTGCCTCCCTCGGTACGGCGCAAGAATACCGATCGCCGTATGGAGAAGATGAGTTACTCCATGGGCCTCTACGTGATGTACTTCGGCACGAAGAAGCAGTACCCGGAACTCCGGCACCACACCATTCTGCTCAGCCCCACATACAAGGAACTCCTGCACGGCATCTTCAACAGAAAAGTGCTGGGCGAGGAGTTCTCCATCTATCTCCACCGCCCCTCCGCTACCGACCCGAGCATGGCGCCGGACGGCTGCGATTGCTTCTACGCCCTGATTCCAGTGCCCAATCAGCAATCAGGCATCGATTGGGTTCAGGAGAACGAGCCCTTCCGGCAGCGCGTGCTTCAGTTCCTGAATGATCGCTACATGCCCGGATTGCTGGACAACCTGGCGACCTGCCGCACCCTCACGCCGCTCGATTTCGAGACCACGCTCAACAGCTATGCCGGAGCCGGTTTCTCCTTTGAGCCCATCTTTACGCAGTCGGCCTGGTTCCGCCCTCACAACCAGAGCGAAGACATTCCCAATCTCTATTTCGCCGGCGCAGGCACTCATCCGGGAGCCGGCGTGCCAGGCGTGCTCTCTTCAGCCAGGATCGTGGAGAAGCTCATTTGCCAGAACGTGCCGGTTTAGAGCAACTCTACGCGGACGCCGCCGGCGCCATCGCTCGTGGCTCAAAGAGCTTCGCGTTTGCCACTCGCTTCTTCCCACCGGAGTTGGCCAGGGCGGCCCACGCTGTGTACTGGTTCTGCCGCACCACCGACGACATGGTGGATGAAGCGCCGAGCGTCGCCAAAGCCAAGGCCGATCTCGATATCTGGGAAGCAGACCTGCGCGACGCCCTGGAAGGACGCCCCGTGGCCGATGCCACGCTACGCCTCTTTGCCGGCGTTGTGGAGAGTTTTCACATTCCGCACGAGTACCCCCTGGATCTGCTTGCTGGATGCCGTATGGACCTCACGCAGGCCCGCTACGCTACGTTTGACGATCTGCACCTGTTCTGCTATCGCGTTGCGTCCACCGTCGGTCTGATGATGATGCACGTCATCGGATTTCGCGGCCAGCCCCACGAGCGGGCCATCGATCTTGGCATTGCCATGCAACTGACGAATATCCTTCGCGATGTCGGCGAGGATCTGCGCCGGGGCCGTGTCTATCTGCCGCAAGATGAGCTAGAGCGCTACGGCTACTCCGAACGCGATCTCTGCGCCGCCACCCGGAACGAAAACTGGCGCAGCCTGATGCGGTTTCAGGAGGCGCGCGCCCGGCAATACTATGAATCGGGTTTGCAGGGATTGCCGGCTCTGCACTCCCGCGGCCGTTTTGCCGTGGAGATCGCGGCGAAGGTTTACAGCCAGATTCTCCCCCGCATCGAAAGCGCCGACTATGATGTATTCCACCGGCGCGCCGTGGTGCCCACCTCGCGTAAGTATTGGATTACCGCCCGAACGCTATGCTCCAACGCAGTATCCGCATCTCTTCATTGGCAGCGCTGACGCTCTGCGCCGTGAACTACCTTGGCTTCCTGATCTTCGGGTGGCCGCTGCTCACCGACCGGATCGCTGAGTGGATCATGGCGCGCACTCCGAATGAGTACTCGGTCGCCATCCTGGATGCGTGCGGCGAGTGGGCGAAGCCCTTTGCCGCCACGGGCGCGCTGGCAGTCCTCGGTTTCACGCTGTTCGGGATTGTCTTCGGCTGGAACTTGCTGCGCAAGCCGCAGACCGCGCCGGATCCGTCGCGCCGCCAGTTTCTAGCCTCTACCGTCGCCGTGCCGCTGGTAATGTCCTCCGGGACTGTTGCTGTGGCCGTTGAGTCCTGGTCCCGCAATCGCGCCTACGCCGCCCGTGCCGTTGAGCCGGCACCTCTCTGGAACTATGCTCAGCCGGCTGACACTTTTGCACCGGAACTCGTCCGGCCCATCATCACCAGCGTGGATTCGTTCTATGGCATGAGCAAGAACTCCGTGGATCCGGTGATCGACCCACGCACCTGGCGCCTGCAGGTCACCCTGGATGGCCGTCCCTACAAGAACTATTCCTACGCTGAGTTACTCGCGCTGCCGCGCATTCAGCGTTACACCACCATGCGCTGCGTATCGAATACCCTCAACTCCAATCTGATGGGTACGGCGGAATGGTCCGGTATCTTCCTTCGGCAACTGGTGGATCCGTTGCGCGCGGGCGCCGGCATCGTCGAAGTCGCGTTTATCGGGACAGACGGCCACGATGATTCGCTTCCCATGCCGGCTGCATTTTCGGAGGAACTGCTTCTGGCGATCGGGATGAATGGAAAGACCCTGAACCGGGTCCACGGCTTCCCGTTCCGTCTTCTCGCTCCCCGCTACTATGGATTCAAGTCCGTGAAGTGGCTGGCCGAGATCCGGCTCGTCACACGGCCGTACTTCGGAACCTGGCCGAAGATGGGGTACACGAAGGAACCTGTGGTTCACACCATGAGCTACTTTGATCGCGTGCGCCGAGCCGGTGACGGGGTGGTGGTGGGCGGTGTCTCCTTTGCAGGCATGCGCGGAGTGCGCCAGGTGCAGGTCCGGGCAGGGCAGGGCAGTTGGGTGGACGCCGAGTTGGATACGCCTCTCTCCCCGTATTCGCTGACTCGATGGAAAGCGCGTTTGACCGCTCCTGGCGCTACCATGGTGGAGGCGCGCGCCATGGATGGCGACGGGCGCTGGCAGGCTGTGCGGGAGAAGCCGCTTTTCCCAGACGGTGTCTCCGGTCCAACCATCAAGAAACTGTAGTGATGATCGATGCCATTGTTTCCATTCAGGCCGTTCTGATACTTGCCGGAGTGCTTTCGGCGGCGATGTTCTTGTTCGCGGGCCGCTCCCGTGCGCAGTACGCAGCCCTTCCCGAACTGAAGCAGGCAGCGGATACCCCATCCCAGGACCACTGCGTCATCATCCCGGCGCGCAACGAGGAAGCTGTCATTGGCCGCTGTGTCCGCAGCTTTCCGGATACGCTCACGGTAGTTGTCGACGATCATTCCACGGACCGGACAGCGGAGCGTGCCCGAGAAGCCGGAGCCGATGTGCGGCCCGCACAGACTCTCCAGCGCCGCTGGCTGGGCAAGCCCAATGCGTGTTGGAGCGGCGCACTCTACACCTCTTCCGATTGGATTCTTTTCGTCGACGCCGATACCTGGTACGAACCCCGCTTTCTGCCGTCTCTTCTCGCCCATGCGGCAAAGGAGAACCTGGCGGCGGTGAGCGTATTCCCGCGCCAGAAGTGTTTCACCTGGTGGGAGCGGACTTTGCTCCCTTACGCATTTGGACTCTATTTCACCGGCGTCAATGCCCGCGCCGTGAACGATCCGCGCAAGCCCGAAGCGCTCGCCAATGGCCAATGCCTGCTGTTTCGCCGCAAGTCCTACGAGTTCCTCGGCGGCCACAAATCCGTGGCCACCAGCGTCATCGAAGATGTGGAACTCGCTCGCCTGCTAAAACGTCATCGCATGAGCGGCCGGGTGATGCGGTGCGAGTCGATGGCGTATGTGCGGATGTACGATTCGTTTGGCGCTCTCTGGCGCGGCTTCGAGAAGAACTCATTCCGTTTTCTACAGGTGAACCTGCGAACGGCCCTTCTGGTGGTGGTCGCCTCCATCGTGATGACGTCCTGGCTGCCGGTCCTGTTGCTGCTGGCTTATCTGCGCCTTTGGCCCGCCGCCGCCCTCTTCTTCATTGTCCCGGCATTGGCGTGGCGCCCCTGGTACGGCTCGTGGCGCTACGCCATGCTGGCGCCATTCGCCATCTATCTGTTTCAGGCCATCGCGATCTCGGCCATGGTCAAGGGCATTCTCGGATTGACGACGGATTGGAAGGGACGGCGTGTCTGAGCCCATCTCCTATCCCGTGCCCTGGGATCAGGTGATTTCGCTCACTCCGCATATCCGTAAGGGCACCCGAAAGGACCTCTCGTCCTTCACCTCGGCAGTCGTCGGGCGTATGAGCCCGGCGCCTGTCATCACCGGCGTCGAGCAGTTGCCAGCAAGTCCGCGGTTCCTGCTTGTGGCCAACCACTACCAGCGCAAGGGCCTCTGGATCCTGCACTCCGCCTCGGTGCTGACGCAGGCGATCCTGCGCCATTACGGTCCGGACTCGCCTCCGCTGTTGCCGCCGGTCCGTTGGCTGGTGACTGCGAACTGGCCGCCGATCCGGATCGGTCCGTTGAAACTGCCATCCCCCGGCGACTGGCTGCTGCCCAAGGTGGCACACGCGCTGTGGTGCTATCCTGTGTCGTTCGCCGGAGCCAACCCAGCGTTCACCGCGCGCAGCATTCGGGCTATTCTACGCGACGCGAAGACAGCCACGCGGCCCATCGGACTGTTCCCGGAAGGTGTCGCAGGCGACGCCGGCACACTGCATCCGCCGCTGCCCGGAGTCGAGCGTCTGATTGCGCAACTGGCGCGCCTGGGTGTGCCGGCGGTGCCTGCCGGCATCAGCGAGTCCGACGGACGTTTTCAGATTCGCTTCGGAACGGCCCTGGCCGCGGACGAACTGCTGCGGACAGACAACGCCGCCCAACTCTGTATGGATCGTGTGGCGGATCTGCTGTAAGCTCAGCGGACGTCCAGGCCGATCCGGCAGTGATGCGCCTGCACCTGCTGTTCCATCTCCCGATAAGCGCGGTTTCGGCGTGTCAACTCATCAAAATCGACCAGGTGTGCGTCAAATTCAGGCCCGTCGACGCAGGCGAACTTCACCTGATGCCCCACCGTGACGCGGCATCCGCCGCACATGCCTGTGCCGTCGATCATCACCGGATTCAAGCTGGCGTGCAGCTTCATGCCCCAGTGACGCGTTGCCTCCGCGGCTGCCTTCATCATCGGGATGGGCCCGATCACGTGGCCTTCGGCAAACGTATCCGGTCCGGCCATGCTCAGCAGCAGTTGCACCACGTTGCCCTGGAAGCCGAATGAGCCGTCGTCGGTGGCCCAGTGCAGCTCATCCACCGCGTGAACCAGTTCGTCGTGCAGAATCCGATAGCTGTCGGAGCGTGCGCCGCACAGTGCCGTAACGTGGTTGCCCGCCTGGTGAAATGCCTTCGCCACCGGCAGCAGTTCCGCGACGCCTACTCCGCCGGCCATGCAAACCACTCGTTTGCCGGTGGTCATCGTGGCAGCTTCGCCCAATGGGCCAACCAGGTCGCATAGCGACTCACCGGGTTCCAGCGCCACGGCCTCTTTGGTGGTCTTGCCGATCGCCTGGATCACCATTGTGATGGACTGCCGCACGGCGTTGGAATCCACGATTGTGAGCGGAATCCGTTCGCTTTCGGCGCCCGGCCGGATGATGATGAACATCCCTGGCTTCCAGCGCCGCTGGATGCGCGGCGCTTCCACCTCCAGTAGCGTAACCTCCGGGGCCAATTGGCGCTTCGCTAGAATCACATTGCTCACGATTGCACCTCCGCGCTCAATGCCTCATGGATGGCCTGCGCCGCGGCGCGCCCATCCTTCATGGCCAGAATGACGGTGGATCCGCCGCGCACCACGTCGCCCCCGGCGTAGACCCGCGGCATGGACGTCTCACCGTGGTCGCCGATCACCACCTTGCCGCGCTTCGTCAGCAACTGGGGTGTCGCCTTCTGCAGCGTGGGATTCGGCGCCTGCCCGATGGCAGCGGCCACCGTTTCCGCGGCGATGCGGTATTCGCTGCCTTTCACCGGCACCGGCGAGCGGCGTCCGCTCTCGTCGGGATCGCCTAGCTCCATGCGAATGCACTCCAGTTCCTTCACGGCGCCGTGTTCGTCGCCGAATAGCGCGACCGGCGCAGCCAGAAACTCGAAGTGGACGCCCTCTTCCTCGGCGTGTTCAATCTCCTCCAGCCGTGCTTTCAGTTCGGCGCGACCGCGCCGGTAGAGTACGGTTGTCTTGCTGCCCATCCGCCTCGACCAGCGCGCCGCATCCATCGCAGAATTGCCGCCGCCCACAATCACCGTGTGCGCGCCCACCCTTACGGGCGTCGGAGCATCGGGGAAGCGGAAAGACTCCATCAGGTTGATGCGGGTGAGGAACTCGTTGGCGGTATAGACGCCGACGAGGTTCTCGCCAGGGATCCCCATCAAGTAGGGCAGCCCGGCTCCAGTGCCGATGAAGATGGCAGCGTAGCCCTCTTCGAACAACTCCTCCAGCGAAGCCGTCTTGCCGACGATGAAATCCACCTCGAATTCGACGCCCATGTTCTGGAGCCGCGAGATCTCCTCCCGCAGGATCTCCCGCGGAAGGCGGAAGTTCGGGATGCCGTAGGCCAGTACGCCGCCGAGTTTATGGAGTGCCTCGAAGATGGTGACGCGGTAGTTCCAACGCACCAGATCGTAGGCCGCGATCAACGATGCCGGACCGCTACCCACCAGCGCCACCTTGGGACCCGTCGGCTTGGAATAGGATGATGCCAGCTCTTGCATCCGCAGACGGGCATGATCGGCAGCGAAGCGTTCCAGCGATCCGATGGCCACCGGTTCCCACTTACGGCCGGTGATGCAGGCGTCCTCGCAGAAGAGTTCATGCTGGCAGACCCGTCCGCAAACGCCAGGAAAAGGGCTCTGCTCGCTGATGACGTCGTGGGCTGCCTGGTACTCGCCTTCGGCCAGGCGGGAGATGAACCGCTTGATGTCGATATGGAGCGGACAGGCGTCCACACAGGTGGGTTTGGCGCACTGGAGGCAGCGTTGGGCCTCTACACACACCTGCTCCGCAGTGAAGCCCTGTGCCACCTCTTCGGCTGAAGTGGCCCTAAACTCCGCATTTAGAACGGGTAAGACCTGTCTCGGGACCTTGGGGTTCGGCTTGTATTTCAGCGGCGGCGTGGCCATGGCCCCATTATGTAGCAACCCGGATGCCAATGTGCGGAATCCGGGTTGCTGCGTGCAGTCAGCGGCGGATTCTACTCCTCAAACAGTGACCGGTACAGGAAGCCGCCCAGCACCGCGCCGATGATCGGAGCGAGCCAGAAGAGCCACAACTGCTCTACCGCCCAGCCGCCGACAAACATCGCCGGTCCCGTGCTGCGAGCGGGGTTCACGGACAGGTTCGTCACGGGAATGCCAATCAGATGGATCAGCGTCAGGCAGAATCCGATCGGGATCGGCGCAAATCCGGCGGGCGCCCGCTTGTCGGTGGCGCCATGGATCACCAGGAGGAACATCAGTGTCAGCACCACCTCGGCCACGAAGCAGGCAAGCAGGGAGTAGCCTCCCGGCGAGTGTTCGCCGAAGCCATTAGAAGCAAACCCCCCGCTGAGATCGAAGCCGGCTTTTCCGCTGGCGATGACGTATAGAATCCCGCCTGCGGCGATACCACCTGCCACCTGCGCACCGATATACATTGGCAGATCCGCGCCCGGAAACCGTTTGCCCGCCCACAGTCCCAAAGAAACCGCAGGATTCAGGTGACACCCAGAAATATGTCCGATAGCGTAGGCCATCGTCAGGACGGTTAGGCCAAATGCCAATGAGACACCCAGCAAACCGATTCCGACGTTAGGGAATGCCGCAGATAAGACCGCGCTGCCGCAGCCACCAAATACCAGCCAGAAAGTGCCAAAGAATTCAGCTGTCGCTCTCTTGCCCAGTGACATCATAGTTCTCCAATTCGTGAAGCTACCGGTTACACCGGTCCGCGCTAGTATAACCCAAGTTGACGGATCTTAATGATGAGAACTGCGCTACTGCGCTTTCTGGATAATCGTTTCCCGGTGGGTCCCCAGCGGAGCGGCGAAAAGCGGCGACCGAAGTCGCCCCGTGGATGGTGACGCGCCGTGGGTTCAGGTTAGGACCGGTGGAGGCGTCCAATATCGAAGTGCCCTTTCTTTGAGATCTTGTCCTTGGTAGCATCCGTACGATGCGAGTCCTCATTGCGGGTGGCGGCGAAGTCGGAGAGATGATCGCCAGGCGTCTGTCTCGCGAGGGCAACGAGGTGACGATCCTGGAGGCTAGTGAGGATCGTTGCGCCCACCTGCACCATGTGCTGGATGCAAAGGTACTGCGCGGGTCCGCGTCCAGCTTCCGGCACCTCAAGGCAGCGGGTGCCGACAGCGCGGAGATGCTGATCGCCGTCACCAGTTCCGACGAAGCCAACCTCCTGGCTTGCCTGATCGCCCAGGCGGAGTTCGCCATCAGGCTCAAGGTCGCGAGGATTCGAACGCACGAGGTTGATGACTGGAGACGGGTCTGCATGGATGCGAAGCTTCACATCGATCTCGTCATCCATCCAGACTCCGAGGCTTTGTCGAGAATCCTGCCCGTTCTTCGCACGCCCGGGGTTTCTGAGCTGATCCAGTTCGGGGACGGAAGGGTCCAGTTGTTCAGCATGAATCTGGATAGCGACAGCTGGGTTACTGGCAGGACGCTCATGGAGCTGTCGGAGGCGGGACCACCAAAGAACTCCCTGGTCGCAATGATCCTCCGTGGAAATCAGGCGATCATTCCGCATGGCGCTGAGATCCTTCAGCCGGACGACCGCGTTTATGTGGTCACAAGAGACAAGGACCTCCGCGAAACGATGCGGTTCATGGGACTGCAGCCGGATGCGCCGCTGGCGCGCGTCTTTGTCCTGGGCGGCAAGCAGTTGGGGATTTTGGTGGCCGCCGAACTGGAAAAGCAGGGAGTGAGTGTCAAACTCTTCGAGCGCTCCGCGGCTCGCTGCGAACTGGTTTCGGGACTGCTGGACAAGACCGTTGTGATCCACGGCGACGGCAGCGACGCAGCGACGCTCGTAGAAGAGAACGTCGACGGCATCGATGCCTACCTTGCCCTGACTGGTGACGACGAGAACAACCTGATCACCGGTCTTCTGGCCAGGAGGCTTGGGGCGCGCAAGATCGTGATCCTCCTGAACAGGATGAATTACCTCCCTCTGGCACAGCGCCTCGGGATCCAGACCGTGGTCAATCCGCGCCTGGCGACTGTTGACCACATCCTGCAGTTCGTCCGCAAGGGCCGGGTCCACTCGGTGACGACGTTCGGTGAGGAAGCGGCTGAGGCCATCGAACTTGAAGCGCTGCCCAATGGCCGCTATATCGGGCGTCCCCTGAAGGATATGAAGTTGCCTCGGGAGGCCGTGGTTGGGGCCATTATGCGCAAGAACGGAGAAGTGCTGGTGCCCCGCGGCGATGACGAAATTCAAGCCGGCGATCGCGTCATTTTCTTTGCCCTGGAAAAGGTAGTGCCTTACCTGGAAGCGGCCTTCCTCGATGAGCGGCAGGCTGGGCGGCGATGATCCGGGTATTGCCTGTTCTCCACATCCTCGGTCTCTTCATCCTGGTGTTCGGCGCCACGATGCTGATACCCATCGCCATCGCGCTTGCCGCTGGCTGGACCGGTTGGCTCCCCATGCTGGCGGCCTTCGCGATCACGGTAGCTATTGGCGGCGCCCTATGGCGCAGCCTGCCGAGACCGCAATCGGACCTTACTTCGAAAGAAGGGATCTTCCTCACCGTCCTGGTTTGGCTGTCCATCTCGATCCTGGGGTCGCTTCCCTTCCAGTTTTCGACGGAGTTTCCCAGTTTCACGGACGCGGTATTCGAATCTGTTTCCGGCTTTACGACGACGGGCGCGACGATCCTCCCCAAGGTGGAAGTCCTGTCCCTGCCGATCCAGTTCTGGCGGCATTTCGCACATTGGCTGGGAGGCATGGGAATTGTCCTTCTCGGCATCGCGATTCTACCTTTGATCGGCGCGGGTGGCATGGCGCTATATCGGGCGGAGTTCTCAGGTGCGCGATCGGAGAAGCTCAAGCCGCGGCTTGCGGAGACGGCCATGGCTCTCTGGCGAATCTACTTCGCGCTCTCGCTCGCGCAGTACCTGTTGTTGCGGTTGGCGGGCGTGAGTTGGTTCGAGGCGCTGTGCCACACCTTTTCCACTCTGGGCACGGGCGGATTCTCCACACGTACGGATAGCGTCGCCGGTTTTCACAGCCCTGCTGTTGAGATCATCATTCTCGTCTTCATGGTGCTGGCGGGCATGAATTTCACGCTGCACTACCGCCTGTGGCGGGGTGGTCAAGTTCGGGACTTTGTGCGGGATACTGAGATCCGGGGATACCTCGGCATTCTCGGCGGGGCAGGTCTGGCGATCACCGTAACCCTGCTTGTCACTACGGCCATGGACCTGCCGACAGCGCTCCGGGCGTCTTTTTTTCAGGTCGCGTCGATCGGTACTACTACCGGATTCGCGTCGGTGGATTACGAACAATGGGCTCCCGTGACCCACTCCATCCTGCTCGCGCTAATGTTCATCGGTGGATGCACGGGCTCTACGGCAGGTGGCTGGAAGGTGTTCAGGGTGATGCTGATGGAACGCCTGGTTCAGCGTGAGCTGCGGCGTACGTCGGAGCGCAGGGCCGTCTTCTCTGTCCGGCTTGGGGGGCAGGTGATTCCAGAGGCCACCCTGCATGGACTTCTGAATTTGGTTTATCTCTCGCTGTTTGTGTTTCTAGTTTCGGTCCTGGCTGTCTCTTCGTGCGGAGTGGACCTGCTGACCAGCCTGACCGGTGTGGCGGCCGCGATGTTCAGCGTTGGGCCGGGCTTCGGCACGGTTGGCCCGTCCGAGAACTATGCTCACCTCCCCGTGCTGGCCAAGTGGGTGCTGATTGGTTGCATGCTCGCGGGCCGCCTGGAGTTTTATACGGCGGTGGTGGTGCTGATCCCGCAGTTCTGGAAGAAGTAGCCGCTAGCGGCGCCCAGGAGCCTGGCTTGACGTTCGAGCAGGGACTCCGTATCGTGTTGATTGACAGGGCTGACGCACTTCTCGCAAACCACACTACAGCCAACACTCGGTGGTAAGCATGAGTTGTTTCAGTGCTGCTATTCTGATAGGTCGCTTGGATCATACCCAACCCAAAGAGGATCAAATGAGTACAAACACGCGGACTGCTCTCAAGGTCAAGCTCTACCGCTCCGACCTGCCGATTGTTGAGGAAGGCGCGGCAGCCACGGTGCAGGCTGCGGCCGAAGCCGGAGGCGGCGTGCTGCGGTGTTTTCCGAGTTTCGTAGGACGGAAATTCTGCCTTCCGGGCAAGAACCTGGAACTGGTGGATGCGGACTACTTCCCCGAAGGCCCCAATGGGTGGGCGATCGATGAAAGATGGAACGGCAGCGCCATCCTGGCCGACACCGGAAACGGGATTCATGGCGAGGGTCTGTGCCACTTCCATCATCCGGACGGCTTCCTGATCCCAATGGATGCGGCCGTTCATGGCGCGCCGGAATTCATGGTAGGTCCGATCTACCGCACTCTGGGCGGCACCGGCTTCTACAACAAAGAGTTCGACAATCTCTACCCTCTGGGGCACCACATGCATCCGTGGAAGCCCGAGGCCTACAACTTCAACGCCTGGCGCAACAAGCGCTACACGAACGATTGCCACACCTCTGTCGGGCTCATGGACTATGTGAGCGAGGAGATGCTGGCCGATTGCGTCCGCGACTTCATCGCCGGCAAAGATAACCACATTCGCAGCCACGCGCGAAATCTGCTGATCCGCATGGGAACCGGGTTCTTCACCCCAACGCGCATTCTGCACGGGCCGGCGGCGGTGAACACGGAAGAACCGCAGCGGGACCGTGACGATTTCCGCTTCTACCAGAGCCATGTGCTGTGCCCGGACGGCCAGGTATTCCTCGGGCAGGAACTGCTGTTCCGCCACCTGCCGGAAGGGCTCGAGGGCGAGGATCGGGTTCAGCGCCTGGTGTCCGACATCGATCTGCGCCGGAACAAGGACCCGTTCATCGTAGAGAAGCATTTCCTGTTGCCTGTGGTGGATCAGGAAGTGAGCAGCGACGGTTTCAGGGACGAATGGCGTGTCTACGGCAAGCCGAACGGCGACGAGCTGTTCAGCTTGCGCCAGTTCGAGTTGGCGCCCGGAGCCGAAACCGTGCTGACCGGACCGGCCGCTCTCTGCATCATCCACTTCAGCCACGGGAAGGGAACTCTCGGCAAGCATCAGGTGGAGGTCAAATCCGGCATTCGTCTGGGCGAACCGCTGGACGATGAGTTCGTCATTCCCTACGATGCGGCCAAGACCGGCGGCGGCGTGCGGCTGGTCAACACCAGTGCCACCGAGCCGTTGGTGGGAACGCGCTGCTGGGGACCCGAAGCCTGGGGCCACAGGATGCCGAAGGCGCCGTTCGAAACCTGGGCCGACTAAACCTTTGAACAGCGAAGTGAAGACGGCGAGCGGACAATCGCTCGCCGTCATCGCGCGTGTACAATGGGCAGCACAATGGCGACAGAAAGTTCGAGACGTAAACTCCTGCTTGCTTCCCTGGCGGCCTGGCCTGGCCGGTCGATATTGGCGCAGCAGCCGGCAACTCCCCCCTATGCGCCCAAACAGAGCGATCGTCCAGAAAAGATCGAAGGCGATGAGGCTGGCTTCCAGAGTATCTTCGATGGGAAGACTCTCGCCGGGTGGGAGGGGGACCCCACGTACTGGCGCGTTAGCGATGGCGTCATGACCGGCGAGATCACGCCCGAGACGATCATCAAGAGCAACACTTTCGTCATCTGGCAGGGTGGATCGTTGGAGGATTTCGAGCTCAAGGTGGAGTGCCGCATCACTGCGGCTGGCAACAGCGGGATCAACTATCGCAGCATGGTGGTCCCGGATAAGGTGACTCCGGCAAACCGGTTTGCGATGCGCGGCTACCAGTGCGACATCGATGGCAAGAACCAATACACAGGCAATAACTACGAGGAGAAGGGGCGCCTGTTCCTCGCGCAGCGTGGAGAGGTGACCCACGTGACCGGAACGCGCAAGCCTGGTATCCTGTCCCGCCTTGGAGACAACCGCGAGCTTGCGCGCTACATCACGGATGGCTGGAATTCGATGCATCTGGTCGCCCGCGGCAATGTCCTGATGCACAGCGTCAACGGGCAGCTCATGAGCATGGTGATCGATGACGACCCGAACCGCCCGCGCAACGGCAGCATCGGCGTACAGGTGCACGTGGGGCCGCCCATGCGAGTCGAGTACCGGAACTGGCGGGTCAAACGGCTCTAGTCCGAAGGGGACCTCACCCGAACACGCTCCGGACCTGCTTCACAAAACGAGCCACTTTTTCCCTCGGATCGCCCGCGCCAAGCGTTTCGATCGGCAGGACACCGCGGTAGCCGCCCTTGTCGATGATCGCCTTCACGCGCGCGAGGTCCGTCGGCACTTCTTTCTGGCCATACCAGACCGTTTCCTTGAGCTGCCACGAGACGGCATAGGGCAACAGCCGCTCGATCTCTTCATACGGATCGGCGGTGCGCAGGCTGCCGACGTCCAGAATGACGCCGAACCATTCGGAGTTGACGGCCTCCGTGATGCGGATGGTCTCGGCCGCGGACTTGGCGAAGTCATGATGGTTCTGCAAGCCAACAATGACGCCGTGGCGCTGGCCGTGTTCGGCGCACTCCTGGAAGGCCGGGATCATCCACTCCAGCGTCTTGTCGAAGGTGGCGCCCTCAGCGACCTTTGCGCCCGTGAAGACGCGAATGACGGACGCGCCGAGCATCGATGCCGCCTCGATCCACTCCTTCACCATGGCGATATCGCGCTGGCGCGCGGCGGAATCCGTGACCGCAAAGTCGTTGCGCACGCCTGTTCCGCAGATCGAAACGCCATTCATGAACGCCCGGCGTTTCAGCGCATGGATCACCGCAGGAGCGGGCGCCTTCGGGTAGCTGTCAAAGTAGTAGCCCGTGGCGTCCAGGGCGCTGATGCCGTGCTCGGCGCAGTAATCGATGACGCCATTCCAATCGATAGTCTTGGCGCGCAGCGGTTGGTTGAACGAATAGGCGTTCAGCGCCAGGTGTACCGAGGCTCCGGGCACCCGGCCAACTCTCGTCTTCGATGCGCTTTGTGCCTGGGCGGCGGATAGTGCGATGGATGCGGCGATAAAGCCGCGCCGTGTGAATTGATCAGGCATATGGACTCCCCAATCGATCGAATCGCCAGTATATCGGACAACCCTCGCCCCAGTTCAGCGTTTCTCCATTTCGTCGAGCTTGCGCACGCGCCGTCTGAAATCCTCATCCGTGCTGAAGTTCGCGTTGAGGTAGGCTTTCAGCACCTCCTCGGCCACCTTGATGCCAATGATCCATCCGCCGATGCAG
>CAYVDY010000003.1:0-42731 GCA_964450255.1 uncultured Candidatus Solibacter sp. | reverse complement strand
GTGGCACAGGATGCATACGCTCGCGCCCAATCCGCGGCTTGCTTGCGCGCTTCGCTCGCCTTCGCGGGATCGATCCTACGCAGCCGGATCCGCCGCTTGCGATACATCTCGGCAATCGCAATGGCGCGGTGCAGGTTCGGGATCTTGTCGCGCAGCAGCCGTTCCGCTTCTTCCAATCGATCCTCGCGCTCCAACTCCTCGGCGCCGGGCCACCAAGGTGGGCCGTCCGCCGGTGCGGCTATTGCTGGCTCAGGCGCGTCGCACTCATCGTCCTGATGGCCGTACTTTGCGCTCTTGAGAATGTGGCACGCGTAGTTCACTGCGAAGCGCATGGACTCGGGATCCGCCGTCACGCGGGTGCGCAGCATCGCCGAGTCTTTTGCCCACGGCGTCAGCAAGTGCGCCTGCTCGATAGGCTCATTGTTCACCAGGATGTTCCGGACCCACAGCGCCCAGATTCCCTGATCCTCGAACCGCCCTAGCTCTGGGTTCGCGTAGGATTGCTCGGCCTCTGCCTGAATGTCATCCACAATCTGATCGACACTTCGACCTTTCCTCGCAATCAGATTCAGGCTGATCTGAATCCTGCCATCCGGGTCGAGCACCAGAGTCCGCTTTCCATCGTCGTTCACGTGCCAACCGAGCGCCACTCGGATTACGGCTTGGATCGCTCCGGCGCCGAGCGCGGCGGTTCTGGCCTCCAAGTCCGTTTCGAGCACATGCGGTACGAAGCCCACGCCCTGGTCGCGGAGCCGTGCATTGACCGGATGCTCCGGATCCAGCGTGTCCGCGTCACCCGACTTCGCGTAGTACCCTAGGTCCGAGTCTGCGAATGCAGGGGAGGGAGGCGGCACTGCGTCCGGTTCCGGCGCCGCCGGTTCAGGCGGGTCCGGCTCGGTACTCGCCTCTTCCACAGGTGCGGCGGCTTCTGGCTCCGGAACGATTCCCATGCCCGGACCCACCGCCACGTTCTGCCCAAGAGGTCTCTCCAGAACGAAGCCTCGGAGCGCGGTCTACCACACCGCCTCTGCAGGTGCGCTGATCGCTCCGGGTACCAGTAGGCCCAGATGCATCAGGCGTCCGCCGTCTTCGAAGAACGCGAATCTGACTTCCAGCCAGACGTCCCCCTGCTGCTGGAGGCCCACACCGGCCAGCCCCTGCACATTGCCGATGGCAGCCGGACCGAAAGCGGTGGGGCGGATTCCCTCCGCACCCAGCAGGAACAGGATCCAATCCTGCAGGGTTCCGTTCTCGCTTGTGGACTCCCGGGCGGAAACGTCAACCGACGGAAGCAAGGTGAGCGGCGGACCGCGATGCTCCGAGGGATGGCGAAGGATGACTTTCCCCAGATGAATCATGGGCGCCAATTCTCCAAGTCAACCCCCATTTTGAATACGAAGGCCGCCGCCATCAGGTGAAGGTCCGGGCGGCTGCATTTGAAGGCGCCGGCCAGGCCCGCCTTGCACTGGCGAAATGGCTCATCGGGAGGACGAAGAGCAGTATCTGATAGCGCTGGCGGCGGCGGCCATGTTCGCGCCGATCCTGCTGCTGTTCTGGAGCAACAGCGCGGGTCTCTCAACAGGCTGTGTGCTGGGTGCCGGGTTGCTTCACTTGCTCGTTCTTGCCGGCTCCGTGCTCGCGGTAGACGGCATCACAACGGCCATGGATGGGGTGCCTTCCGTGGACGCCGCCACGTTGCGGGCGCTCCTTCTCTCGCTCGAAGGGAGCGGTGGGCGCCTTCCGGTATCGAGCCCGCCAGCCCACGAAGTGATGGTAGTGTTTCGCCACGCACGCCGGAGCGCAGCTATCGTTTGCTGCTGAATCTCGATCCCGGTACGCGGCAGCTGCGCGTGCGGGAACGCGCGTCCGCGAACATGGCGAGTCAGCCTACGGAGAATGAGAGGAGCATGCGCGGGGCCGGCTGAGCCCTCCTTCGATCCGGCGCGGCCCGCCGCCCGATCGGTGTCGGAGACCCTCCTGCAGGTGACGCCGATCCGGAACGCGGAGCTGGCAGCCGTGCCTGTGAACTGTCAGGGGCAGACGGCAGCGGTGCCGGCTGAGTTCGCCGCCGCGCTGGATGAAAGAGGCATAGCTACCCTTTTGTGCGCGGTGATCAAACGGTCCGGTTGGCATTCGCAGGCCGCGTTCTTCGAGGCCAAGTAGATCGGAATCAGCATTCGAGGGCGGGCGTGTACACCACCCTGTGGATTAGGCGCGCGCGATCACCACAATCCCCGACTCAGTCGGCGTGGCGGCGGCCTGACCGGACTCTGGCCGGTTGCACGCTCGACGCCTGACTGACGAACTCCAGCGTGGCTGGAGTTCGGGGACTCCATTCGGTGACCGCGCGATGCTGTTGGCTTAGATATCTCTCGATGTCCGTTCGGGCTCCACACCGTGGGTGCTGACAGCCACTTCCCCGGTGGAGGAGATGTCTTCAGCACCCGTTTGCTTCAACAGGTCTTCTGCCTTCGAGATCTCAGCCGATGTGTCGCAGTGAACCGAGAGTAATACGCCACCATCCTTGACCCTGCCTTCGTACCGCTTGGCTTCAAACTCCGGGATTCCCATACCGACCAGCGCTCCGATCAATCCCCCGACCGCCCCGCCCACACCAAGGCCCGCTAGTGCACCCATGATCGGCCCGGCTGCGATGAACGGACCAATGCCAGGAATGGCAAGTGCTCCAATACCCGCCAGCAGTCCAAGCGTACCGCCCAGTGCCCCTCCGGTGGCGACTCCTGTCGTTGCACCCTCGGGAGCCTTCGTGTTCTTCTCATGTGCAAACTCCTTCGAGCTTTGCACGTCTGGCAGTAGCACCGAGATGTCGTTGTTCGAGAATCCCGCCGCGGAGAGTCGATCGACGGCGCTTTCTGCATGAGCGCTGTTCTTGTAAATGCCGAACACTGCTGTATTTTTGCTTTCCATTTGTAGTTCCTCTTTAGCGTGAATCAAGTTTTACCGCTTGACCGAAATCTGATCGGTCACTTTTTTTGCATCGCCGGTCGCGGCGACAGCCATTGCCACGATTGACTTCTTTTCGGCGTCGGATGTGACTGGGCCCTTTAAGGTCACAGCCCCGTCCTGGCTGATGATCTTGATATTGTGTGCGCTGGTGGAAAGCGACTTATCCGCCATGACGGATTGCCGGATCTTCTTAGTCAGCTCTCGGTCCGTCGCATTCATCTTCTGCTGATCGGCGGTGGCTTCCCCTGCGTTCCGATCGCGTTTGTTCACCTTCGTGTTATCCGCCTTCGGAGCGCTCGTTTCAGGAGCTTGTCCGTATCCGATGGCAGATCCGGCACAGAACAGGATTGTCACAGCTATTGTTGAGTATCTCATTGGATTGACCGTCGGCCAGAAGTCACGAATCATTCTGAAGCCGTTTCCCTTTCTCTTCTATCGTTTTGCCACTCTCATGGACGGCCGGTTTCGACTTGTCCACGACCGTGTGGGTTGTTTTCGTTGCACGTTTGGCGGCATTCTCAATTGCTGTGCTCACCGTGTCCTTTAAAGCTGCCATGAATTAGCCCTCCCCATTCTTTGTTTTCTTGCCTCGAGCGGTTGGCTCGAAAGGGTAGAAAAGTTGGGCGCGTGGGTCAAACGAGCGCCACACGCTACCCGGCCATAAGTGGAAACACCGTCATCTCAACAGGAACCAGATAAAAATCAATGCGCCAGGAACGCCGAGGGCCCAGGCCGCTATGTACTTCATGGTGTGTCTCCTTTCTCTTGATTTCAGCTTGCGTGATGACGTGTGACGTCCCCTGCGGTGAAAGCAAAACGTGCCGACCCGTGGTGTCGCTCATCCGGCGTCCAAATATGCGTCACGCTATCCCGACACGGCTGGACGTTACTCCACCCGGCGCGCGCGTCCTGACGCGGCGGACTGACGCTTGCCGTTACCAACTGCACCGTCACTGGCATGGCGAGTTCCAGCTTGGACGGAAGCGAGTTCCTGGAAGGCGGGCGCCTCAATCAGTTCCCAATCTCCGCCCTTGTTCCAGGGTCCACGCGCATTCGGCTCGCCCCGGTCTCCCATTCCTGTGGACGCGTCAAAGTACTGGTTCACCAGCCCCGGCGTTGGAGGAATGGCACCGATGGAGAATCGCTCTTTGCCCAGGCTCTCCAGCGCCGCGGTGAACACCATCATGTGGGTGATTTCCCGCGTCATCAGGAACTGTAAAGCGTCAATGGTTCCGGGGTCGTCGCAGAGGTGAATCAAGCGTTCGTAAACGATTTTGGCGCGAGCCTCCGCCGCAATGTTGCTGCGTAGATCCACGTCCAACTCTCCCGTGACCTTCAAGTAGTCGGCAGTCCATGCGTCGCCCATCGAATTCTGCAAAGCCACTCCACCGCCGCCTGCAATAGCAATGAGAGGATCAATCTCCGCGGCGGCGCGACCGTTCTTCATCGGTTTCAAATGCATCCGGGCGAGCGTTCCGACAATTTCGAGATGGCTCAACTCTTCGGTGCCAATATCCATCAACATGTCTTTGCGGTCGGGATCGTCGCAATTCAGACCCTGGAGGGAGTACTGCATTGCCGCGGCCAACTCGCCATTCGCGCCCCCGAATTGTTCCAGGAGCATGTTACCGAAGCGGGGATCCGGCGTGCCAATATGCACGGTGTACATGAGCTGCTTGATGTGGTGATACATATGAGTGTTGTTCCTGAAGTTGCTTCAGGCGCTCTGCCTTTCCGACTTGGCGTTCTTGCGTGCTGACCCGTTTCTCTCGGAGCTCGCCTGCTGCATCAGAGGCTTGCTGAGTTCCGTCAAAAGAAAGTCCGCGCTCTCTTCTTCACCGAGAGTTTGCGATAACAAAGTGGCGACGGTTGGCTCACCGATCTGACGGGCGAGGGTTCGGGCCGTGCCGTAACCTGAGATCTCGTAGTGTTCTACTCGCTGGGCAGCGGCGATCAGTCCGAGGTCGGCGGCAAGTTCGGGCTTCTTGGCGCCATCCTTGATGGTCTCCTCGCCCTCTTCAACCAGACCCATCATCGCCTTGCACGGCTTCGCCTGGGGCGTTTCCCCGAGCATTTCGAATACGGAGTTCAGCCGCTCCACCTGGCCCTTGGTCTGTTGGAGGTGCGTCAGAAAGGCATCTCTGAGTTTAGGATGATGTGCGGCCTCGGCCATCTTGGGTAGGGCGTTTAACAACTGCCCCTCCGCATGGAGAAGGTCGCGTAGCTCTTCTACGAGTAGTTCTCTGAGTTGATTCATGGGTCTTTTCTTTGACTATTGGACTTACGGGCACCGTGACTACGTTGAAAAGGACTGAGGGCCGGCTGCCTCATTCTCACTGTTTTCGGTTTTCTTCCGGATCCTGGGAAACGCTTCCCGCGCATAATCCAGAAGGCGTGTCGTGGCTACCCCGATGAGAGCGCCCTTGACGTTGTCCCACGCCTCCAAGACCTTGTCGCTCCTCTGGCCGGTTCTCATAGGCGTTTCGGAACTCGCAGACGGTCCGGCTTGTTGGCGCTTTCCGCTGCGCCTGCCCGGCCCTCCTAAGAGAACGGCCAGGACGACACCTCCGCCGAACGCCAAACCCAAGAGAGTCGTTGGCCTGGCTCGGAATTGCTGCCTCCAGTCGGTCGCGTTCCTGACCTTCTGCTCCAGTTCATCCAGGTGTGATCCGAGAGACTCACGCGTTTGCTCGATGTGATCTTCTATTTGTTTCGCGGTATTTTCCATTCAACAATCTCCTTTGGGAGCTTCAACGGTCCGCTCGGCTGTAGGGTAGAGTTTACGGAGGCGCTTGAATCCTGCCTGTAGCGTCATGCCTCCCACGACCGCCAATGTCATGCCGGTAATGAGCGTCGCCGCCCAGATCGGCATGATCAACGCCAGGGAAACGGCGATCGTTAGAAGACAGAAGAGAACCGCGAACAGGGTGATCACTGTACCCGAGATGAGGATTAGAGCAGAGGATTTCGCCCGTGCCGCCTCCTCCCGCATCTCGGCCTTGGCGAGGCGGACCTCCGATCGCACGATCTCCTGCACGTTGCGAATTACGTCACCCAGCACGTCTGCAAAGGACCGGTCGGCTATCGCCATAAGTGAACCCCTGTCGCTGGCATCTTCAACTGATATCGCTGCTTCGGAAGGCTCGTCCTACCAGGAAGCCGACGACCCCAGCGGCTAGTAGCGAAGGGCCTGGGTTATTCCTGACCAGGGTCTTGACGTCCGCCATGATCTTGTCGACGTCATGCTCCCGGACATATCCGGCCGTCGCGCTGAGTTTGTCTGCCGTTGCATGCGCCAGACCACTGAGTGTCTCGACGCCGGGAAGGTTATCCGCCCTTCCATGAAGCGTCGCCGCAGCCTTATCCAGCCCGCCGGCAGCGGAATCCATGTTCTCGTCTATCGCATCCGCAGCCTTGCGGCCGAGTTCCGATACTCTGTCCTTCAACTGTGTCGCGCCGTCGGACATCTTTGCGCCGAGGGCCGAAGACTCGTTGGCTACCTTCTCATTAAATGATCCGGAATAGTTGTTTGGCATATATCGCTCCTGGTAGAGGATGGAGCAAGCGCATGGCCAAGCCAGGAAAGGCTCCGTTCAGCGAGAGGTGATGTCTGTTGTCGTCGGTGGGGAGGACCTCCCTCTGCCGCCGCAGTGGGGTTCGCGGCAGTGTCTGGGGGCCTCGCCGGTACAGGATTCCGATATCCGGCTGACGATCGGGAGGTGATATCTCCTTCGCAGAGAACTCCATTACCAGACTCAACTTCCGGATATTCCTCGTTTCGCGTGAGCGGGGATTGGACACCTTTATTCGCCCGCGCAGTCCGGCGAAGGTGGTCCCTTGTTCACGCTCGCACGCTAAGCACCCTGTCCGGATGGCTGCCCGGCGCCCACGCCTGATCAGGTGTGCGCCGTCTACGTTTACCGGCGCGAGCGCATAGGAATCGCGGCTGTGGCGCTCTGGCGTCACATGACCGAATATAGTCAAGAATCCGTCTGCGCGACACACGCGTGCAAGCCGGTACGCCCTCAACATGCTCGCCGAGCAGTACGGGGCCGGAGTAACTGACGATCGCAGCGCTCCCCTAACGACGGCATTGATCTCGCCAATCACGCTCTACCATCTGCCAGCCCGGTATGCTGTGCGCGACACCTTGACGATTAACCTGCGGGTCGAAGCCTTCGCATGGAGTGTAACAACTACCTTATAGGCACTCCGATCGGAACGATTCTTCCAACCAAGGCCTCGTCCCGCACAAGCACCGGGCGAAAGCCTCCAGAGCATGGTGCCTTGCACGCGGGGCACGAATCAGCGGGAGCACCGTGCGCCTCGCGTCGATTCGCAGGATGGCCACGTAAATGCAGCTAGCAATGCGGATGTCCATTCTTGTTTGGGTCGTTCTCGGACTGCTGGCTGAGTCTCTCGACGGCAAAATTACAGATAGGAGCGATGGGTGATTTTCCCTCGATATAGTGCGCAGCGTGCCGCATGTCAACCATGGGTTCCGGCCGCCGTTGAAAGTGGAGACGGCGCAGATGACCCTCAACTTCGGCTGATTAGCGGCGTCGTCTTGTAAAACAGCGCGGCGCCGACAAGGTGGAGATGGCAGAAAAATGGGATAGTTGGCAAAAACCACGAGCAGGGGTTACGAGCGTATTGGATGGCAGTGACCGAACCCCGTGCGCCGTTCCGGACTACCAGACCGCGCAATGGTCGTGCCCGACGGAGAATCTGCGACCAGCCTGAATAACAAGGTCCGGGGAAGCACGTTTGCCGATCTCAACGTGAGCAGCTCACGGAGTTCGGTCGTAACTGGCCACATGAATGGAAAGAACTGGAGAACCTCAATGAATTACTTCACACATCGGATGCTATTGCTGACGTTGCTGGTCGGACCAGCACTTTGCTCCGCCCAGACCCCTGACGCGAGAAACCGCTTGCTCAAAGAAGTGCGGCACGAGTTACTGATGCTGCCGTACTACGGCGTGTTCGATAACCTTGCCTATCGACTTGACGGATTCAAAGTGACACTGTTGGGTCAAGTCACGCGGCCCACGCTAAAGAGCGCCGCCGAACAGGTGGTTAAGCAGATTGAGGGTGTCGAGAGCGTCGACAACCAGATCGAGGTGCTTCCGCTGTCACCCAATGATGACCGCCTAAGGCGGGATCTCTACCGGACGATCTACTCGCGAGCTGGCCTGGATCGTTACACCTTAGCGGCGGTACCATCGATCCATATCATCGTATTGAATGGAAACGTGACGCTCGAGGGAGTGGTAGCCAACGAGGGCGATAAGAATATCGCCAACATTACCGCAAACGGAGTGTCAGGGGTGTTTTCGGTGAAGAATAATCTGGTCGTCGAGAAGTAACGGCGGCGCCTCGCCAATTCTCGCTCGTCGTCTGTGCATGCCAGCGGAGGTGGTGCATTACGAGTAGGTTGCGATCTCAAAAGTGCCCTGACACGTTTTCACTCCGCCTGAGCTGCGCTGGAGATCGGTTCAACATCAGCGCAGCACGGATGGCAGGGCGACCGCAGGCCTCAAACGCATTGCCTGCCACTCCGGTCGTCAGGCCGCGAATGACGAAGCCCTTACCGTCGTTAGCGGCCTTCATCCCAGTGAGGTCGTCCAGAACCCGGATCACGTCCGCCTACAGAGTAGGATGCCTGGCAATACCCTCAACAGCGCCGCCGGCGAACTTCCAGCCCCGTGGCCGCTCCGCCAGCCTGACTACGGGTTGCCCTCAGCGAAGTTGTCCCGAGGACTCAGCCTACCGGTGCATCAAGGGTCACGCTAGTCAGGCGCCCAATAACCGCGCCCGCGATAGCCTGCACTTCCATCTGTGCTCTTTTCCTTTGTGTCATGGTATGACCGATACTCGTAGGTGGTGGGGGGAAATCATGCATGATCCTGTTGGACAAAGTACTCAGCAAATTCAAATCTGGATACGGGTATGTGGATTGTGTGGCCCCTTGTCGCATAGAAGGTTGGGCGGCTGATCGTTCGCGCCCCGGACAGCCTGTAGTGGTCGAAGCCTTTAGCGGAGGCCAGTGCGTCGCGTCCGCGGTGGCTGACCGATACCGCGGCGATCTGGAGCAGCCCCGAGTCGGTTCAGGCCGGCACGGTTTCCATCTGCCTCTGCCGCCGGCTCTGGTCTTCGGAGACAACCCGGCGATCACGGTGCGCATCCTGGGTTGCGACGTCGCACTCTCCTGGCAAGGCAAGACACAGATCCCCGTGGGTGCCCTCCCCGTTGCCTATGTCGCCTCCGACATCGTCAACAACTGCAATCTGCGCTGCCCCTTCTGCATGGTGGACTACAGCGCTGTAACTAAAACTGAGCTGATGACGGAGGCGACCTTTCGCAGCTTACTCCGGCTTTTGCCGGTGATTCCAGAGGCCGGATTCTGGCTCTCCTGCCTCCACGAGCCGACTCTGCATCCCAAACTGAATCACCTGATCGACCTGATCCCGCGCGCCGACCGCGGCAAATTCTGGTTCACCACAAACCTGGCCAAGCCGATCGAAGATCTCACCTTCGAACATTGGGCGCAGTCCGGTCTCCACCACGTCAATGTCTCCTTCGACACGATGGATGCCGAGCTGTTTTCCGTGCTGCGCAAATTCGGCCGGTACGAGGTTTTTCGCGACAACCTCGAACGCATGGCGGCGATCTTTCGCCGGCATTCCGCGTCGCCGAAGATTCGCTTCATCACAATCGCCTTCCGGTCGAACCTCTCCGAAGTGCCGGAGATTGTGGCACAGAGTCATGAGCGCTATCACGCATACGAAAACGAGATCCGCTACACCTACAACATGGCGCACATCACCGATGATTTCCGCCGCGACCAGTATCTCCGCAAGGATGAGTGGCCGGCTCTCGGTGAAAAACTCAAAGCGCTGGCCTACCGGCACGTTGTCGTGCATCCGCCGGACGATGAACCAGAGGATTATGTCAGAGTCTCGGCGAACTACTTCGAGATCCTCAGACCTGATTACGTGCCACAGGCTCCGGCCTTTTCGCCGCCGTTCGAGCTCAGGTCGCGGCCGGGCGGCACGTTGATGATGGTTGGCCAGGAGCCCGCATTCTCAGTGGACATCAACGCTCTCGAAGATCCGGTGACGTTTTTCACGGATCTGGCTCTCACCGGAGTATTCAGAGGCGTTCCCGCGGCATGACGATCATCGGTCTGCTCAGACGGGCGTAGGGCCTGAACACCGGTGCGGATCACGAATACGGACAGATGCGGCACCGCGGGTTGACGCCGGCGGCGCTTCTGGCTCGGTATTCGCCAAACTGCTGGCCGCGCCAGATATCATGGAACGGCTGCACGAAGATGTTGCCCATCACCGCGGACTGATCCGAACCGAATAGGGCGCAGCATGGAGCAACGTCGCCGTTGGCCCGGACGAACATGAACTCCCACGGCTGCAGGTATCGCAGAATCGACCGCCGCCGGGAACCCGGCCTGCGGAACCAGGTATCGATACTGAAATCTAGCTGCCTGCCCAATTCGATCATGCCGCTCCGAATCGCTTCGAGCTCGCTGTCGCTAGGGCACATCGCGGCGGATTCCTCGTCCACCGGAATCGGGTCCAGCACATTGGCCCGGTCAAAGCCCAGTCCCGCGACCAACCGGATGATCTCCGGCAGTTCGTCCAGGTTCAGCTTGCTCACCACAATGAAGGCGGGAAGCCTAATCGGCGCCCGCTGGCGCTGCTTGGCTTCGGCCAGGAACTGGACTACATTCTCCCTCCATCTGTCGAAATCGGCGCCGCGGCGCAGCGATTCAAATGTCTCCTTTCTCGCGCCGTCGCAAGAGATGGCGACTTGTCGGATGTTGTTGCGCGCCAGGAGCGCGTGCCGCATCTCCGGCCGCAGCAGCGTCCCGTTGGTGTAGAAGACGCATCCGATTCCTCTCTCTGCTAGCATGTCCACCAACGTCAGGAAGTGCGGGTTCACGAGCGGCTCGCCGACGCCGCTGAGGATCACCTGCTGCGGCCCGCCGCGGCAGCGCGTCCAACACCGTGCGCAGTCCATCGGGGGTCAGGTGCTGGCCCGCTGTGCTCTCCTTGGCATGGGAACACGTAGGACACGACAGGTTGCACCGGCTGGTAGCCTCGATCTGCACTTCCCTCGGGAGGCGCAGGCCTCTCCGGGGCCGAAACAGGCTGATCGCCATCCGTTTCGGCAGATGACGTACAGTTGCCCAACTCCGCAGACGGTTGAGGAGGGCAGGGAGAACTGCAGGCGAATCTTCCAGCGATGAGGGCATAGGACGCCTGGCTCGCTGTGTCAGATTGACGGAACTCAATTCGGGTGTCAAGGGGCAACCGCTGGGCGTGATGTAATCAGGGAGATGAAAACGCACATTCGGTTGATGAGGATTCCCTTGCGTCCCGATGGGTGGGTACTGCCTTTGAATCGGCGGCGCCGATGACACGCACGGAGTTCCTCTCGCTCGTGCTTGCCCCGGCCGCTCCGCAGGCAGCCGGGAACCACGTTGTCGTGACGCCTGGCACTCATCCAGGTATCGCGTTCAGTGCTTCGGAGCTTGGCGCGATGCGCCGGCGCGCCACAAACGGCGGGATGGCGGGCGAAGCCTGGCGCCGCGTCCGCCGGCGCGCCTTGGCGGAATCTGAAATCGCGCTCAGCGTCAAGCAGGCGGCCGGACGCGAGGGCGGCCGCCTTGCCGAACAGTTGGAGGCAATGGCCCTGGTCTACCAGGTAGAGCAGGATGAGGCGCTCGGCCGGCGCGCGCTTGCTATCTTCGAAGCTGTCGCCGCCGCCATCGACCCGGATGAATTCCACCGCGTGGTCGATAGCGACTTCTTCGCCACCGAGCACTGGCCGAAGGCCTTCGCTCATGCCTGGGACTGGCTCCAGCCGCTCATGGCCAACGAGACGCGCAGCCGTCTGCTGGTCGCCCTGGAACGTTGGAACGCCGCTCTCTTCCGCCATACCGAAAGCTGGTGGTGGCGCGACGCAGGTTACAACTGCGGCGCCATCCCGGTGGGCGCGCAGGGCATCCTGCTGTGTTCCATTCGTGGTGAATCGCGCCATCCTGACCTGTCCCGCTGGTACGCCGAGTGCTTCCGCAAGATCAGCCGTAACTACTTTCCGGAAACCTGGCGGTCCAACGGCATCTGCAATGAAGGGCCCGGTTACGCGCACTACCATAACAACCCTACGCTCTTCGCTGAAGCCGTCCGGCGCCTCGGCGGCCCGGACATCATTCCCACCTCCGGCGCTGTCAACGCCATGCACTACCTGCGCCATCAATGGATGCCGCAGGGCGGTTGCGGTCCGGTCGGCGACAACACTAACTACGGTCGCCGTGTCTTCCAGCCCATCTACCTATTCGGCATTCGTGAGATATGGGACGCCGCCGGGCTGTGGACTTTCGAGAAGTATGCCGACCTCGACCGCGTCAATCCCACCGGGGTCTTTCTCCATCGGCCCGACGGCCTCCAACCGGCCAGCGCCGCCTCGCTCGATCTGCCCACCTCCCCCTTTTTCGGGATCGCCGCCAACCGGGCCGGATACCTTTTCGCGCGCGACCAGTGGGATAACGAACGCGCCTCGTGGTTCGTCTTCACCACTCGCCACGACAACGCCAACCATTCCCACTACGACATGAATAGCTTTCTGTTCACCGCGTTCGGCGAACAGTTCGCCACGCACGAGAACGTCTTCCCCTACACCCACCCGCACCACGGCGCCGATATCGAGCACAACATCATCATCGTTGGCGAAGGAGGCATGCCCGCCGCCGACCGCTCCAATTCAGCCGGTGACGATGGGTCGCTTCTGGGGTTCATGACAGGCGCCGCCACCGGCAGCTTCGCGGACTACGCCCGCGGCGATGCGCGCGCCTCGTACGCAGACCGGTCCATCGCCGGGTCCCAGCCCGCCGTGCGTGCCGAGCGTACCATGCTGTTCGTCAAGCAAGGTCCCTGCCCGTATGTGGTCATCGCTGACGACATGCAGCGAAGCGAGCGTGACCAGGACTACCACTGGCAATGGTATTCGCGCGCCAAAACAATAAGCGGTCGCGGCACGTTTACCGACCCCTTCCGTTTCGCTGGAGAACAGGCGGGTTGCCGTCTTGCCTTCCACACGCCAGCCGGCCCGCAACACGATTTTCGCATTGTGAAGGGCGAGGGGCCGCACAGTCCCATCGAACTCGGCCTTCTGCGGGTCAACCGGAGCGGCGTTCGGGTTCGCTACCTCGCAGTGGCCGCCGCCAACCGCAACGGCGAACCGGAGCCGCGGCTTCGACGTGGTCCGGAACCCGCCGGCGCCGAGGGTGCGGCCAGCATCGTCGTCGAAGGCAAAGGTTTCCAGGACCTGATCGTGTGGCAGCCCGAGGAGACACGCGACGGCGGCGGACGCAGATTCACCTGCGGTTCGCTGAAGACCAATGCTCTGCTGGCGATGGTCCGCACCAGCCCTGACGGCCAGGTGCTGGGCTACGCCCTGTGCGACGGAAGCGAGCTCGAGTTTGCGGGGAGCGTCCTGGTATCGGCGCCGGGTGGTCTCAGCGTCATTGCCGATCGCTCAAAGGTAATGGCGTCAGGCAGGCGGCGCGCACGGCAGAACCTGCCGCCGCTTCCGGCCGTCGGAGAACTCCGGTTGCCCGGTCCTGCCGCGCGTCTGTGGGCCGATGGCGAACCTGTTGGCGCGTCGGTCGGCACGAACGGCTTGGTCCGGATCGGATGAATGGCCGGGCCGGGTACCCGATCAGGAGGGTTTTACCCAATCGAACTTGCCGTTGTCGTGCGGGCGAGGCTCGGCATGCTGGCTTCGCATGATGGCCTCCATCCGAGCCACAACGCCGCCGTTCGCTGCCGCAACGTCCTTCGATTCGCCGATGTCCGAGTTTAGATCGTACAACTCGACGGGCGCCGCGGCCTTCGGTTTCACGGCTTTCCATCGGCCAACTCTCACAGCCTGCTGCAATGCGGCTGCGTTCAGGGCGTTGCTCGGACGGTTGTAAGCGGATGCCTCCCAATAGAGGAACTCGTGCGGCTTCTGGGTCTCGCCAGATAAGGTGGGCAGGATGGAGGAACCGTCCACCGGGGCCGGTAGTCTGGCGCCGGCCACCTCAGCGAAGGTCGGCAGGAAGTCACAGAAGGCGGTGGCGTGCGAGGTCGTTCTGCCCACCGGAACCCTCCCGGGCCAACGGGCGAGCAGGGGGACGCGGATGCCGCCTTCGTACAACTGGCTCTTCTCGCCGCGCAGCGGCCCGTTCGATTGGAAGAAGTCGAATCCCTTCTCCTCGCCCCTGTGTGCGCCGTTGTCGGAGGTGACCAGCAGCAGAGTGTTTGAGTCCAGGCCCTGCTCCCTGAGCGTGTCCATCAAAGTTCCGATGTATCGGTCCGCGCGCGTCACCATCGAGGCATACATCTTCTGGCCCTGAGTCCACGGCATGTTCGAGTAGGGCTCCACGTCGGGGCCCTCGAAGCGGGCGTGCGGCAGGGTCCAGCAGCAATAGAGGAAGAATGGATTGGTCCGGTTCTTCCTGATGAACTCGAAAGAGCGATTCGCGATCAGGCTGGCGGTGTACTGCCTTCCGTCCAGCCGCTGCATCTTGGCCGTGTCCCAGAGGAAATCCGGATAGTAGCTGTGCGCGTGGATCTGATGGAGGTAGCCGTAGAACTCGTCGAAGCCCTTCTTCCAGGGGGCTCCCTCCTCAGAGGCGTCGCCCAGCCCCCACTTGCCGAATCCCCCGGTCTGATAGCCGGCTGCCTTCAAGACTTCGGCCATCGTCCAGTCCCCCTTCCGGATGGAAACCGTGCCGGCGTTTGCCCGGATCGGCGCATGCCCCTGGTGGAGGCCGCTCATCAAAGTGGAGCGCGATGGCGCGCACACTGTGCCGCCGGCGTAACAGTCAGTAAACTTCAGGCCCTGCGAGGCGATGCGGTCCACGTTGGGCGTCTGGATCTTCTGCTGTCCAAAGCAGCCGAAATCACCGTAACCGAGATCATCAAGCAGTACCAGCACAATGTTCGGCTTGCGCGCCGCCTGGGCGGCGAAGGCGGCCGGCGCGAAGAGCACGTCGCGGCGGGTCAGTCTCGTCATGTACCAATCGTAGTCGCATTGCGAGAAGGCGAAGCTGCTCGAGCTGAAGCCTAAGCGGGAACTCTGCGCGATCACGGCGCTTTCCCGGCGACGGATACAGACTACGCCGTTTTTACTTGCCGGCTGGCCGCGCAGGCCTCACGATAATAGGAGTCAATGGCCCGGATTCTAAAGTCGCCGGCACGTGCGTTCATTGCGATATTCGTGCTGGCCTTCGCAATCCGGGGCGGTGTGCTGGTCTCAGGACTCCTTCCGCGCGACTACTTCCGCCCATCTGGCGAGATCGGGAAGGTGGCGGTCTCGCTGGCCCGGAGCGGGGAATTCGCGGACCCTTACTTGATCCCGACCGGATCCACGGCGCACCCGACCCCGGTTTACGCAGGTCTCTTGGGGCTCATCTACACCCTGTTCGGAGTAACGCTTACCGCCGCCTACGTCCGGGCGCTGATCGCCATCACGGCGTTTTCGGCCCTGTATGCGATGCTGCCCTGGCTGAGCAGTCGCCTCGGCCTCGGCGCCGGGGCGGGAGTCTTGGGCGGCTTCGCGGGCGCTCTAATGCCGCAGCAGGGCATCGCAGAAGTCATCGGCGGCTCCGATCAACCGCTGCCGGGCATTGTGCTGGGGATGCTGGCGGTCGCGTTCCTGCACCGCTGGACTACCCGGCAACCCTTGGCGGGCAGCTCCTTTCTGCTGGGTATCGGCTGCGGTGCGGCGGTGCACCTCTCCCCGGCGCTGCTCTGTGTTGTGCTCGGCTGGATGGGTTTCGAACTGGCGTGGCAGCGGCGCCCACGCACGGTGGCCTGCGTTGCCCTTGGCGCCATCCTCGCGTGTGTCCCGTGGGCCTGGCGAAACTACGCGGCCTTCCACGAGTTCCTGTTCATCCGGGGAAACTTCGGATTGGAACTCCGGATCGCCAATCACCCTGGCGCCGATCCGGATATTGATGTCATGGTCGCGCGGGAGAAGCCCTTCCGGCACCCCAGCGCGAGTCTCGAAGAGGCTACTCTCGTGCGCGATCTGGGCGAGGCCGAATATATGCGGCGCGCCAGGCAGGAGGCGCTACAGTGGATCTGGAGCCATCCTGGCGAGTGCCTGCGGCTCACGTTCCTGCGAGCGCTCTACTTCTGGTTCGGGCCGTGGAGCCAGCCGTGGAGCGTGCTGGCAATCCTCCCGGTGTCGATCCTGGCGCTGCTGGGATTGCGATGCCGGGTGCCGCTTCTGACACCTCCCCAGCGGGCGGCCCTGCTGATGCCGCTGGCCGCGTTCCCACTCATCTATTACTTCGTCAGCTACGTCGCCCACTACCGGGCTCCACTGGAGGGATTGCTCCTTCTCCTGGCCGGCGCGGGAGTCCTGTCGTGGAAAGGATGGAAGCTCGCATGACCGCACCCGTCCGCCCTGCCCGCAAGATCGTCGTGGTTGCCATCAACGTCTCAGTAGCAGCAGCCCATTTGTTCACTGGCCCCGGTTACCGCGGGCCATTCCGGCCGTTCGTCACCGGGTATCTGATCGACATCCTGCTGCCGTTCTCCGCCTACTTCCTCCTGCTGATGTGCGAGGAGATCGTTCCGCCATTGCGCTCCTGGATTGTCCGGTGCCTGACGGCATTTGCGGTGATATCAAGCGCGGAGGTCGCCCAGTATTTCGGCCACCCGATCTTCGGGCGAACCTACGATCCCTGGGATTTCGCCGCCTACGCCGCGGGCACCCTGCTGGCGGCATTCGCGGACCGAATGCTTCTCCCGCGCGTGCTCGCGAATTGGGAGTAGGGCTCGGATGGCGGAGCGGTTGCTCCAGCGGATGCCCGTCAGTGCGGCTCCGTTGAAATTGAGTACCAGACAGAATATTTGTGGGTACGATCGCCACGGTTCGGGACCATAATGAGCTAGGCCGCAAGAAGACAAAAATGGCAACGAGGCGGCCAACGTGAGGCATTCTATGCTGTGCCAGTATATTGCCGCGGGAAAGAGAGTCCGGCATTACGGGAACCGGGAGGTCGTCCTCTCTTTCACGAGGTATTTGAGAAACGACCGGATTTGTCTGAGACTGATGGCCGTGAAGGACGGCCTCGAAGCGGAGCCCGTGGCGGTCTGTACGGTTAACCTGCCCGATGTGGCGATGCGAGAGAACGAAGTCGCCATCAAGACCTGGTACGAGAATGTCGGCATGCAGGGGTGGCTGATGGATCAGGGGATCATCTCAGCCCCTCTGCGGTATGCCTACTTCGCCAACGTGTTCATCCCGATCTGCAGCCTGTTGATTCGGGAAGACAAAATCGCTTCGTAAGGCGCGGCGCTCAGGCGGTGACGGCCGTTGCCTTGCCGAGAAACTGCGGGTCGAGCGTGACGCCAAGTCCGGGTCCCGTCGGGACCTTTAGGATGCCTTTCTCACATGTCAGCGACGACGTATCCGAGGACACCGGAAGTGTGTCGTCCGCCCCCTTGTATTCCTGATGCGGGCCCGGGTTTGGGATGCAGGACGCGAAGTGCGCCACGTACAGGAACCCCAGTCCGCCGCCGGACATGTGAACCGTGCACTCCAGTCCGGCGATGGCAGCCATGCGGGCGACCTTGATGGCGCGGATCAGCCCGCCGGAGTAGAGGATGTCGGGCTGGACCACCTGCGCTACGCCATGTTCGATGATGCTGCGGAAGGCCCGCAGGCTGCCCTCCTCTTCACCCAGCGCGATCCGAATGTCGAGCTGATCGGCGATGGCCTTCGTCTCTTCGTAGTAGTCGAACGGCACCGGCTCTTCGAAGAAAGCGAGCTTGTGCTGTTCCATGATCCTGCCAATACGAACCGCCATCGGCACGTCGTAGGATCCGTTGCCATCGGCGTAGATCGCCATCTTCGGACCGAAGACTTTGCGCGTGAGCGGGATCAGCGCGAGATCCCGGCGCGTGGAGGCGTCGTCGTACGCCATCCGCGCGCCCAGACGGAACTTGATGGCCGAGGCTCCCGTCTCGTCCACCACTTTCTGAAGGTATTCGATCTCTGCTTCGGGCGAGTTGCCACGGTTTCCGCTGGCGCGGTAGACGGCGATCTCACGGCGCTGTACCTTGCCAATCAGCTCGCCCAGCGGCTTGCCCGCCACCTTGCCCAGCATATCGAGGATGGCGATCTCCACCACGGCCACGCTCACCCAGAACGGGAGACCCTGCCACTTGTAGTTCGAGTTGGCGACATAGACGCCCTGCAGAAGGGAGTCGAGGTCGACGGCGTTCTTCCCCGCGAAGAATGGCGCGACCTTCTTGACCACGATGGGGTAGGCGGCCGACATCACCGAGCTATGCGCGTCGGCATAGCCGCAGACACCGTCGCGGGAGCGGGCGCGTACGATATAGTGCTTGCCGCTCTTCAGCAACTGAACGGATTCAATCGGTACCGGCTCGCGGAACAGGGCACGATTCAGAACAGGCGCGGCCATGGCGGCGGCCAGTTTAGAGGCCATCTCAGGATGTGGAGAGGGGGCGGCGAAGGCGGTTGTCGAAGCGGCAAGGGCCGCCGGCCCGGTGGCGAGGAGTTCACGTCGACGGATCATAGCTCCCCGATTCTATCGCCAAGGGACCGATTCTCGTCACAGTTCTTCACAATCTCAGCCTATGCCGCTGGATACGTGAGCCCGTCCTTGGAAGTAGAGGACAGAATCCATGCTGGCCACGGTCGTTCTACTACTTCATTTTGCGGCGCCGGGAGACGAGGCCCTGGCGGCCCGGATGCAGACCGAACTGGACTCCGTCTTCGCCCAAACTCCGGTGCGCACGCAGATCATCCTCGAATCGCGGACCGCCAGGCCTGGGACTTCCGGCGATGTCATCTACGTCAACGTGAACCGCACTTGCCGTCCCGCTTTCGTAAGCACCGAAGGCGCTCTCGCGCTGACGCACAGCGTGGATGGCGTAATCCAGCCGCTGATCGAGATCGACTGCGCCAAGGTGGCCACGTTCATCCGGTCGTCGGCGGATTTGCCGCGCGCGCTGGCCCGTGTCCTGGCGCACGAACTGCTCCACTACCTGCTGCAGGAGCCCTGCCATGCGGAGCACGGCATCTTCCAGTTCTCCTTCACGCCATTCGAGCTCACGAACCCCGCCATCCCCGCGCTGGGTCACGCGGTTCTGGCCGATACCAGGCTCTCCGGCACCTACTGAGGCGCTCCCGCGGCGTGCGTCAGCAGGTCCTCCATCGTGACAACCAGCAGGGCCTTCTCATGGGTCGCTTCCAGCACCACCGGCGGCGCCACCCCGGCGTCCAGAGCCTCTTTCCAGCGCGCCACGCAGACGCACCACTTGTCGCCCGGCTTCAACCCGGGAAAGCCCGTTCGCGGCGTGGAGAGATCGTTGCCGCAGGCGAAGGAAAACGAGAGAAACTCCTGTGTCACCTCGGCGCACAGCGTGTGCTGGCCGATGTCGTCGGGGCCGGTCCGGCAGTGGCCATCGCGATAAAAGCCGGTCAGAGGGTTCTTGCAGCAACACTGGAGTGCGCCGCCGAGGACATTGCGTGCTTCGGGCATCCTCCATTGGATGCAGCTGCCCCGCAAAAGTCGCCCGGAATCACCATTCGTTGTATGGCGAGCCTTCCAGCGACTTCTTGTCGGACTTGGACCTAACGTCGAAAATGCCCGGCTCGGTCTGGTTCACCGACGTGATGGCGTCTTCCTGGATCGTAGTCCAATCCGCTTCGCCCGTGATGGGATCCATCGGAATCTGCCGCAGATATCCCTCCGTCACCAGATCCTGGATCGATTGCGGAGCTTTTGCCTTGTCATAGGTGTATTCGTCCAGCACGATGCGCAGCGAGAACAGGTTCTGCCGCAGGACGGCTTCCTTGGCTCGATCTACCGACCGCTTATACATCGGCACGGCGACGGCCACCAGGATCGAGATGATCGCCATGACGATCATCAGTTCGATCAGCGTGAAGCCGCGCTTACCACTCCGAATAAGGCGTACCATCAGGCGACTTCTCCATGGTTTTCGTGAATACGGCAAAGACGTTCTGCCCGCCCCAGCCGGTTGACTGGGGATCGTCCTGCGTGGACCGCATGCCCCACTCCGTCGAATTCGTAAACGGGTCCCGCGGAATCCGGCGCAAGAACTTGATTTTCTTCCCCGAAGCATCCGACGCCAGCTTTACACCCTCAACCAGTTGCTCCATATTCTCCGGATAGCACTCTGACCCGAGTTTGCCTTGAAACAGGTTCTTGTCGCAGGCGTCCTTGTACTTGTCGATGGCGGTGTGAATTTCGCGAAGCGCGTAGCGCAGTTCGCGCTCTTTCTCACGCCGGACTTTGAAGCGCGCCAGCGGCACGGCCATCGCTGTCAGCAGAGCCATGATCGTGAAAGCCACGATCAGTTCCACCAGCGACATCCCGAGTTGTGATCGCCGTCTGCGCATTACTTCACTTGAATCGCGGTAGAGGGCGGCGTCACGGCGATCGACTGCAGCCGCGCGTCCCGCAGAGACAGATCCTGGAAGCTGATGGCCGAAACTCCCTTGGCAATGGCCTGGAACTTCAGCGTCACCAGGTTCCCAGAACCCGAGATCCCGCCGGCGCCCGGCACGCGGTTCAGACTAATGATCGCCGCGCCGGCCTCCTCTGCTTTCGTCTCGGAGAACGTTACCTGCTGGCCGTCGCCGCCGAGGAAGTCCCCGCGGCTGATCTCCACCAGCTTCAACACCTTGTTGTCGTAGTTGATCCGCATCGGCGCGCTGAACAGTTCCGTGACGTTGTCGATCTGCACATTCACGCTCACAGTTCCGTTCACGGCCACTTCCGGACTCGTCGGCCGCAGCGCCAGCACGGGCGTGCCCGCCCCCCCCGCGGGCCGTCCCAGGCCCGGCACGGCCTGATTCAATTCCAGGTTGCCCTGCACGGGCGGCGGCGTGGCAGCCAGCGGCGGAGGCGGTTCCGTGCGTGGAGCATCGCCGCCGACGGGCGGCTTAACGGCCGGAATCGGCTTCGGCGGAGCCATAGGCAAGCCCGCCGGACCCGTAGCCGGCTTTGCCTCCTGCGGCTGCGGCTTCGCCTCCCGCGGTTGCGCGTAGGAAAGCTTGTAGATCGATTCAGTGCCGGATGCAATGCTTCTGATACTATCTGCCCCGATATCAGGGCCGCGCACGATATGCGGCACCAGTGCTACCAGCAGTTCCGAATTGTTGTTCTCCAAAGACTCGCTGGAAAAGAACTTCCCGATTCCAGGCAGATTCATCAGCCACGGCACGCCGCTGCGCACCTTCGACGACGTCGCCTGCATCAGGCCGCCGATCAGCGTGACTTCGCCCTCTTTGACTCGAATAATGTGGTTTACCTTGCGCTGGCCAATGACCGGCTGGGTCAACCCGCCGACGTCAATGCGCTCCCGGATGTTGGAGATCTCGAACTCCACCTGCATCGACACTTCATCGTTGGCGTGAATGCGCGGTGTCAGATCCACGTTTACGCCCACCTCGGCGAACTGAAACTGCGTCTGCACCAGCGCGTTCACGCCCACCGATGCCACGCCCGATTGAAATGAGCCCGTCGCGTAAGGGTACCGGTCCCCAAGCCGTAGCGTCGCCTTCTGGCCGTCCGTGGCCCGCACCTGCGGAGTTGTCAGCACCTTCGTGCCCGTATCTTTCATCAACGCCTGAACCAGGTATCCAGGCATCGCCACGGCCCAGTCGGCGGTCGTCAGGTTCCTGATCTGGTTGAGCGCCACGGTGGTGGCGGCAGTGGTGCCGGTGCCTCCCGAAACGTTCGGACTGAACGCGATGGTCCCGCCGAGCCCGGCTTTGCCGCCCGACATCGGCGTCGCCGCCAAGTCCCGCGTCTTGGTCCTGTTGGCCTCCATCACGATCACATCCACCACAACCTCGGGTTTGGGCTTGTCCAGGTCCATCAACACCTTTTCCGCCAACCCGATCTGATCCACCGTTCCGCGCACCACAATCGCCGATTGCGACGCGATCGGGAACACCTTCCGGACGTCCGTCACTGTCCTCATGCCCGTCATCACTTCGTTAAGTTCCTGCGCCGAGGTCAGATTCTGCAGATAAAAGATCCGCGTCACCATCTCTTCGTAATCGCGGCGCTTCGTCACGTTGTCCTGCGTGACGAAAATCGCGTTGGGCGAAAGCGGCTTCCAGTATGTCTTGGTCAGCATGCTGATGTAGTCCAGCGCCTCGTCCAGCGTCGTGCGATTCAGGTCCAGAGTGTGACGCTTCGTATCCGCGTACTCGGAATCGAAAATGACATTGATCCCGGTCAACTTCCCCAGCGTTTCATAGAGCGTCTTGGTGGGTTGGTTGACGATCTTGAGCCCTGTCACCTCACGCGACAGCGGCTTCAGTTCCGGCACCCCCATGATGGAGGCGTTGCGCTTCTCCGCGCCCTTCCGAGCCACCTCGGCGGGCGTCAACCCCCGGTCTTCTTCCTTGTCCTCTTCCGCGCCCGCTTCGCCCTTGCGCTTCTTGTCCCGCTCGATCATCTGGCTCGTGCGGCGCATCTCCTGCTCCGCGATGGCCGACGCGGGATCGATGGCGAAGGCCCGCTGGAACTCCACCAGCGCGTCTTCTAGCTTGCCTTCCTTCCGCAGTTTCTGGCCCCGATCCACGTGCATCTGGGACGCCGCGAACCGCACCCGCCGCAACGAAAGCAAATAGCCCGTATCGTTCGGATCGGTCGCCACGGCCTGTTCGTAGAAATCCAGCGCCTTGTCGTAGTCCCGCACCCCCTCGGCCTGCGCGCCCTGCGCCTGAAGGGCATCGCCCTTCTTGGTCCCTGCGGTCGCAAATGGTACGCTGGCGACCATCAGAAATGCGGCTGCGAACGCCGCTAAACGGTTTATCTTCGGCATGTTAGATGAGTTCTGGCCAAACCTGCGCATGTTACACTGAGGATCAGACGCGCCCGGATTCCCGGCTCTACTACTCCTCACAAATCATTGACGTTGCGGGGCGTTGGCGCGTGGAGGCGAATCTTTTGGCCGTCGATAAGTCAGGCAGCAAACCCGTAGCCGATAACCGCAAGGCGTTCCACGACTACTTCGTTCTGGAGCGCATGGAAGCCGGCGTTGTGCTCACCGGGACCGAAATCAAATCGGCCCGCGAGGGCAAAGTCCAGCTCCGCGACAGCTACATCGACATCCAGGGCGGGGAAGTCTGGATGATGAACGCCCACTTCAGCCCCTACTCGCACGGTAACATCTGGAATCACGACCCCACCAAGAAGCGCAAACTGCTGCTTCACAAGCAGGAAATCACTAAGATGCACGCCAAGATCCGTGAAAAGGGTCTGGCCGTCATCCCGCTGCGCCTCTACCTCAAGGGCGGCATCCTCAAGTGCGAGCTGGGCGTCTGTAAAGGCAAGAAGATGCACGACAAACGCGAGGCGGAACACAACCGCGACGCCGACATGGAAGCCAAGAAGGCCATGGCCCAGCGCAACGCCCGCTTCTGACACGAATTCGACAAGGAACCCAATGGAACTGATTCTAGGCACCGCCAAAGCCGCCGATATCGAAACCGGCGCATTTGCCGTCATCTGCTTCAAGGACGATAAGCCGGGAGACGAGCTCGCCGGCGGCATCGTGAAGGAGCTCGACGATAGCGGCTAGTTCACCGGCAAGTCGCTGGAAACGGCCCTCATCCACCATCCTGCCGGTATGAAGGCCACGCGGCTCCTGCTGATCGGAGGTGGCGAGAAAGGCAAGTTCACGCCGGCCGACATGCGCAAAACCGGCGGGGTCATCGTCCGCACCCTGAAGCCGAAAGGCATCGCCGACGTCGCCATCCGCCTGAAAGGCATTACCCTCGATCCCGCCATGCTCGAAGCTCTGGTCGAAGGCGTTATCCTGGGCGATTTCGAGCCCGATCAGCACAAAACCGCCGACAAGCCGAGCGACAAGAAGCTCGAGCGCTTCCGCATCTCCGTCCCCGAAGAAACCTTGCCCCTCGTGGAGGCGCTGCGCCGCGGCCGCGTCATCGGCGAGGCCCAGAACTTCACCCGCACCCTCGTCAACGAACCCGCCAACCTGCTCACCCCGCTCAAGCTCGCCAACTACGCGAAAGAGATGGCTGCCGATTTCGGCTTGGGCTGCGAGCTTCTGGACGAAGGGCGCATGCGCCAACTCGGCTTCGGCGCGCTCCTGGGCGTCGCCATGGGCTCCGCCGAACCGCCCGTCATGATCGTCCTCAAATACACGCCGGCCGAAGCGCCCGCCAGCGGCGATCACCTCGCCATCATCGGCAAGGGTGTCACCTTCGACACCGGCGGCGTCTCCATCAAGCCCTCCGAGGGCATGGAGAAGATGAAGTACGACATGGGCGGCGCCGCCGCCGTCATCGGAGCCATGCGCGCCATCGCCCAGCTCAAACCGTCCATCCCGGTCACCATGTACGCCCCGTGCGTCGAGAACATGGTGGGCCACAAGGCCCAGCGCCCCGGCGATATCGTCACCTCCTATCAGGGCAAGACCATCGAAGTCCTCAACACTGACGCCGAAGGCCGCCTCATCCTCGCCGACGCCCTCACCTATGCCGCCCGCCAGGGCTGCACCCATCTCGTCAACGCTGCCACCCTGACCGGCGCCATCGCCGTCGCGCTCGGCCACCTCTATTCCGGCGTCTTCTCCAACAACGACGAGCTCCAGCAGCGCGTCCTCGCCGCCAGCAAGGCCGAAGGCGAGCGCATGTGGCCGTTCCCCATGGACGACGACTACAAGGAGTACATCAAGTCCGCCTTCGCCGACATGGGCAACATCGGCGGGCGCTGGGGCGGCTCCATCACCGCCGCTAAATTCCTGGAGGAATTCGTCGAAGGCAGGCCCTGGGTGCACCTCGATATCGCCGGAGTAGCCTGGCTCGACGACGCCAAGCCCTTCCTCGCCAAAGGCCCCAGCGGGACACCCGTCCGTACGTTCGTCCATCTGGCCACCAACTGGAGCTAATGACGTGACTGCCAGGCTCGCAGGTAGCCTGCTCTGCCTGTACCTCACCACCTTCGCCGCCGAGCCTCCTGCCACGGAGGAGGCTCGGGCGGACTTCCTGCGTCACGCCCGCATCACCTCCAGTAAGAAACTCGCCGCGGGAGTCACCGAGTCCCGCCGCGCCACCCTCCAGATGGGCTCCGTCCGTCACGACGCCCACGTGCAGTCCATAGACGAACCGTTGGAGAACGACAGCTACCGCCACAACCTCGCCGCGTTCGCGCTGCGCGATCTCCTGGGCCTCGATAACATCCCCGTCACCGTCGAACGCGAATTGGAAGGTCGCCCCGCGTCCTTCACCTGGTGGATCGACGACACTCTCATGACCGAAAAGACCCGCCAGGATAAGCGCATCAAGCCGCCGGATACGCCCCTCTGGAACCGCCAGGTCTATGTGATGAAGGTCTTCGATCTCCTCATCCACAACGACGACCGCAATATGGGCAACGTCATCATCGACAAGCGCTGGAAGCTCTGGATGATCGATCACTCCCGCGCCTTCCGCCCCGAACACGTTCTCCACGACCCCGAAGACGTCGTCCGCTGCGACCGCGTCCTGCTGGCCCGCCTCCGCGCCATCGATGCCGCCGCGCTCCAGCCCAGGCTCTCACCGTGGCTCAGCCCAGGCCAGATCGCCGCCCTCCTCATTCGCCGCGACCTCATCGTGAAGGCATTTGAAACCCGCATCGCCGCGACGAGCGAGGACGAAGTTTTGTACGATTACTTACCAGCCCGCTAACAGAGAGGACCCTCGATGGCCCAGATCAGACGCCGCGATTTCATTGCCGTAGCCGCATCGGCCGCCCTGCTCCGTGCCGAAGGCACTGGGCGCGTTGTCGTGGTCGGCGATGTGCACGGCGACCTGGACCGCTTCGTGGACGTCCTCACGATGGCCGGAATCGTCGACGACAAGCAGCAATGGTCTGGCGGCAAGGCCCAGCTCGTCCAGCTCGGCGATGTCACGGACCGTGGCGCCAAGTCCCCCATGGTCATCGATATGCTCATGCGGCTCGATCGCGAGGCGCGCAGGGAGAAGGGCCGCGTCTGGTGCCTGATCGGCAACCACGAAGCCATGCGCATGCAGGGCGATCTGCGCTATGTCGCCGCGGCCGAATACGAGCTCTTCCGCACGAAGAAAAGCGAGCAGGAGCGCGAGAAGTGGTTCCAGCGCGAGCTTGCCGCCGCCCAGGCGCAGGACAACGCCCAACAGCGCGCCGATCTTGAGCTCGGCTACCGCCAGCGCTGGGAGAAGGAACACCCGCTGGGCCAGGCCGAGTTCCTGCGCGCGTTCTCACCGGAAGGCCAGTACGGCAAATGGGTTCTCCAGCAGCGCGCTGCGTTGAAACTGGCCGATACGCTCTTCATCCACGGCGGCATCTCTCCCAAGTACGCCGAATGGACCGAGGGCCGCTTCAACAGCCGTGTGAAAGAGGACATAATCCTCCCCATGTCGCCCACTCCCGAAGAGAACGTCACGCAGGATCCGCAGGGGCCGCTCTGGTACCGCGGCCTGGCGCAGGACCCGGAGGAAACCCTCGCGCCGCTCGTCGATCAGCTTCTCGCGAAGCACAAGGTCAAGCGCATCATCATCGGCCATACGCCCATGAAGAACGGTGTCCTCAGCCGCCTCCAGGGCAAAGTGATCGTCGCCGATGTCGGCCTCTCCCAGTACTACGGAGCCCGCAGAGCCTGCGTGATCCTGGAAGACGGCCAAGCCTTCGCACTGGACCGTGGCAAGAAGTTTCAGCTCAAATAGGATCCCGAGAAGATCTCGTCGAAGATCGACGGCCGCCGCACCGTCCAGCCGAAATACCGCGCCGCTTTCGTCGAGCCGGCCTTGCAGTCCAGCGCCAGACAGTCCGCCATCGGACCCATCTGCGCCCGCGCCGCATCCACCGGGATGAATTCCACTTTGCCCTCCACCCCGCAGGCCTTCGCCACCGCCCGTGCGATCTTGCCCACCGGCTGCGGCATCCCCCCACAGGCGATGAACAGTTCTCCCGGCGCGGGCTCGGTCACCGCGCGCACGTAGAGCTCCGCCAGATCCTCCACGTGAATATTGGACCAGTGGTTCTCACCGTTCCCCACCACGCGGACCAGCCCCAGCGTGCGCGCATCCTGAAAGAACCCGGCCACGGCTCCACCCCGACGCCCAAAAACCATTCCAGGGCGCAGCACCACGCCCTTCACCCCGCGCTCCTTCGAGTCGAGCACCAGTTCCTCCACCGCCGGCCGCCAGGCCACCATCGCCGGCGGCGCCAGCGCGCTTACCTCGCCCTTCAACTGCCCTTTGGTGTTGCCCATCACCCAAACGCCGCTCGTGTAGACCAGCGCCCGTCCGGAGCCTGCCAGCGCCTCCACCAGCGTCGCCACGGCCGCGCGGTCGGTCGTCGCCGCACTGCCCGCGAAGTCCATCCCCGCGTGGATCACTCCGTCGGCGTTGCCGGCAGCCGTTCGCAGGCCGGCAGTGTCGCTCAGCGATCCCCGCACCGCCTGGTATCCGCGAGCCTCCAGCAGCCGCGCCTTCTCCTCGGTTCTCGCCAGTCCCGCCACCTGATGCCCGGCTTTTTGGAAAAACTCGCAAACCACTGAACCGATGTAACCAGTCGCGCCGGTGACGAATACTTTCATGGTGACACTGCCTCCAGACGATCGAGTGTAGCGCGATTGCCAGAGGGCGGCAAACGAGGCATTTGGGGGCAAGTTAGCGAGTTTTCCGAGCCGCGACCAAAGGGAGCGGTAGCGGAGCTGAAAGGCGATCTCAACCGCTTCCTGCCAGTCTCCTCCGCAAACACGCCCCCCGAAAATGAGGAAGAGGCCGTGTGGAGGGGATCCGCACGGCCTCTTGGAGGGGCTTGCAAGGTGCTGGGACACCTTGCGGGATGTAAGTCAATGATGACTTAGTAGTTGTCCTATCTATATGCACGGCAGATGCCAAACTGCCGTGCTCCAGAAATCAATCACTTACGGTCTTGCCCTCACGGAAGTGGGGGGGATAGGTGGGGCAGATGTGGGTCATGAAGGATCGTTCTGAGTGATATCTCGCAGCGGAGCCCCGGACCCACCCGGGGCGTAGGGGCAACCCGGCCAACCGGCGCTGCTGTTCCCGTTGTCGCTGTGGTGTAGGGTTAGAGTATGGACAAGAGACTAGCCAAGCGGCACAAGCGCCAGGTGGCGCGTGCAAAGATGAACGTCAAGACCTCCGAACCGGACCTCCGCACGCCGGAGCAGATCAAGGCAGATCGCGAAGCCAGCCGGCCGGACGCCAGCAGCATGGCCAACAAGCAGAACGTCGGCGCCGCCGCCCGTTCCACGCGCGGAGGAGCTGCCACCTCCACGGGCAGCGCAGCTAAGACCTCGGTATAGCCCGTACCCTCGGACGTCGAGCCAACGAGCGCCGCGGTGTCCTGAGGCGCAGTCTGCCGCCTCTCAGCCACTCCGCGGCCCCTACCCGGGGGCCCTCCGGACCAGCCGTTTCTCACTAATCCGAAATCGATGCCATCATCGCTTCGATCCAAGCGAAACCGCCGGCGGCGCGCGCGCGTCGCTCTTAGGTATAGAACATTGTTCCCCGGCGATGTTTGCATTCGCTCAAGGTAGAGACCGATGAAAATGTACCTCCACGACAGCCCCGCGGCATTTCGATTCGTCCTCCACGGCGAGCTGGTCGCCGAGCGCGTGCTGGACCTCGAACACGCCTGGATCACCTCGAAGTCGATCCTGGCCGGTAAAGAGCTGGTCGTGGATGTCTCCGGACTCACCAGAACGGACGCCGCCGGAATCGAGCTGTTGTCGGAAATGCGGCAGTCCGGCGCCCGCCTGACTGAACTCCCGTCGCGCCCGGCGAACGCCAGCCCGGCCACATGCCTCCAGCGCCTCCTGGCCTGCGCCCGGAAACGCCGCTGTGGCCTTCACTGCTCACACCCCGGAACAACGTAGCTCGTTGTGAACGTCCCGCCCACTGGATTCGGCTCCAACACCGTCACCAGGTTCCCAAATCCATCCATCGTCATCGTCTTCCACTTGCCCGCCGGATCGGTTCACCGTCACCGTGTTGCCCGTGTAAGCATACGTCGTCGTGCCAAGCCCTTGGCCGCCGAGGCCGTCGGCGAAGGAGGCTATTGGGAGTCACCGTTGATGGCTCCATCTAGTCTGTCGCTGCCGTCAGCGCCGTATCCACCCGCATTCCCCCGCCGCCCGTCGACTTGATCACGTTCCCGCCCAGGATCATCTTTACGGGCAGTCCCCTCCCGCGCACGAGATGGCAAGTAGGGAATACTGTATCGTATTGTAGGCGAGTACCGCGGAAACTACGAAGAAGACGGTCCTGAGCCTCGTGGCTCGGCTAGGTGCAATGCTCAGAAGGACGATTGTGATGAGCCACGAAAGTGCGAGTATTTCGGTTAGCCATGTAGCTGTTCGGTGAACCACGCAAGCCGTGAGAATGGTGCAGTGCGCGGCTAGCACAAAACAGTAGCGCCGGCCCGTCAGCCATGCGCGCAGTCCGTCTAGGATTTGTCCAGGCCGGGTCATCTGAGGCGCCCTCCGCATTGCCGCTTATGGGTTCCCGGTATCGGCGCGCTCCAGCCGGCCGCACCAGACGGCGGTGTCTCGTACGATGAGCCGAGACCGGAAGTCGCTAGTTGCTGAGTTCGAACTCCAGCGAGGCCGTTACCGCAAGAGCCGCTTTCAGGTATTGGTTGTATTTCGGGTCTCCTTCGCCAGATTCGAGGACGATTTTCGCGAATCGGTGACTCTCCTGCAAGTAGATAATATCTTGCCGAATCCGGACGATTGGGTGCAACTCCCTGACTCCTGTTGTGTGAATACCATGGCGATTACGTCCACTCCATGTTTGAAGAGAAACGGTCACGCTGTGGCGATCCGGATCTTCATGAGACTGCGTCACCCACGCCTCGACCGACTCAGGCAGAGAGCGAGTTGAAAGACTCTCGATGGGTACAATATACATGACAGCTGCGCCGGGCAGGGGATACCCACCCCGCTTCGATGTGCAGCGTCCCCGTTGGGTGCACAGGATGATCTGGCGAGTCTCACGCCAAATCTCCGCGTGCCAGCCTGCCGGGTGGGCGATAGAATAGCCGAATCCTACCGCGGCTATGCGTGTTTCAGGACGCGGTGCCCCGACACTGGCGGCGGCCCAGGCGACGAGAGTCAGCATTGCCAGAATCATCGCTCGTGTCATTGTTTCTTCACCATTACGCCGTTAACCCTCTCGCACAGAAACTCCATGCTCTGTGGATCTCCTCCCATCGCGCGAAGGTGCCCAGCCATCGTCGCCCCAGTCGCCGCCGAAATCAACTGCCCCAGCGAGTCATACCGTAACTCTGAGTCCAAGTGTTGGCGCCCCGCACGATCGTCTGGCTCCACACATTGCCATTGTTGTTCGCTGTCGGCCCATAACCAAAGGCCAGTGCCATCAGCTCCGACCCGCCGGCCGTGTTGCCCACCTTGAGCTGCGTGGGCTGCTTGCGATCGTTGTAGTACCAGTCCTCCCATTTTACGCTGCCCAACTGCGCCTGGTTCACACCGCCGCCTGAATCATAACTGGATACGTTGAGATACGTCCGGCTCGATTCCCCCGTCTTGAGGCCGGCCACCGACTTCACCCGCCCCGCCTTGTCACAGCACTGCGTGATCACCCGGCCGGAGGGCAGCGTCGTCGTATCCATTCCATTCGCTTGGTTGAGACAGTCGCGAACGCCTCTCCAGACAAACCCTCTTTCGGGAACCGTAGCCAACTCCCCCTATTCGATTTCATCCCATTCATCCGCGTTCTGTGCAGATACGCGCCGATTCCCCCCGAGCAACACCGTCAAAAGTATGCTTTCACGCTCGTTTCTCGACTATATTTCCCACATTCTCAACCACTTACCCGCTGAACACCGTTCACCGCGCAACTTCACGGTGTACACTCTGGCCGGAACCGAAAATGGCACTAATCCGCATGACCGACAAAAAACTCGCCGCCAGCCGCGCCAACGCCCGCCTCTCCAAAGGACCCACTTCCGCCGCCGGCAAAGAAAAAGTCTCCAGGAACGCCTGTAAACACCACCTCTATGCCCGCAAGTTTCCGCTCCCCCCGGCTTGGGCCGCCCGCATCCGCGATGCCGTTCAACCCTGCATTGATACCGTGGAAGATCCCGCCGAACGCGCCTGCCTTACCCACTATCTCGTCCTCGGACTCTGGAAAATCGAGCTGTTCGCACTCGAGACCCGCCTCCTCAATCAGCACATCGCCCGCCAGCGCAGCTACTGCTGCGGGCTTCGCGAGTATGCCCGCCACGATCCACTCTTCTTTGTCATCCTTGCCCGCATGCATAAGCTCCACCGCGATGGCGAAAAGGCCTACCAAGCCTGGAAACGCTGCCAGAAAATCTCCGCCCAGAAGCAATCAATCCTGCAACTATCGGAAAACACGCCAGTTATCCCAGAGCAGAAAACGCTTATTATGGCCGCTGGAGCCGGCGCCGCCAGTTCCGCCGCCTACACTGTCACGCCGGCGATCCCACTCAACCGCCTCGTCCCGCGTTCCACCACCCCGGCACTTCCCGGAACCCTCGAATCCTCCCAGTTTGTCCAGCACCGCCGCCATCGAAAGCCCGATCCGTAGCCGCCGCACACCCCTCCCCCAGCCCTTCTTTGACAATCGAATGTTCGCCGTGCGGAAACTCGGGCTCAGGACACTTCCAGCACCCGACCCGAATGGGCCGCCATCTCGCCTACCTCCACAGCGCCTCTCCGCACCCCCAAGTCCTCCCCCGTCAGTTAATCCCGCACCCGCTTCGACCCCGCAATCGGGAACCGCACCGCCGCCGCCCGGTCCTCCCAGTTCAACAAAAACACCAACTCCCGTCCGGCCAATTTCATCCGCCCCACCCGCAGATCCGCATCGAACATCGCCGCCACTCCCGTCGGCCGCAGCTTCTTCAACAGTGCCAGCCGCGCCGCCGTCATCTTCGTCAGATCGTCCCCCGAAAGCAGCATCCCGCCGGTCGCATACGTTGCCGCAACATGGAACTGAAACTCCTCCTCCGGCAGCGTCCCCAGCAGCACCAGCGCGTCCGGATCGTTCCACCACAGCCGCCCGTTCTGCCACGCCCGCCGCAAATTCTCCGCCGAAACCTTCCGGATAGTGCCCCACTTTCGCGAGATATCGCCCGACGACCGCGACCCGTGGATCAGCCCCAACGATGGCCACATCGGATGATTGCACCCCAGAATGAAGCTCGGCCCCGCGCCCTCCAGAATCGCCCGCATCCCCATCCGGTACGCCTCAATCCGCGTCGCCTTCCCGTCCCGCAGCCGCGCCCCGTGCATCGCGCCCCAGAAGTTCGCATCCAGCTTGAAGTACGTGCAGCCCCACTCCCGGTTCATCGTCCGGAACACCCGCGTCAAATGCGCCCGCGCCTCCGCGTTCGTCGCGTCCAGCGCATACCACGGACCCCGCCGCCATCCGCCGAACGTCACCCGGTCAGACGATAGCGGCGCCCCGTCCGCCCCCTGCATGAACCACTCCGGATGCTCCTGGAACAGCCGCGATTTCGCCTCCGCAATAAACGGCGCCACCCAGATCGCCGGTTCAAATCCCCGGTCCTTGATCTCCTTCAGCACCGCCCGCACATCCCCGCCAAACGCCGTGCCCGTCTCCAGCCAGTCGCCCATCGCCGGCTGATACCCGTCGTCGATCTGCACATACCGCAGAAACGGAGCGTTCTTGCCGATCCACTCCAGGTTGTCCCGCACCTGCTGCGCCGTCACCCTCGGCCCGAAGCAATACCAGGAACACCACCCCTCCGGCGGAGCCGCCCACGCCAGCCGCGGATGGTTCTTCTCAATCCGCGCTGCCAGCCTCACCCACAGCGCTGCCGCATCCGTCCCCCGCAGCCGGCAGAACTCCTCCAGGGTCCAGCTCTCCCCCGCGCCCAACATCCGGCCCTCGCCGTCCATCGTCACCTGGATCGATCGCGCCCGCACATGGAACCGCCCGGAGAACCGCTTGCACGATGTGAACCCCAGCAGCAAGGTCTCGCCCGCCGGCGGAGTCAGCGCCATCGCGCTGTACACCGTCAGCGCGTCGCCCGGCTCCGGAATCCGGTAGTGTTTCCGATCCGTGTACGCGCCGATGTCCTCCGGCTTGCCCAGCGTCCCGCCCGTCTGGCTCAGCATCGTGAACCCCTCGCCATACACCCGCGTCTCCGCCGGGAACTCGTGTGGCAATTCCAGCATCACGATCTCTCCCACGGCCACGGCCTGCCGCCCTTTGTTGGTGATTGTGGCCCGGCATACCTCGCCCTGCCAGCGCACATCCACAACACATCCCTCCGGCAGCCGGCCCTCCGGCAGCGCCCCCGCCGCCAGCAGCGACATCTGAAACTCTCTTCGCGACAACATGGCCCTATTATCCATCCCCGGGCCACTGCGGTAGAATTAGGCCCGAATGGTCCGTTTGTTGCTCGCCCTCCTGTCTGCCCTCTCCCTCTACGCCGATTGCGTGGCTTGGGTGCCCCCGCCCCTCGGCTCCGCCTGCGTGCCCGAGCACCCCGGCATCTATTGGACCAGCCGCTACCCCAGCGCCATCCCCATCCCCAACCTGAACCTCCCGATGGACCCCACCCTCGCCGACCCGGCCTTCAAAGCCGGCCTCGATGCCAATGGCGTACAGCGCTTCTTCTTTGCCATGCCCGGCGAGCACGTCCTCGAACTCTTCGTCTACTTCGCCAACAGCGAGACCGATTCCTGGGTGCTGGAGGTCTCCGATAAGCCAGTCGATACGCGCTTCACCGCTAGCCCCCTCCGCCTCGGCCCCTCCAATCGCCCCCGCGTCGTCTCCCTCATCGGCGTCGTCCGGGCCGGGGAAGACGTCACCCTCCGTTCCGATTCCCCCGGCTACGCCGTCGTCGGCGCCCGCTGGACTCCTCGCGGCGTCTTCGAAACTCAGCGCGTCCCCCAACTCCTCGAACGTCTCCGCCAGCTCCAGGCCGACCCCTTCTTCGAGAACCGCCTCTCCTCCCGCGCCGAGCGCATGGTCGAACTCGCCGAGCTCGCATTGCGCTCCCGCAACCTCGCGGCCTCCAATGAAGCGCTGCTGCAACTCACACGGGCCACCTATTGGATCGCAGCCGAAAATCACCAGCCCCGCGACAATCGCCGCCTCATTGAGCTATTCGACGAGGCCGCCGCCCGCATCCCCAACCATCCCGCCATCCGCCAGATGATCTCCGCCGCCTGCGCCGGAACTGCACCCGGCCTCCGCGACATTCCGCGCGGCCGCTGGTGCGATACCATCCAGCCCGTCTCGTGGACCGCCCCCGTCGGCGTCAGCCTCGAATCCGCCCCCGCCTGGGCCGCCACCCAGTGGCAGCTCCGCGCCCGCCTGGAAGCCTTCACCGCCTGGTGGGTGCAGCGCCGCCAACGCGCCAACGGCGAGCTCGGCGGCGGTTGGGGCGACGACGTCGAGATCCTCCGCCACTGGGGTCCGCTCGCCCTCGGCCTCGGCTCTGAAGTCGCCGCCGAAGGCATCCGCCGCGTCGCCGAAGGCGTCTGGAATAGCGGTCAGCTCGCCAACGGCTACGATCGCCGCATCTCCGATGTCGAGCACTCCTCCGAGCCCACCACCGATACGCTCCCCCTGCTCGCCGCGCTCTTCCCCACCGATCCCGCCGCCCGCGCCAAGCTCGCCGAAACCGCCGCCTGCGCCCCCTTCTGGATCGCCCCCCAGCCCGACGGTCAGTGGCGTTTCAAGTCCTCCTGGTTCAACTGCCGCGAACACGATCCCAGCCCCGCCCGCGCCCTCGACGTCCATCTCAACACACGCGCCCTCGGCCCTGCCCTCTGGCACGCCTGGCTCAGCCGCGATCCCAAGCTCATCGATCTGCTCTCCAAGTACGGCGAGTCCTGGCGCAAAGCAAAACTCGACGCGAGCCACGGCAAGCCCGCCGGCGTCTTTCCGCCCGTCCTCCGCTCCGCCAACGGCGAATACCTCATCGGCTCCAAGGAATGGGACAAGCCGCAGGCCGAATGGGACTACTTCCAGTGGTCGCCGAGCGTCCAGGAGTCCCTCACCGCCTTCCTGCTCGCGCTCCACGACCTCACCGGCGATCCCAAATGGCTGGAATCGAGCAGCGCCTCCCCGGGAGCGCTGCCGCCGGATCAGGTCCTCCAGCACCTCGCCTCCGTCGCCGCACGCCTCGATGCCCGCTACGCCGTCAACTTCGATCTCTACACCACTGAGGCCATCTACACCGATCGCATCGCCTACGCCCTGCCCGCCAACTACTCCACATATCTCTTTGGCGGCGAAGCCCCGCGCGGCGACCGCGCCCCCAACTTTCATGTCACCTGGCCCGCCGGCAAAGCGCGCTTCGCCCGCGCCATCCTCTCCGCTGGGCGCTCGGCTCTCACCGCCCGCCTCTATAGCTTCGAGTCGGAGCCCGCCACCGCGCCCATCCGCCTCTGGAGGCTCGAAAAAGGAAGCTATCAGTGGGAGTGCGCCGGCCAGCGCGGCACGTTTGAAGTCAAGTCACTGCCCGTGGATGTGGCCATCCCCATCCCGCCGCGCACCGAAGCCGAGCTGCGGATTACTCGTCAACCTTGACCAGCACCAGTCCTGCGCCCAGGCCGCCGATCAGGCACAGCCACGCGAACCAGTCGCCGTACTGCGTGTAGAGCGTCTTCTCCCGGATCCACCCGAATCGCAGCCGCCCCGTCATCCGCTGAAACGCCGGCATCCGGTCCCACACCCTGCCCGAAGGATCGATCGATGCAGTGATCCCGTCGTTGGCCGGCCGCAGCAGCCAGCGCCGGTTCTCGATCGCCCTCATCCGCGCCAGCAATAGATGCTGTTCCCGCGCGAATCCGCCGCCGAAGTAGCCGTCGTTCGTCAGATTCACCAGCACTTCGGCCCCGTTCGCCGCCGCCGTCCGCACGTAGTCCGGGAACGCCGATTCATAACAGATGAAGCTGCCCGCGCTGTGCCGCCCCACCGGAAACACCTTTATCCCCGCGCCAGGCGCATAGTTACCGGCCTCCGACGAGATCTTCTGGATCCACCCGAATCCCGCCGGTATGTACTCGCCAAACGGCACCAGCTTCACCTTGTCGTATCGCCCCGCCAATCGCCCCGTCTCATCGATGAGAAACGCCGAGTTCAGCGGATCCTTCTCCGGAGTAAACGCTACGCCCGTCATCATCAACGGAGCGCCCGTCAGCCGCGCCGCCTCGCCCACCTGCAACCGCAGCGCCGCATCTTCGTAGTAGTAAAACGGCGCCGGCGCCTCCGGCCACAGCAGCAACGCCGGTTTTGGTTTGTCCGGATCCAATCCTTCCTGCAACGTTCGCACCGCGAACTCTTTTAGCATCCGATCTTTCTCGGCCATGCTCCATGCAGTGTCCGCGCCCACATTGGTCTGCATCGCGACGGCCTGCTCGCCCGGCGCCTCTCGCAGATGAACCCCCGGCAGCAGCCACAGCAGCGGCAACGCCAGCAGCCACAGCAACTCGCGCCGGTCCCGCCGCATCGCCACCAGCGTAAGCCCGCAAGCCAGCGCCGCGAACACGAACGACACCCCATACACGCCGGCCACCGGAGCCGCCCGTAGCGGAAGGCTCATGTCTACCCCGGCATTGCCCAGCGTCAGCCACGGAAACCCCAGCGGCCCGTGTGTCCGCTCCAAGCCCACCCACAGCGCCGCCACCGCCGGAATCGCCCACCGGCGCCGCACCAGATAGCCAGCCAGCCAGGAAAACACCGCCGTGTGCAGCCCCTTCGCCACGGCAAAGAGAAACAGCGCCAGCCAGCTCAGCGGACCCGTCAAGCCGCCATACGCAGCCAGCACGTCTCGAATCCAGGAACACACCACCGCCCAGTAGATCAGCCCCGATAGCCAGCCCCACAGGAATCGCCGCCGCCCGTCCGGCTCCCACGCCGCTGCATAGAGAATTGGAGTCAACGCCACCGGCGCCAGCAACGTGAATCCGAACGGCGGGAACAGCGCCGCCAGCAGCAGCGCCGTCAATACCGATCCACCCAGGGAGATGTGCCAGAGCCTCATCACTCGCCCGCCGCCGCCTCGCTCACCAGATCCGCCATGTAGCTCGATCGCACAAACGGCCCTGCAAAGACATGCTTGAAGCCGATGGATTCGCCATACGCCGCCCAACGTTCATAGCGCTCCGGCGGCACGTGCTCCGCCACCTGCATGTTACGCCGAGTCGGCTGCAAGTACTGCCCAATCGTCGCCACGTCCACCTTCGACCCGCGCAGATCCCGCAGCAATCCGTTGACGTCCTCTTCCGCTTCGCCCAGCCCCACCATCAGCCCGGACTTCGTCAGTACATCGGCCCTGTACTCCCGCGCAAACCGCAACACTTCCAGCGACTGCCGATAATCCGCCTGCGGCCTCACCTTTTTGTACAGCCGCGAAATCGTCTCCATGTTGTGGTTGAACACATGCGGACCCGCGTCCAGCACGCGGGCGACCGCGTCCATGTCGCCGCAGAAATCCGGAGTCAGCACTTCCACCTGCGCGTCCGGCAGCGCCCGCCGCACCAGCCGCACCGTCTCTGCAAAGTGTGTCGAGCCGCCGTCGGTCAGGTCGTCGCGATTCACGCTCGTGATCACCACATAGCGCAGCTTCATCTCCGCCGCCATGCTCGCCACGTTTGAAGGCTCAGCCGGATCCAGCGCCATCTCCTGCTTTTCCGGAGAGCCCTTCGGCACCGAACAGAACGTGCAACCGCGCGTGCAGATATTGCCCAGGATCATGAACGTCGCAGCGCCGCGATGGAAACACTCGTGAATGTTCGGGCAGCGCGCCGATTCGCAGACCGTGTGCAGCTTCATCCGGCGCAGGTCGTTTTTCAAAACCTGCACGGATTGAAAATGCGTGTCCGGTTTTCTGAGGAAATCAGGCAGCCGCAATCGTTTCGGCGCGGTTTCCAACTGGACCAGGGGCTCCATCAATAGTTGACCAGATACGGGTTCTTGACCCCCATCTCGATCAGCTTCCCTCTGGCCTCGGCTTGCTGCGGCTTGCTCAGCGGGCCGATGACAACGCGGAACAGCTCCGCGTTCTTCGGTGACGGCGTGACGTACCCGCCGAGCCCGGTTTTGGTGCGAATTCCAGCCAGCATCGCTTCCGCATCCGCGCGCCTGGTAGCCGCGGCCTGCAAGTACGTCCCCGCGGGCGGGGTTCCGATGAAACCACCGGCGTCAGGCTTCGCGCTCCTCACCGGCTCCGGCTTCGTAGCCTCGGTCTCCGGGGCCTTCTTGGCCGGCTCCACCGGTTCAGGTCTCGCTTCGCGAACCGGTTCTGGTGCTCTGGCGATCGGCTCCGTCTTCTCTTCCGTCACTACGGGCGGGCGGCTCGATGCCGAATCCACCGATAGCGGCTGCCTGTCCTGTGTGCCGCTCTGAGCCACAGTCGGAGTCACACCTGTCGTGCGTCCGGCGAGGAATCCCATCGCAAAGAACACGCCCAACAGCACGATCACGATAAACAAAACGCTCAGTAGCTGTTTATTGCCCAATATCAGTTCAAACTCGCCGTCGTCTCTGCCTGCCATAATTCCTCTGAGGTCTCCCCTCAACCATCAACCATCGGGTGCTGCCCGCGTATTTGGGCGCTGAACCTTACAGTCGAGGATAAACCCCTCGCCACCACCGGCACAACCAGTGAGATCCAGGTTATCCTGTCCGACATGGAGTCGGTCCAATTTACGTGCCAGAGTGGCTGTGTCCGCTGCTGCGACGTCCAGGGCTACGTCTACCTCTCCGAGCAGGACCTCCGCCAGGCCGCCCGCTACCTCCATCTAGCCGCCGCCGAGTTTGAACGCCGCTACATCTATCGCACACGCCACCTCCTCCGCCTTCGTAAGCCCAAGCAGAAACAGTGCCAGTTCCTGACCGAAGCCGGCTGTTCGATCCATCCCGCCAAGCCCACCCAGTGCCGCCTGTTCCCGTTCTGGCCTGAACTCCTGGAAAGCCCGGTCGAGTGGGTGAAAACCGCCCGCCGCTGTCCCGGCATCGGTGTGGGTCCCCTGATTCAAATCGGGACTGCTCACGAAACAGCTTCCGAAATGAAACGCGCCTACCCCTCCATGTACGAGGACTGACCTCGCCCTATTTCCTTTGCCTTAAACGGCTTGCTCGTCTTTCCCCACTTTGGCCCCATTTCTGCATGGCTCTCCCTCGTCATGCTCCCGCCGATCTCCCCGAATATCGAGCACTACATGGACCTGCTGGCTCAACGGCAGAAATTGGTCGCCTCCAACATCGCCAACCTCAACACGCCCGGCTATCGCACCAAGGACATTGATTTCCAGTTCGAGTACATGTCACTGCCGCATGGGGCCACACCAAACGTAATCGAGGCTGAGGGCCTCACGGTCAAGAACGACGGCAACAACGTCAGTCTGGATCGTGAAGCGCGGCTCCTGGCGGAAAACGCTCTGCGTTTCAACGTCGCTTCCAACCTGATGCGCGGCGAACTGCGCACCATCCGCAAGGCGATTGATGAGGGCCGCTCAGCATGAGCCTCTTTCAGCTCTTCTCTGTCAGCGCGTCCGGAATGGCCGCGCAACGCTTTCGAGCGCAGACGCACGTCGAGAACCTCGCCAACTCCGAAACCACCCGCACCGCCGAGGGGGGCGCGTACCGCCGGAGAGACGTTGTGCTGGCCAGCGAAGTGCAGAGCTCTCCGTTCTCCGCGGTCTTCCAGACCGAGATGCGGGCTGGCTCCATGGGTGTCGGCGTTTCCGAAGTGCTCGAAGACGTCCGGCCGCCCGACATGCGCTATCAGCCCGGCCATCCCGACGCCGACGCCAAGGGCTACGTCGCCTATCCCCACGTGAATCCGGCGGAGGAGATGGTGGATCTGATGAGCGCCACCCGCGGCTACTCCGCCAACGTCGCAGCCATGTCAGCGGTGAAAGACATGGTGGCCAAGTCCATCGACCTGATGCGATAGCCATGTCACCCATCGGCCCCATTCGTCTCCCCGCCCAAATCGGTTCGCTGCCCGGCGCCGCGTCCCTGGACCGTGCTCCGGCCGGGGCTTCCTCTTTCGGCTCCGCGATGGCTGACGCGGTTCAGACCGTCGACAGCGTCCAGAAAAGCTCCCGGGCGTCGGTGGAGCGATTTCTCAGCGGCGAAGGTGAGGAACTCCACCATGTTGCGCTGCAGCAGCAGCACGCGGCCATCACCTTCGATGTGCTTCTCCAGGTCCGAAACAAGGTGGTTCAGGCCTACCAGGAAATCATGAGAATGCCCATCTAGGGTCAGTTGCCAATGGAACAGCTCCAGCGTCTCATTGCCGGCCTCACTCTTCGACAGAAACTGACAATCGTCATCGCCGTGATTGTCGTGGCTGGCGGATTGACTTACGGCATGCGCTGGAACAAAGAGCGGGACCTGCGTCCGCTGTTCACCAATCTGGCCGCCGAAGACTCCGGCGCGATCATGGAGAAGTTGAAGGCGGCCAACGTCGAATACAAGGTGGCCGACAATGGCTCCATCCTGGTCCCTTCGTCCCGGGTGGCAGAGTTGCGGTTAGAGATGGCCTCGGCGGGCCTGCCGCGCACCGGCCGCCTCGGCTTTGAACTCTTCGACAAAACCAATCTCGGCACCACTGACTTTGCCGAACAGGTCAACTACCGGCGCGCCATCGAGGGGGAATTGGAACGCAGCGTGATGGCGCTGGCCGAAGTGGAACGTGGCCGGGTGCACGTCACCTTCGCCAAGGACTCCGTTTTCCTCGATAGTCGCCAGCCCGCCAAAGCCAGCGTCCTGCTGAAGCTGAAACCGGGTGCGCGGCTGACGCCGCAGAATGTGATGGCGATCCAGCACCTGACCGCCAGCGCCGTTGAGGGTCTTTCGCCCGATTCGGTCTCCATCGTCAACATGGATGGAACGTTGCTCAGCAAACCTCGCCGGGACCTGGATCCCGACAGCGCCGCCTCTGGAGGGATCTCCGAATACCGGCAGACTCTGGAAAAGGAATACCTGACCAAGATCCGGGCCACTCTGGACCCGCTCCTCGGAGCGGAGAAGTACCGCACGGGCGTCAGCCTCGACTGCGATCTGACAAGCGGAGAGCAGAGCGAGGAGACGTTTGACCCGAACCGCTCCGTCATGGTGAGCTCGCAGAAGACCGAGGACGCCTCTGGCCTCTCCTCTCCCGGTGGAGTGCCGGGCACCGCGTCGAATCTCCCGCGTCCCGTCCCGTCCCGCGGGACGGCCGGCGGCGGCGTCTCTCGCAAGACCGAGAACGTCGCCTATCAAACCAGCCGGATCGTCAAGCACGTCAAGCTGCCGCAGGGCATGTTGAAGCGTCTCTCGATCTCCGTGCTGGTCGACCAGGCAGTTCGCTGGGAGGGCGCAGGTCCCAAGGCGAAGCGCATTCTGGAACCGCCATCCCCGGAGAAGCTCAAGGTGGTGCGCGATGTGCTCGCCGGCGTGGTCGGATTCCAGCAGGAGCGCGGCGATCAGATTCTGGTCGAGACACTTCCTTTTGAGGCCACTCTCGCCGCCCCTCCGCCGGAGGAACCGGGCAAGGCGACGCCGGCTCCCTCCGCCGCGCCTGGGTTCCCTCTGCCGGCGTGGCTGGCGCCGCTGCTGGGCAAGGCGCCGGCGCCGGTCTGGATCGGGGCCGGAGCCTGCCTGCTGGTGGTGGCGATTCTGATCGTGTTTCTTCTCATGCGCAAGCTGATGCGGAAGGGAGCCCCGCGGAAGGGCAAGCTGGTCGATTCCGCAGCGGCACTTCCTGACGGTGCCAAGGCCGGCGCCCGCCAGATTCCACCCGGAGAACAGAAGGCCGCCTTCGAAGAGAAGGCGACTGCGGTGATGGCCGCCAACCAGGCCGAGCGGGATCGCGTCGAACGCGAGGCCTTGGCTTCTCTTCAACTGCCGCCACAAACCAAAAAGGCGGAGGTGCTTAGAAAAGTCATCGCTGAACAGGCGCAGAAAGACCCGGCCGCGATTGCTCAGCTTATTCGGACCTGGATTACGGAGCAGCGCATATGATCACGAACACGCTGCCCGACCAGTCCACCAAACACACCGGTGCCGAGAAGGCAGCCGTGTTGCTGGTCACGCTGGGTGAGCAACTCGGCGCCGAAGTGCTCAAGCATCTCGACGAAGACGAGGTGGCGATCATCGGCAAGGAGGTCGCCCGCACCCTGAACATCTCGGCCGAGGACTCCGAGGCGATTCTCAACGAGTTCTATCATCTCTCCATGGCTCAGGACTATGTCCTGAAGGGGGGCATCGATTACGCCCGCAAGATGCTGGTCACGGCCTTCGGTCCCGAGTCCGCCAAGAAGATGCTGGACCGCCTGATCAAGATGCTTGGCCACGAGGCGGCCAGCTTCGACGCCCTCCAGAAAGCGGATCCGCAACAACTCGCCAAGTTCATCCACAGCGAACATCCGCAAACAATCGCGCTTGTGTTGAGCCATCTGGGATCGTCGCAGGCAGCCGGGCTTCTGTTCTCGCTGCCCGTCGATCTGCGCGCCGACGTCGCGCTCCGCATGGCAAACCTGGATCAGATCTCGCCTGAGATTATCTCCAAAATTGCGAGCATCATCGGACAGAAACTGAAAGCACTAGGTGAACTGAGCCGTGAGTCCTATGGCGGCGTCCGCGCCGTCGCCGAGATGTGCAACCGCCTCGATTTAAGCACCAGCAGAGACATC
>CAYVDY010000002.1:0-63501 GCA_964450255.1 uncultured Candidatus Solibacter sp. | reverse complement strand
TCGTCGATACACGCAACGCGTTGAAGTCGAAAGTCTCACCGAAGATCGTCCGGCTGTAGGCCGGTAAGGGGCCTTGATTCGAGATTGCTGCGTGATCAGCCGCGGCCGTGCTGAAGCGGTTCATCGCCTCTTGCCAGCAAAGCAAGATCGCCCCCTTCAACGCCCCACCACCCCCGCCGCCGTTCCCGACGGTGGCACGACGCTCGCGCTGTTCGGCGGTGCGTTAGCCCCCTGCCAACTCAGACATCAACTCCGACAGTCCGACGGCCTCAACGCCGTGGCCCATGGGATAGCGGCCCCTTCCCGAGTTGACAAGGAACCGCCGTGCGACCTGAAGGTCCTCGCAAGCAATGTGGAACCCTTTGTCCGGTCGAGCCCCCAGTCCCCTTTTGATCTCGATGGCCCATATCCCTTGGCCGGGGATCTCCAGCACGAGGTCTACCTCGGCGCCCGTGAAGGTGCGATAAAAACCGGCGATGGAGCCTTCTGGCGCAGCGGCGAGCAGATTCTCGATCGCAAAGCCTTCCCAACTCGGCCCCACCACCGGATGCCCTGCCAAGGCGTTGTAGTCCTGGATTCTAAGCAGCGCGTGCACTATCCCGCTATCACGCAGGTAGACTTTCGGAGCTTTCACCAGACGCTTGCCGGCGTTCCGGTGATAGGGCTGCAGCCGCCGGATCAGCAGGAGATCTGCCAGCAGATCGATGTACCGTGTCACGGTCTGCGCGCTCACCATCAGCGAGACCGCGAGGCGGGAAGCGTTGAGCAGTCCGCCTTGCTGATGCGCGAGCATGGTCCAGAGTCGCTCCAGGGTTTCGGCGGGTATGCGCGGCCCAAGCAGCGGGATTTCCCTTTCCAGGTAGGAGCGAATGAAGTCTCTGCGCCAGGCCTGGCTGTCGGACTCGTTTGCGGCGAGATAGCTCTCGGGAAAGCCGCCGCGCACCCAGAGATCCGTTACGTCGGATCCGGTCTCCAGTACATCAAATGGCCCCAGGCTAACATGGGCGATCCGGCCGGCAAGGCTCTCGCCTGACTGGCGGAGCACGTCCAAGGACGCCGAGCCCAGGATCAGGAACCGGCCACTGCGATGGCCCCGGCGCCGGCCCTCATCGATCAAGCCCCGCAAGCTGGAAAAGATGTCCGGAACACGGTGGATTTCGTCGAGCACCACCAAACGATCCTCATACTCGCGAAGGAACAGCACTGGCTCAGCCAGTTTCTGGCGGTCCTCGTTGGATTGGAGGTCCAGATAAAGGGAGGGACGCTGGCGGGCCAGTTCGAATGCGAGGGTGGTCTTGCCGACCTGGCGCGGGCCGATGAGGGCGACGGCTGGCTGCCGGGCCAAGGCGGCTTTGACGAGAGGAAGGGCTCGGCGGGCTATCATCACTAAATATTATCCACCTAGTGGATGATTTTCAATGTTCAGTTATCATGCGGCGTAATGGCTAGCCATCCCAGCCCAAGCCCAGCCTCCGCTCCCCTTGATCAACCCGCCTTGCACTTTTCGCGCTCGGTCTTGGCAATGTGATGTTTCCACCTAGGCTGAGAGATAGGGATCGAGTACGGCCATGACTGCGTCTCGGACCTTGTGTGCGAGTTGACAGGCACGCACCTGCTCCCCGGGCAGTGTCTCAGGCCGATCGCCCGGATAGCGGATCTCAGCCCCGAAAGGACTGAGCCAACTTGCTTCATCGAGGGCCCTCACCATCGCAGGATCAATCGGCTCGAGCAGGATCAGTAGCCGCCTGATGACGTGGGTCTTTGGGAATTCGATCTGGTGCCGGGTGAGAAGAGCCTTCAAATACTTCTCGGCGGCTTGCTGAGCGTGGAACGCAACGATGTCCCGAAACTCATCCTCCGCGCTAAGCCGGACGACAGTCTTGAGATCCAGATCTGCCTTGCCGGTCCACTCTGCCACCAGCCGGCGGATCTCGTTCTCAGGCGGCATGGTAGAGAATCCTGCCGTACTTGCTTGCCGGATAGGCGATGCCGCCGATCAAGGTCTTCGTGGCCTCAAACCGCTCGGAGGAAATGACCTTGACATCAACCGGGTAGCTCACATCTCCAATGGCGTCTGTAATGGCGACGCTCTCGTCATGGCGATTCTTCGGATCTGGCTCAACGATTAAGAGGTCGATGTCACTGTCCCTTGTCATCTGGCCAGTCGCAGCCGATCCGAACAGGATGATCCTGTCCGGCTGTGCCACGGTGAGGATGCGACGGACCACCTCGTTCAGCAATGATTCATCGACGCCCATCTGATCTCATCATAGTGGATGTACTTCTCGTTTCACATGTGATCGCGCAGCGGACTTGGGATCGTCTTCCACGCGCACTGGGCGGCATCAGCGCACCAGCAGAGTACAGCCGTCATAGGCGGCCACCGACTCATCGGCAGTCAGCAGAGTCAGGCCCACGGCTTGCGCCTGTGCAATCAGCATGCGGTCAAACGGATCACGATGATGCCAGGGCAGCAACGCCACCTGACGGGTATGAATTGCCGTCAAAGGGAGAGCCTCAAAATCTTCCATCGCCAGGCGCGCTTCGAAATCCGTGGGCAAACGCAGCTTACCGAGACTCTGTTTCAGCCAGATCTCCCACAAACTGACCGCGCTGAGAAACACCGTGTTCTGGGGATCGCCGATGAGGCTGCGAGCCTGCGCGGAAAGCGACGGGTTGTCGTCGAGCCACCACAGCAGCAGGTGCGTATCGATCAAGAGTTTCATACGCGCAGCAGTTTCACGCGTGCGGCTCCGTCATGCCGAACGCCTCCGCCATGTCCGGCGGGAGGGCATCGAAATCTGGCGCGATCCAGAGTTCGCCAGCCATGCTTCCCGGCTTCCGGGGGCCGGCCGGACCGGAATAGGCCACCAGTTTGGCAACGGGCTTGCCTGCCTTGGCGAGGATCACTTCATTGCCTTTCCGCACCTCCTCGATGAGTGCGGAGAGCTCGGCCTTCGCTTCGGAGATATTGCGAATCACCATACCTTCAATATAGCTCAGACCAGACCAGATCTGGTCTATTTACAGCAATCCGAGCCGGTCGTTCGGCGCGTTGGCGAGGTTCTGCCGGGTGCCGAGGTAGCGTCGCGAAATCCAGCCGCTTGAAGATGCCTACAGGAAGGGCTGAGCCCTCGGCATTCTATGGACATTGGAATGCGCTTGGGCAACTTCCCAGAGTCGGCATTATAATGGTTATAGGTATAGAAGGAGACAAGCCATGACCTCGCTCAAACTGATCAAAGTCGGGACTTCGACGGGGGCAATCATCCCGAAGGAGATGCTTGCGCGCATGAAGGTCGAAAAGGGCGATACCCTCTTTGCCATCGAGACCAAGGAAGGCTATCTCATCACGCCTTACGACCCGGCCATCGCAGAACAGCTCGAGGCCGGCCTTGAGTTCATGAAGGACTACCGGGAAACCTTTAAAGCCCTCGCAAAATGACCAGCGAACCACGCTGGATCAGCAAAAAGGCGTTGCTGATGCTGCATGAGGAAAGCCTTGCCATGTTCGGCGGCGCGTCAGGTTTGCGCGATGATGGTCTCCTCGATTCCGCGCTGGCGCGTCCGCTGAATACCCATGCCTATAACCCGGACAGCACTATTGCAGACCTGGCGGCGTCCTACGCTTTCGGCCTCGCGAAGAACCACGCCTTTCTGGACGGCAACAAGCGCGCTGCCTTCCTCTCGATTGGCATGTTCCTCAGTATCAACGGCCACAAGCTCGTGGCCGATCAGGTGGACGCCATTCAAACCATGCTGGCGGTTGCTGCGGGAGAACTCGACGAAAAGGGGCTTGCCGCCTGGATTCAGAAGAACATCTTCGGCAAGTAGTTTCGCTGTTCTAACGAAAACTATCGAATCCGCTAGGCTGGCAACAGGGCTTCCCGCACGGCTGCAACAAATTAGTGAAATCGCTCGGTCTTGACCTGACGGCCCTGCCGTCCCAGCGATTGAAAGAAGTTAGCGCGAAGCCCCTTGCTCAATTCAAGCGGTACACCGCTAGTCTCCGTCCGCGGTGAGCCCGAGCCGGTCGTTGGGGGCATCGGCGAAGTTCTGGCGGGTTCCCAGGTAGCGTTCCGTGGTTTGGATGGAGGCATGGCCGAGCAAGAGTTGGATCTGCTCCAGATCCCCGCCGGCGGCACGGCACAGTTTGGCACAGGTGCGGCGCGTATCGTGGGCCTGCAGCTTTACACCCAGCTTGGCTCCGTACGAAGAGACCAGCGACAGAATGGCGTTAGGCGACAGCGAAGTGCCGCTGACCTGATCGTGCCGGTTCATGCGGCGCAGCAGGCGGCCTTCGGTCAAGCCGGCCGCCTCGGTCCAGGTGTCTACGGCGTGCCTGACCCAGCCAGGGACCGGCACGGTGCGGACCCGGCCGTGCTTGCCATGCAGATCCGGAATCACCCAGCGGCCATCGCGCTGCCCGAGTGAGCCGATCGCCAGACCGGCTACTTCAGCCCGGCGCAGACCGCAGCCCAGCAGCAAGGCGAGGATGGCGCGATCGCGCTTGCCCTTCAACGAAGCGGGGTCGGGGAGATCGAGTAGTGCCTGGGCCTGCTCCCGGGTAAGCCAGTTCCCTGCCCTGGTGCCGCTTTGCTTCACGCCGGGTACCTGCGTGACACCGGCCGCAGCCTCCGGGGCCAAGTGTCCGTTGAGCGCGGCCTCACGAGCGAGTTTACGGAGAGCAGCCAAACGCTGGTTGATGGTGGAGGGGCTGTAGCCCTGCTCTTCCAGCCAGACGCGATGGGCCTGCACGCTGGCCCGGGCGAAGGGAGGCCTCCCCTGCCCTGCCCACCAGGCGAAGAAGTCGTCCAGGGCCTTGGCGTACATCTTCTTCGTAGTGGGGCTGGAGACCGCGTCCAGCACGAGGCGGCGGACGTCGGTGAGGTCGGGCGGCAGGGGCTGAAGTGCCGAGGAACTCATGCGGCCTCCGGGAAAGCCAGTTGGAGTTGGAGAGGTCTGCCGGGGTGCTGTTCCTGCCAAAGGTGGGCGAGAAGCGGCGGCAGCCAGACCCGCGGCAGTCGGACCAGCTTGTGGATGCGGGCATGGCAGCACGGGCAGAGGGTGATGAGCTGGGCCGGTTCCTGGCAGCCGGGCCGGCGGTGGTGGACGTGGGGGCTGGGCGGGGCTGAGCCGCAAGCGGCACAGTGGCGGCGATCCCGCTGGAGCACAGCCAGACGCAGGCCGCCAAAGCGGCGGCGGGAGTCTCTCACGTTCTGGCGGCAGCGCGGGCAGAGGGGTGCTCTAGGGGGTGCGGGGGCGCCGCAGGGGCAGAAGAGGGCAATTTGGAGGGGAAAGGGCATGTTCGCCTCTTAGCGTGCTATAACGCTCATTATAACATGTTAGAGAACACTCATTAGAAACGATCGTTGCCAACCTGATAGAGTTGGGGGAGGCCTGACTATGCCCGCCCACCCCACCTATTGCCACCGGATTCCGGCCGCGCTCGAGTCGCTCCGGCTCTCCACCAGCGACTGGGTGGACCGCCGCCAGCTCGAAGAACTCCTCGGCATCTCGAAAACCGTCGCCTGGCGCCTGCTGCGCCACTGCGGCGCCGAGCCCGGGCCCGGCAACACGCTCATCTGCCGCCGGCCGGCGCTGATTGCCCGCCTGGAGGAACTCCTGGCCGAAGGCGGCCGGCTGGACCACGAAATTCGCCGCCACGACCGCCTGGCGGCCTTCCTGGAGAAGATCCGCCCTCAAGTGCTGGCCAATCTCACCCACGTGGCCCGCGACGCCGCGGCCCTGGAACTGCTCAGCAGCCGTTTTCAGTCCCTGCCCGCCCACGTCGTGCTGACACCGTCCAGCCTGCACATCGACTTCGACAGCACCGACCAGTTTCTGGCGGCCGTCGGCGCCCTGGTCTACGCCCTGCACAACGATTTTGAGAAGATCCGGGATTTTATTGAGCAGGACGCCAATGCCCGGCGCCCGCAGATGCCGGTTTGAGCCCGATCCTTGCCAGTCCAGACAGGCCGGCCACAGAGCAGAGACAGACTTAGCGCCAGCCAGTCGTCCATCCCGCGCTGGCCGCCGCCCTTCCGGCGGCGTTGAGGCTGCCACCCCCCGCCAGGCGCGGGTCTCCCTCAATTACCCGGACGACCTTCCCGGCATGCCCTGCCTACTACCCCGGCGGATCGGCGCAGGTGCTTGTCGCTTTCTTCCGTGGCCACACGGCCTTCCCCCAGTTACAGCGGGGTTGGCCTTCGTCCGCCCGGCTGCCGACCGGCGTCGCAGGCCCTATTCGTCAGTCGCCGGAAGCGACGGTCAGGACCTACCGGGTGAAACCAGAACCCGCTTGGGCGCGGCTGCACAACCGGGAGTCATTCCGCCACCGAGCAGCACGCCGGTTTGACTGGACATCTGGTGATTGTCCCCCGGTGGAATGTGACAAAACAACGAAGACAATTCCGCCGGCTAACGCACGTTCGAGGGTCCCCGAGCGCATTTCACTCTCACTCCGGCACTTCGCAGTTCGCCGGCCAGGTTGAAACGCTAGGGGTTGATCGTGAGACTCAGTAGTTTGCTGACGCCGCCGGTGGACGCAGTCACTGTCGCCGGAGTTGACACAGCAACCACTTGCGTCGGGATGGTGAAGACGAACACCGTGGCGCCCGCAGGCACTGTCACGCTGGAGGCCGGCTGTGCGGCCGCGTTTGAACTGGAGAGCGTTACCACCGCACCGCCCACCGGCGCGGGTCCGTCCAGAGTGGCACTCGCCGTTCCTATAATCAGCCCGCCCTTGATCGACGTCGGGCTGGCAGTGAACGCCTGCAGAACAGGAGGCTTCACCGTTACAATCGAACTCCTGGAGCCACCTCCATAGCTCGCCGTAATGGTGACTTGAGTGGCGGCTGCCACTGCACCGGTCGCAACCGAGAAGAAGACGGGGCCGGTTGTTCCACTGGGGACCGTCACCGTCGCAGGCGGTATCGCTGCCGCTGGGTTCGATGAGACGAACGTCACGGCCGCGCCACCCGGCGGCGCCGGACCATCGATGGAAAGATACGCTCCGGTGATCGGCTTGCCGCCGGTAATGGGAGTCGCGGAGATGTTCATGTTCGCTATGACCGCGGATTTCACATTCACCGTGATGGATTTGGATACTCCGCCGTAGCTCGCCGTGATCACCACGGGCGTGGCGGCCGTGACGAAACCGGTAGTGACGGAAAAGGTGGGCGACACCGTTGATCCGCTGGGAATAGTCACGTTGGCCGGCGGCAGAGCCACCGCCGGGTTCGCCGAAGTCAGACTGACCACGGCGCCCGCCGGCGGCGCGGGACCGTCGATGGAAACAGTGGCGCCGCCGATCGGCTTACCACCCGGGATCGGCGTTGTGGAGACGTACAGGCCATACAGCGCAGCGGGCTTCACATTGACTGTGACGGCCTTGGAGACGCCTCCCAGCGTGGCCGTGATGACCACCGCCGTGGGTGCGGTGACGAAGCCGGTAGAGACCTCGAAGGCGGCGGATAAATTCGCACCTCCCACAACAGTGACAATACCCGGCGGCGACGCTACCGCCGGATTCGACGAACTCAGAGAGACCACCGCGCCCGCGGGAGCCGCTGGACCGTCCAAGGTCACCCTCGCGCCGCCGATCGGCTTACCACCCGGAATCGGCGTTGTGGAGAGACTGAGCGAATGCACAGCCGTTGGACCTACATTGACGGTGACCACTTTGGAGACGCCGCCATAGGTGGCGGTGATCGCCACTGGCGTAGCGGTAGTGACAAAGCCGGTCGGCACCGTGAAGGCTGCCGATGCGGTGGCGCCACCGGGAATGGTGACCGTGGCAGGCGGAATCGCCGCCTCCGAATTGGCCGAAGTGAGTGTGATCACGGCACCGGCCGGCGGCGCCGGGCCGTCCAGGGTCACGCTTCCGCCGCCGATCGCCCTGCCCCCGGCGACAGCCGCCGTGGAGAGTGAAAACACGAGCAGCGCGGTGGGCTTCAGGTTGATGGTGACTACTTTGGAGACGCCGCCATAGGTGGCGGTGATCGCTACGGGCGTAGCGGCAGTGACGAATCCGGTGGGCACCGTGAAGGCTGCCGACGCGGTTGCGCCGCCGGGAACGGTAACCGTGGCCGGCGGCGTGGCCAGCGCCGGCTGGGACGAGGTGAGAGTGACCACAGCCCCGGCGGCGGGCGCTGGACCGTCGAGCGTAACGGTCGCACCGCCCATCGTTTTACCCCCGGAAACCGGTGTTGTGGAAAGGGAGAAACCATACAACGCCGTGGGCTTCACATTGACCGTGACTGTCTTTGGCACACCGCCATAGGTGGCGGTAATCACCACCGGCGTGGCGGCAGTGACAAAGCCCGTGGAGACGGTGAAGGGGGGGGACACCGTGGCTCCGGCCGCGATGGAGATACTCGGCGGCGGTGTGGCCAATGCCGCGTTGCTGGAGGTGAACGTGACCACCGCTCCCGCTGCGGGCGCGGGGCCGGCGAGGGTCACCGTGGCGCCGCTGATCGGCTTGCCGCCCGCGATCGGGGCCGTCGAAATGGACAGTGCGGCCAGCGCCGGCGAATTGAGTGTCAGAATGACAGACTTGGAAACACCGCCATAGGCCGCCGTCAGGGTCACCTGGATTTGGGAGCTGACCTGCAGCGTGGATATCGTGAAGGCCGGCGATACCGTCGCACCTGGAGCGATGCTCACAGTGGCAGGTGGAATCACCGCCGGATTGGTACTCACCAGCGACACGACAGCACCGGCTGCCGGCGCCGGACCGTCCAGAGAGACTGTCGCGCCCGCAATGGTCGTGCCTCCGGAAATGGGCGTCGTGGACACGCTCAGAGCGTTGAGGGCGGGAGGCTTGACGGTGATCGACACGGACTTCGTCACACCGCCGTAGGAGGCGCCAATTGTCACCGGCAACGCCGCCGGCACGGCGGCAGTAGCGATCGTAAAGTAGGTGGAGTATCTAGTACCCGCCGGCACAGTCACGCTGGCGGGAGGAACCGCCGAGGCATCCGTACTGCTCAGCAGCACCACTGCTCCTCCGGCGGGGGCGGGGCTATCCAGCGTCACGGACGCCGTAGTGATAGGCTTGCCGCCCGCAATGATCAACGGCGAGATGGAGAGCGAGGCCAGCGCGGTGGGCGTCACCGTCAAGACAGCCGTCTTCACCGACGCGCCGTAGGTAGCCGTAATGGTGACCGGCGTCGAAGCCGGCACCGGCGTACTCCCGACGGTGAACGGCGGCGAAAAGCTGGCCCCTTCCAGCACTGTCACGTTGGCCGGAACCGACACTACAGCTGGGTTGGAGCTCTCCAATTGAATGACGGCTCCGCCCGGAGGCGCAAGCGAGTTGAGAAACACCCGGTTGCCAGTCGAGGATGCACCGCCCCCCATCTGTAACGGAGAGAGAGAGACAGAGGTGACGACAAACGGAATTACGGTGAGGTTCGCCGATTTCGTGATGCCCCCCAGCGAGGCCGTGATCGTTACGGCTGTATTCACCGTTACGGTGCTGGTGGTAATGCTGAACAAAGGAGATTGCGTGGCGCCGGCAGGGATCGTCACTGTGGCCGGGGGGAGAGCGACTGCGGGGTTGGAACTGCTCAACGTCACCGTGACGGCGGAAGGGCCGGCCGGGCTGGTCAGTGTCACTCTATTGCCGGGCCGCGTCGCGCCTCCGCCAATGCTGGATGCCGCCAATGTCAGGGAGGAGAGCACGCCCGTTCTGGCCAGTTGGAGGTTGGCCACGGTAGACGCCCCGTCTACGACCGCAACGCCGAGCACGGAACTACTGGACAACCCCAGGAGAGAAGCGTTGACGGAATATGTGCCGGCAGGCAGACCCAAACTGGAATACGCACCGTTGGCATCGGTGACTGCCCCCGCGGAAAACACACCGTTGTCCACAGTGAGTTGCACGCCGGCCCACGGGGCATTCGAATCGTCAACCACCTTCCCGCGGATCGTGCCGAATGGAAGCATCGGCAAAGACATGAAGGCGGATCCGCCAGCCGCTACAGTCTGCGCGCTTTGCGTGTAGGCGGCGTGCCCCACCGCGCTTGCGCGCAGGTCATAGGTACCGGCGGCGACAGCCAGCGTGAACTGGCCATTGGCGTCAGTCACCGCACTCGCCTGCACGATGCCGGACTGCACGGCCTGGACGACGGCGCCGGAAAGCGCGGTGCCAGCACTGGTCACGCTACCCGTCAAATCGCCCGTCGGCACGCCGAGCGTCACCATCACGCTGCTGTCGGCGCCCGGCGGAATCACGACGTTGTGGCTCCACGTCGGGTTCACCCCATCACTGACGGTAACTGTGGCGGCGCCCGTGTTCAGGTTGGCGAAACGGAACAGGCCGGTGGAACTAGTGAGCGCCAGAATGCCCTGGACGGTCACCTGGGCGCCCAGCACGGGCACGCCGGCCGTATTCACAACCTGGCCCGTCAGTCCGCCGGCAGTGGCGGCCCGGAACATGCCGTTCAGGCTTCGCAGCGCATTCACACGGCCATAGCCGTAGTTAGGGTCCCATCCGCCGAGAGCAATTGTGGAATCAGCGGCCATCTGGATCCGCTGCGCCAGAGCGTCGGAGGCCAACGCCGGAGTGGAAGCGGCAATCAGTCCGGCCAGCGCCGAAACCAACGGCGTTGCCATCGAAGTTCCACTCATGGACTGGTACTTGTTCCCCGGATAGGTGGACAACAGGGAGACGCCAGGCGCCATCACGTCCAGCCCGAATCCGTAGTTGGAGAAATACGCCCGCACGTCGGCCGAATCCGTCGCGCCCACCCCGAGGACGAAGTTCGCGCCTGCCGGAAAGAACAAGGAGCTTGTGTTGCTGTTGCCGGCCGCCGCGATCACCAGGGAGTTCCTGGACTTGGCATAGTTCACCGCATCCTGCAGCAGCTGCGAATAGCCGGCGCCGCCCAGACTGAGGGAGATGATTCGCGCACCGCCGTCGGCGGCCGTAGCGATGGCGTCGGCGATCTGGAAATCGGTGCCGGCGCCGGTCTTGCCCAGAACTTTGAAGATCATCAGTTCCGCCGGGAACCCCAATCCAGCCACACCCTCAGCATTGTTCGTGGCGGCTGCCAGCAGGCCGGCCACGTGCGTGCCGTGTCCGTGATCGTCCTGCCACGCGCAAGCGGCGCCCACGATGGTCGTCGGCACATGCGCCTGGCTCAGGCTGTATGAGAATTGGCCTCCGGATGCCGAATCCGTCGAACCGCCGGCCACATTCCGGAAATCCGGATGAGTGCAATCGGCGCCGGTGTCTAGTACGGCGATGCGAACGCGGGCCAACGCCGGCCCGGGAGGCGTCAGGCGGCCCGGCAACAGGCTCCAGGCCGCGCCGGCCTGCATCCTGCTCAGCCACCACTGAACGGCGAACGAGGTGTCATTCGGGGTCAGGTCCGTCACTGAGCGCATCCGGTGCGGCTCTACATATTCGATCTGCGGATGATCGGCCAGAATGGTGGAAAGCGTCTGGCGAAGGCCCGCCGGCACGCGGATCACCTGCACCGGCAGACGCGTGCCGCTGGCCACGGTGGTGGCGCTGATGTTGAGCGAACGGAGGACTCCGGTCAGATTCGCGCCGGGTTTCAACCGGAGGACAATCTCATCGGGGACGACGGTCTCCCCGGGGCCTTCCTTGATCTCCTGACCTGCCCAGACGGTTGCAGCCACGGCGGCGAGCCAGGCAAGCTTTGACGCAATCCTCATGCAGACGTCTCCTCCGAGCGGTAGCCGCAACGATTCTCCAGCCCAGGCGTAGATCGGCAGATCGCTTATTTTTGTTTAGTATACAGCCAGTCGGAGTACAGATTGGCTGTCGCGAGGGGCGGCGGAGGGAGGCGGCTTCAGACAGCCAGATGGCTAGACAGTTGACTGTTTAGCCAGCCACTCATCGAGCAACTCCGCCACCAGGTCGCTCAGTTCCCTGCCCTGGCCGACAAGGCGGCTCTTGGTGCGCAGGTGCGTCTCGCGAGGGACATAGGTGGTGAACTTTACATACTTCGGGTCGCGGCTCTTGGCCAAACCAGTTAGCTGTGTAACCGGCTGAACATTTAGCCATTCCGATGTCGGAACATTTGGCTGTTCAGATGTCTGACTGGCCGGCGCAGCCTTCGATAACCGCGCAATGCGCAACGCGTCAAACGGGCTCACCTTCGGCTCATCAGCCCTTTTGCCCATACAGAGCCTCCACTTCCTCGGCTACCGCCTCGTAGTCGCGCCAGGCCAACCCGGCGGAATCGCTGTTGCGCACGCAATCCACCGTCCCGCCCTCCAACGCCGCGCGCTGAAACGCCACAGTGCGCCGGATGTCCCGTTCGAACAGCGGCAAGCCGGCGTGAATCAGAGTCTGCCGGGCGTTGTCGCCGTCCGGCATGGGCTTCGGCGGCACAATGGTCAGGAGAATCCGGTAGCGGTCGCTGCCCAGCGTCTGCAACGCCTCGATCGTCAACAGCAGCGCGTCCAGCGCAAACGGATCCGGCGTGCAGGGCAGAATCAGAAGATCGCAGCCGCTGGCCAGGGCCTGCAGGTCCGCCGGATCGGGCCGCGCCTTCGTGTCGATGATCAGGTGCTCCGCTTTCCGGGCATAGATCGCGATCTGCGACTCCGGCGCCACCTCGAAGTCCGGCTTGCCGCGGGTAGCCCACGACGTCGAACTGCGGTTCGGATCGCCGTCGATCAGCACCGTGGGCGCCTGACGGGCGAAATAGGCGGCCAGATGGATGGCGGTGGTCGTCTTACCGACCCCGCCCTTGAACGATGCGACTGTGAGAATCACGGCCGGAATATTCCCATACGCACGAGTATACCCACCCGCTGTCTGGCTGTCCAGATGCTCAACTGTTTAAATGTCTAGCTGTCCCGCGCTACACTGGGATTCAACGCCCAGCCCACAATGTTGATTCTCTTCGCGGTCTTCGCGTTTTTGCTGCTCGCCGGCTCGCTCTTCCCGTGGACCGGCCGGCCGGGGCCCAGCCTCGCCCGGGCCGCCTGGCATGTCGCCGCCAGTTGGCGCGAATCGTCCGCGGTGAGCACTCCGCAGGACATCCTCATCAATGTGGTGATTTACATCCCCATCGGATTCACGGCCTATCTGTGGCGCGGCTGGCGCTCGCCGCTGGCGCGCTGGACCGCGCCCGTGCTGGCTGGCCTGTTGCTGTCCTTCTCGATAGAAACCCTGCAACACTACATCATTATCCGCGCTCCGGGCCTTGTGGACGTCCTCTGCAACACCGCCGGCGCAGCCTGCGGCCTGGTCCTGGCGGCGGCGTTTCACAATCTTCTGGAATCGCGTCACATCGAATGGCGGCGGCGCCACTTCGTGCATCTCTCGTCGGCCCTGCTGTTGCTGGCCCTCTGGATTGCCGCCACCGGTTGGCCGGTTCAGCCTGATCCGCGCCAGGCCGGCCTGCGCGGTGGCGCGCCGCTGGACATACTGGCCGGCGCGCTGCCGTTCCTGCTGGCCGGTTGCCAGCTCTCCGCCATGACGGAACCGCGCACCGCCCGCTGGTGGCTGGCGGCCCTGTTGCCCGCCATGTTCTCCCTGATGTTGTTGACTCCGGGCCGCGAGCTCACCCTGAGCTATCTCGGCGGCGCGGCTGCCGCCGCTCTGCTCTTCTGGCTGCTCCCGGAGCGCCACCGCCAGGCATCGTCCTGGCTGGCTGGCCTCTGGCTGGTCTGGATTGTCCTGGAAAGCCTGCGCCCCTTCCCACCCGGCGCCTACCCCAGCCGCTTCGATTGGGTTCCGTTCCGCAACCTGATCCACTCCCCCTGGATGCCGAGCATCGGCGCGCTGCTGCGGACCACCTGGCTGTATGGCGCCGCCTATTGGCTGCTGGCCCACACCCATCTCAGCCGCCGCGCCGCGCTGGCGGTCACCGTGCTTACCGCCCTCACCCTGGAAACCGCCCAACTCTGGCTGCCGGGCCGCTCTCCGGGCCTCACCGGTCCGGCCATCGCGCTCCTGGCGGCCTCTCTCCTATGGCTGGTGGACCGCCGCTTCGCAACCGCCCCGCACCAACCCGCCTAGCCGTCCCGCCGCCCACGCCTCGCTGACATCCTTGCAACCGCCATACGTCTCCGGGGGTAGGAATCCAACCCGTTTGCCGCGCAACCTCGCCGCCCGCGCCAGCTCGTGCCATGCCGTTTGGCCCGCAGAATCGGCATCCAGGGCAAACACAAGTTCCTTCACATCGCGAGCCCAGCTCCAGCGCCAACCGTGCACGCCGAAAATGGCCACCACGCGTCCCATGCCGGCGGCGCGCAGGCTGAGAGCGTCAAACGGTCCTTCGCACACATACAGAGCATCGCCGCTGCCCGCCGATAGCCCAGCGCCCAGGAAATACCCCTTCGCTCCCGCCAGATGGTCGTGCCGGAACATCTTCGGGACATCGTCTCCCACCGCCCGCCCATACAGATTCACCAGCCGCCCTTGCGGCGTGGTGTGCGGAAACACCACTCGCCCGCCGCGCCAGTCCCGCAGCGGACGGCCCTGCTCGTCGCGGTGCGCCCACTCACCCGCGGCCGAATAGCCCAACCCGCAGCGCTGCGCCACTTCCAAAGCGATGCCGCGGCTGCGCAGATACGCTTCGCCGGGGCTGCCGGGCAGCATCTCGCGGTAGGCGGCCATCCAGTCTTCCAGCGCCGCCGAATCGGCCAGGAACTCCGGCTCCGGCGGCGGAGCGCTCACGCGCGGCACGCGGGGCAGGGAAGCGGCCTGCCGCTTCTGACCGGCCCACTCCTCACGAGCCGCCTCGGTAAACCCCCACACGCCGCACGCAAAGCAAAAGAAGCGGCCGGAGCAGGCGTCCACGCGCAGACTCCTTTGCGTATCGGATTGATGAAACGGGCAGAATGCCCGCAACACGCGGCCGCCTTCGCCGCGCACCGGTCTGGCGGCAGCCAGTTCGGCTGCCGAGAGAGTTTCACCGCGCATTCGGTAGCGGCGCCTCTTCGCGAAACACGCCCGTATCCGGCCGGAAGATCAGCGGTACCGTGCCGATGGCGCCGAAGCGGTTCTTCACCACGACCAGATCCACTGCCCGGGCCGGGTCCGTGGCCGTGCGCTCGCGGGCCTGCGTCAGGAACAGAACGGAATCCGCGGAGTATTCCAGATCGCCCGATTCTTTCAACGAATCGAGCTGCGCGCTGCCGCCCCGGCCATAGTCGCCCACGCTGCGGTTTTGCGACGAGATGGCGACCACCGGCGATTGCAGCCGGCTGGCCATCTCGCGCAGCTCGCCCGACATCGCGGAGACGTTGTGCCGCAACTGCTCGTAGCCCTTGCCGTGCGCCGCCCGCTGGAGATAATCGAAAACCACCAGCACCTGATCCGATCCGGCGCGTTCCCTGGCTTGCAACGCCCGGCCACGCACCTGCGGAATGGTCATCTGAGACGTGCCTTCGATGAGAGAAATCAGGCTCAGCGGCTCGCGCAAACCTTCGGCTGCCTCTTCCAACAAGGCGAGATCGGCAAAGCCGCGCTCCACCTGCGACGGCGAGAGACCGGCCCGGCCGCACACCATCTTCATCACCAGGCTTTGCGGTGAATTCTCATACGTCACATACACCACCGGCACCTGGCAGGCCGCCGCGTGCAGCGCCCACTGCGTGCAGAGCGTCGTTTTCCCCACGCCCGGCCCGGCCGCCAGCACGTGCAGCCCCTCATTGAAACCGTTGAGAATCTGATCGAGCCGTCCCAGCCCCGTAGGAATACCGCTGCACGGTTTGCCAGTGGCTTTGCGCCGCTCCAACCGCTGGCGGGCCAGCTTGAGTGCGTCCGCCAGCAGGCTGGAGCCCGAAAGCGCCGCGCCGGCGGAGGTCTCACGGACACGGCCGCGCACAGCGGCGGCTTCTTCCTCCAGCAGTGCGGCTACGGCCGCCGCCGGGCGGGTTTCGTCAAACAGCGCTTCTGACAGGCGCTCCTGCATTCCGGCCAATAAACGGCGCTGATGCAGGTCGGCCAGACGTAAAGCGTCGGCCTGTGGATCCAAACTGGGCGCTGTGTTCCCAACGGGTACGACACCGCCCGCCGTCACCGCCTCGCGCAAATCACTCCACGCCGCGGCCTCAACGCAAAAACTCCCTTCGGGCAATAGGTCTTGTAGTTGCCAATACAGATTCACATCGCCGGCAATGGCAGCCAGCAGCCTCTGTTCCGTCTGCGGGTCCAGAAACTCCGATTCCAGGCTATACGTACGCATGACGCCACGAGTAGTATAGGGTACCGCTGCCCGGCCCCTGGGACGGTGCAGCGTGTGTTAATACTGGTTAAAACTGGTTAGAGTTGTGATAATGCTGTAATGTCATCACAGCAAAGGACTTGCAAAACGGCTAGCGCCACGATAGCGTCTACTTAGCGCCAGCATAGCGTCTACTTAGCGCCAACATACCGTCCCGATTATCACAACTCTCCAACGGCCTCAGCGGCCCCTGTAATTCTTCTCGTAGTAGCTCTGATAAGCGCCGGAGCGGACGCCCGCAATCCATGCGGCGTTTTCCTTGTACCAGTTGATGGTGAGGGCCAAGCCTTCTTCAAACGGCATCAGCGCCTGCCAGCCGGTAGCCTTTTCGAGCTTCTCGGTCGTGATGGCGTAGCGGCGATCGTGGCCGGGACGATCGGCCACCGTCGTCATCAGGCTGTGCGGCTGGCCGACGGCATCTAGAATCATCTCCACCACCGTGCGGTTCGGCAATGCCCGCGAGCCGCCGACGTTGTAGATCTGGCCGGGCGCGCCCTTTGTCAGCGCCGCCCAAATCGCCCGGCAGTGGTCATCGGCAAACAGCCAGTCCCGCACCTGCATGCCGTCGCCGTAGATGGGCAGCGGCTTGCCTTCCAGGGCGTTGGAGATCATCAGCGGAATGAGCTTTTCCGGGAACTGGTAGGGGCCGTAATTGTTGGAGGCGCGTGTGACGGTCACCGCCATTTTGAAGGTGGTGAAGTAGGAGAGCGCCAGCAGATCGGAGCCGGCCTTGGAGGCAGAATACGGGCTGGCGGTCTTGAGCGGATACTCTTCGTCGGCGTCGTGCGGCTCGTCGATGGAGCCGTAGACCTCGTCGGTGGAGACGTGCAGAAAGCGCGGTAGTTTCGTTGCGCGGGCGGCTTCCAGCAGGGAAAACGTTCCGCGAATGTTGGTCTCGACGAACGCCGCCGGGCCGAGAATGGAACGATCGACGTGCGATTCGGCGGCGAAGTGCACGATGGCGTCGGGCTTCTCTTCTTCCAACAGCGAGACGACAAGCGGGGTGTCGCAGATGTCGCCCTGGGCGAAGCGGTAGCGCGGGTCGTTCTCGATGGAGGCGAGGTTTTCCAGATTGCCGGCGTAGGTGAGCTTATCGAGGTTCACCAGGCGGGCGGCCCAGTTTTCGCGCAGGGCCAAGCGGACGAAGGCGGAGCCGATGAAGCCGGCGCCGCCGGTCACTAATAGTCTCATTTGTGTTGCAGTTCCCAATCGTAGGCGATGCCCGGCTCGTTGTGGGCGATGCGCCCTTCATCGGCCGGATTGTAAAGGCGATCGGTGAGGTAGACGAGCATGGCCGGCGAAGTGCCGATGACTTTGTAACCGTGGCCGACGCCGGGCGGGATCAGGATCTGCCAGGGGCGCATCTGGCCCACATAAAACGTGTTTTTGACGCCGAAAGTGGGTGAAGCGGGGCGCAGATCGACCAATGCGACCTGAAACAGTCCCTGCACGACGGCCCACACGTCGGTTTGGTGCTGGTGATGGTGGAAGGCCTTGATGGCGCCGGGATATGTGAGCGCCGCGCTGACCTGGGTGGTCTCAAAGGGATAGTCCTTAACCAGGCCCTGCCCGATGCGGGCGACTTCCAGGAAGTAGCCGCGGTCGTCGGGCCAGAGGGCGAAGGGCGCGACTTTGACGTCCGCGATGAGGTTCTTCGAATCGGGCGAGAGGATGACGTGGCCGATGCCGGGGGCGCAGGCCGGGATCTGGATCTCGGGCGGAGTGCTCATGCGTTGTGCTTTCTGCTGTCGGAGACGAGGGTGGAGGCGCGGAGCAGGGAATCGAATGTGCCGGCGTCGGTCCACCAGCCTTCCAGAAAGGAGTAGCTCAACGTGCGCTCGCGGATGTAGGCGTTGTTGACGTCGGTGATTTCGAGCTCGCCGCGGGAGGAGGGTTCCAGCGTCTTGATCTTGTCGAAGACCGAGTTGTCGTACATGTAGATGCCGGTGACGGCGAAGTTGGATTTGGGCTCGGCCGGCTTTTCGACGATGTTGACGACGTAGTTATTGTGGATCTCGGCGACGCCGAAGCGTTCTGGATCGTGGACTTCCTTGAGGAGGATCTTCGCGCCGGCCGGCTGTTTTTCGAAGTCGTTGACGGCATCCTTGATGCTGCCCTCGATGATGTTGTCGCCGAGGATGACGCAGACCTTCTGGCCATCGGAGAAGTGTTCGGCGAGGCGCAGGGCGTCGGCGATGCCGCCTTCGCCTTCCTGGTAGGTGTAGCTGAGATTATCGATGCCGAGCTGGCGGCCGGTGCCGAGTAGCTGGAGGAAATCGCCGGCGTAGCTGCCGCCGGTGACGATGAGGATATCGCGGATGCCGGCGTCGACGAGAGCCTGGATGGGGTAGTAGATCATCGGCTGGTCGTAGATCGGCAGCAGGTGCTTGTTGGTGATTTTGGTGAGCGGGAAGAGGCGGCTGCCCTTGCCCCCGGCGAGAATGATGCCCTTCATTGTAAACCCATGATACACAACCCCTGCTGTCGATCTGAACTTCTGCTAATCATTTACAGGCCGATCTCATTGCCGGGTGTCTCCGGCGTGTGGGCGAGCTACTCTATCACACCTCCGCAAGCGTTTTTATCACACAAAATTCCATCTTGTTGAAAACACAGGAGATATTTTCTTGTTTCCGCCGTGATCGCGTCCCGATTATCACTGGAGAGCGTGTTAGACCGGTTCTAAGCGTTTGATTCCGGGTTAGTTACCGGGTTTCGGAGTCGCGCATCCACTCCTGCAGCCGCTGGTGGATGGCCTTGGATGGCTGCCGGGCGCCCTTTTCCAGCATGGAGTAATAGCTCTGGGCGATGCCGATCTGTTCGGCGGCCTGGGTTTGGGAGAGTCCCCTCTGGGTCCGGCGGGATTGAAGCCGTTCCGACCAGGGCAGATCGGAGGCCGGGGGCAGGGCAGTGGCGGCCTGCTGAGCCGGCACGAAGATATTCATATATGCCTGGCGGATGGTCTCCGGCGGCATGATCAGAACGGTCCAGTTGGGGAGTTGTTCGGCCCAGCCGCGCTGGCCGGCGATCTCCTCGTTGTAGTCGTCCCACTGCCAGCTTTCGATGATATGGTCGTTGGCGAGGGTATCGAGGGCCTTCTCCAGGCGCTCGCGTGTGCGGCTGGGGTGGTCCGGATCGATCTGATAGCCGCAGGCCTCCAACAGGGTCCGCACTTTGAACGGACGCCCGTAGGAGCCCTGGGCGGCCTGTACGCGCCACTGCCAGCTCAGATAGCGGGCCAGCCGCTTTTCGACATCCTGGCGGTAGGGGTCGTACTCGACGGCGCGGGCGGAAAGCAGGGCGGTCTGGCGGCCTGGACCGAAGAGGAACTGGCCAAAGACGGCGCCGGGGCGGAAGAGGAAGTGCTGGAGCTCGAAGTTGGAGCCGTCAAAGCGGCGCTCGCCGCTGACGTCGGTGATGACGAAAGCGCGGCTCTGGACTTCGTGGAATGTGCGGCGCCGCCTGCCGCCGGGGCTGTTTGCCTGGTAGCTTTCCACGCGGCTCATATTGATCCACAGGCTGGAGAGGCGGTGAAGAGCCTGATAGAGCTGCTGGCGCTGTTCGGTGCGATAGCCGCTGGGACGTCCGCCGGCGCCGGTCTTCGGTTTCAGGGCGCGCATTTCCAGCAGTTGATCGACATCGGCGGTGCCCGGATCGTTGGGGGTGCGGGCCTGTTTCAGCCACAGATCGCTGAGCATGTCCAGCACGTCGGCGTCGGCGTCGCTGAGTTCCAGCCGCTGCTGCCACATGCGGCCGATCATCTCCTCGTGTATCTCGGGCGGCAGGAATGCCTGGTTGTCGTACTCCACCGGGATGAGCTGCGCCTGTCCTTTAGCGGCCCCCTTATTCAGAGGCGCGGTGGGCCACGGCGAATCCGGGTTCTTCTCGAACAGATTCAGGGCGAGGGCCTCGCGCAACGCCTGGTAGTGACCGGCGCTCATCACGGAGAGGTACTTTTCGCGAAGATCGACCTTGAGCCGGCGGGCTGGAATGGTGGCGCCGTGTTTGACCTCCGGCTGGAGCAGTTCGAGTTCGACAGGCAGGCCGAGCTCTTCGAGCAGAAACCAGGCGATGGTGTGGGAGTGAAGGTGCAGCAGGACGGGTGTCAGGCGGGCAAAAGTGCGCTCATCGCGCCACAGTCCGCCGCAATCTGTGAGCACGGCTTCGGTGAGACGGTCGGGGCCCATCCCGGTGAGGTACTCGGCCAGAATCCAGGCCGCGAGCACTCCCTGTAATTCCTGGGAGAGGCGCTGCAAGTAGGCCGGGCGCTGGGTGGCTGCTGCCAGGGCGTCGTTGCCGGCTTCGTAGATGAGGGGGGCGGCGCGGCGCGAAGCAATGCCGAGCAGCAGTTGCAGGTTGCCGTGCAGGTACATCTGCAAACGGCGGGAGAGCAGGGAATCGCCGGCCGGGATGGCGGCCAGCAGGCGCTGGGCTTCCATTTGCCGGTGGGCCGGGGGCGCGGGGTATTGATCCGGCAGCAGGAACACGCGGGCCGGTTCGCCGCTGAGCAGGGCGTGGTAGGCGCGGGGTGGAGCAAATGCGGATTTGCCGGCTTTGTTCGTGTGGCTGGACAAGACTCCCCTATTCTAAGAAGAACCTGGTGATGGCGTCGCAGACATATTCGATGTCGCCGGCCTTCATCCCGGAATGGACGGGCAGAGCCAGCACCTCGCGGCAGGCGCGTTCGCTCTCCGGCAGAGATCCTTCGGCGTAGTTCAGATCCAGGTAGCACGGCTGGCGGTGCAGGGGAATCGGGTAGTAGATCTCCGAGCCGATACCGGCGGCGGCCAGATGCGCCTTGAGCTGGTCGCGGCGCGGGGTGCGGATAACGAACTGATTCCAGACATGGAGCGTCTGCCATGGGGCGGCTTGCGGCACGGTGATGGGCAGGCCGGCAGCGCCCAGCAGTTCCTGATAGCGGGCGGCATTGTGTTGCCGTCCGGCGGTCCATTCGTGCAGGTGGCGCAGTTTCACGCGCAGAATCGCGGCTTGCAACGTGTCCAGGCGGGAGTTGAAGCCGATCCATTCGTGCTTGTACTTCTCGCGGGAGCCGTGCACGCGCAGGGCGGAGAGCACTCCGGCCAGGGTGTCGTCGGCGGTGGTGATCATGCCAGCGTCGCCGAAGGCGCCCAGGTTCTTGCTGGGGAAGAAACTCAACGTGGCCATGTGGCCCAGGCCGAAACAGGGCCGGCCGTTGTAGGCGGCGCCGATGGACTGCGCGCCGTCTTCGATCACGCTCCAGCCGTGGCCGGCGGCGATCGCCAGGATGGGGTCCATATCCGCCGCGCCGCCGAACAGGTGGACGGGGATCACCGCCTTGATGCGCGGATGCTGCCGGGCCGTCTCCGCGAGCGCGCCCGGCGCCAGGTTGAACGTCAGCGGCTCGATATCGACAAAAACGGGAGTGGCGCCGGTGCGGGAGACGGCGCCGGCGGTGGCGAAGAAAGTGAATGACGGCAGGGCCACTTCGTCCCCCGGGCCGACTCCGGCTGCCATCAGCGCCAGCAGAATCGCGTCGCTGCCGTTGGCGCAGCCGATGGCGTGCGGGACGTTGAGCCAAGCCGCCATTTCGCGTTCAAATTCTCTATTGTCGGGGCCGAGGATGAAGTACTGCGACTCGAATACGCGGGCCACTGCCGCTTCGATCTCGGCACGGAGCGGTTCGTTCTGGGGCCGCAGATCCAGCAACGGCACCGTGCGGGTGTTCTGAGAAGTCATAAAACCCCTTCAACCTAACACAGGCTCCGGCGGGTGGGGCGATGAGGCGGCCAATTGGCGGGCGGCGTGCCCTTCTACGGCAAACCCCCTATATCCGACCACATGCGTTTGAAGACTATTATAGAGGGATGATAGGTAGAGGCTTGGCGACCCAATTGTCGAAGATCTTAGTTCTGACCCTGGCGCTAGCGTCCTCTATATTTGCTCAAAGTCCCGGGTTTGGAGGCGGGGCTTCAGCGGATCCGTTCTCCATGTTGGGGTCCACCGCCAGCACGGCGTCGAGTTCCGGTTGGCGTCCCTGGCTTTCGGTGAATGGAAATTACGTCAAGCCCCTGACGGCGAGCCAGCAGCTCTCGGCCCACGCGCCAGCCGTGGGAACCGGCAGCGGCGGCGTCGGCGGCTACAAAGCCTGGGGGACGAAGCGGCTGGCCGGCGGCTACACGGGAAGCGTCTCGTACAACTCCACGTCCACGCCGAACCTGCCCATGTGGCGCCCGACTCAAACGGCGAACCTCGGCTATTCCCAGCAGGTCAACCAGCGCGTGATGATCTCCATCAGTCAGATGGGTGGAATTTCCTATGGCGGGTATGGAGTTGCTTCCGGCTTTGGCATCAGCGGCTTGCCCGGAACATCCAGTTCCTATGGCGCCGGCGGGTATAGCGACGCCAGCTCTGCTTTTGGCGATCCAGGTATCAACGGCCTGGTGGATAACGAGATCTTCAACGGCCGCAGCCTGTTCTACGCGGCCAACGGCTCGATCAACTATTTGTTCACCAACCGGTTTGCCGTCAGCGGTACCGGCAGCTTCAGCACGGTCCGCCGCGACACAGGGCTGCGCGGAACCACGTCCGTCAGCGGTTCGGCACAAGTCAGCTACCGGCTCAGCCAGAGAGCGACTCTCAATGGCGGTTCCACTTACTCGACGAACACTTACAAGGACTACTTTGGCAACGTTCGCGCCCTCTTCCATTCGGGCGGGTTCAGCTATCAGATCAGCCCAACAATCGGGCTGAACGTCGCAGCCGGCGGCGGCCAGATCCGGTCCCGATTCATCGGCATGGTCGAACTGCCGCCTGAAGTGGCGGCTATTCTCGGTGTCCCCGGATCGCTGCAGGTGACGGAATCAAGCTCATGGTCGCCGTCCTACAATTTCACCGTCACCAAGCGGGCGGAGTTCGGCTCGTTCATGATGGGGATCAGCCGGGGCTTCAGCATGGGCAACGGTGTCGTGATGGCGGGCGTGCGGGATTTGGCTGTGATGACATTTTCCCGCCCCCTCACCCCAAGGATTGGTCTGTCGCTGTTAACCTCCGCAGCGAGGACTTCCGGCCGGGTTGGCGTGTTTGCCGCCACGGAAACAGTGCAGGGCGGCACCAGCCTAAGTTTCCGGCTGGTGTCGGGAATGAGTCTGGGACTGAATGCGGGCATGCGCTATGTGGGCGTGCCGTCGCAATACCGCCGCTCGGACCCCTACATCGGCGGCGGGCCCTCCTGGTCGCCAGGCGAACAGCCGTTTACTTTCTAGCCCCCCACCGCGCCGCAGAACGCTCTATCCGCCTTCAGGGATCCCGGCTGTGATGGGGCGGGGTGCGGGTGGTGCGGAAGCCGTGTTGAAGATTCGCTTGGCAAACCGCTGTCCGACCTTGATCATCGGGTCTTCGATCCAGTGGAACATCGCCACGGGAGCGAAAAACGCCAGCGGCACGAAGATCGCCCACTGAGCCGCCCTCGGGAGCGGCAGGGAAAACGTCCAGAGGATCAGGGCAACGTGGGACAGGTAGATGCCATAGCTGTACTTGGCGAAGAAATGCGCCACCGCCAGCAAAGGCTTGTAGCGAATCTCCTGAAACCAGGGGATCGCGAGTCCCAGGGCCAGGCAGAAGGCCCAGCGGAACGGCATGTCGTTATCGTGCGTGGCCAGGAAGAAGACGGGCCATGTCGCCATAAAGGCGAAGGGCCAGAGCCAGCCCGGCAGCCTGCGCTTCGCCCTCAGTGAGATGTTCCAGGCAATGACGCCGGCGAGAAAGCACGGGGCATAGCTCATCACGTTCAACCGCTGGGTGAGGCTGGATTGCAGCAGGGCCGCCGGCACCGAAAGTACCCACAGCAGCAGAAGGACGCCCAGCCCCCGCGCACGTCCCAGGACGAAGAGGAACGGCAGGGTGAGGTACATCTGCACCTCCAGCGGCAGAGTCCAGAGGCCGCCCACCATGTTGCGCGAGTACGTGAGGTTGGTGGTGAGCGCCAGGTTGGAGAGGTACTGCGTCCAAGTCCAGTCGAAAGTGGGATTCGCAATCTCCGGCGTACGCTTCAGCACCATAGCGATGGTGACGCAGAAGATACTGAGCGGGTAAATCCGGAAGCCGCGACGGAAGTAGAACGATCCGAACAGCGCCTTGCCAGAGAGCCTGGTGCGCTCCAGCGAGAGCATGAGCACCATACTGGTGTGCACGAAAAACGTCAGCACGCCCATTTGCGCGAAGTGCCAGCCGAGCAGAGAATCCCGGCCCGTCACGATATCGTGGAGGTGGGCGAAGAACACGCTCATCACCGCTACGGCGCGGATGACATCCAGATTGCCGCTATCGGAGCGGAAGGAGGACAAGGCCGGCTCGGCAGTTCCATTCATTCGAATATGTCTAGTATGCCATTGGCGCTTCGAGTGCGCCGATACTGATCCGCTGGCGGGACGGTCTGGCCGTCCGGTTCATTGGCCTCGCGTACTCCTCGGTGGCCGCGACGGGCCGGGAGCCCCCCCACGCATCCAGCGCCGAGAGGCCCTCTGCCCCTTTCCGCAGGCAGGGCGATTCTTTCTGCAGGCGATAGTCCCGTTGGCGAAGCGAGACAAAGCCCGGCTGGACGCCCTGGATGGTTACCTTGAGCCCGGGCGGCACGGCGACTCCGGCGGGCAGCCAGTTATTGGAGCCTTCGATCAGAGCCGCGCCGGGGCCCCGGGCGAGTTCGGCGATGCCGTAGATGATGTTGTTGTAGAGCACGGCGCGGCCGGATTCGTGGCCGAGCCGAAGCAGCCATCCCGCCGGTTTGCCTTCGCGCACCAGCGTGTTGTTGATCAGGTACAGCGTGCCGTTCCGGATGGGCTTCCGGCGTTCGGGCCCGAAATCGAGAAAGCTGTAGCCCGTGCCCCGCTTGATGATAATGTTGCCGAGCAGGAGGGCGTGCGAGTTGGGCAGTTCGGGACCCTCGCTTTGCTGGATCCCGATCTCCTTGGTCGTATCGCCGCCATCGATGCGATCGTGCGCGTCGGCGATGTAGTTGTAGAGCAGCTCGACGTAGCGGCCTCGGGTCTTGAAGTTCTGCCCGTTCGTGGAGTCGTGGATGTAGTTGTAGCGGATGGTGGTGCGATCGCCGCCGAGGTAAAAGTTGTGGGAGTAGCCGTTGTAGGAGGGGGTGCCGTTGAAGGCGATCTCCGAGTGCTCCACCAGGAGTTCGTCGTTGTTGGTGGACATGAAACCCATGTCGCAGTAGGTGACGCGGCAGCGCCGGATGGTGGTGCCGTGGGCGTTCAGCAACCGGAAGCCCGCGGCATTGCGGCCGTTCCTGGCGTTGCGCAGGTCCAGGTCCTCGAAGACGAAGTTGGCGCCCTCCACCTGAAACAGGGCCCGAGCCGTGGTTCCCGTACCGTCTATCCTGACGCCGGTTCCGTCAACAACGGCCTTTCCCTGGCCCCGGATGGTGATGGGGGGACCTTTCCGGCTGCCGCCCCGCCAGACGATTGCTTCGTGGTAGACGCCCTCATGAATGATGACGGTGTCGCCCGGGCGGACACGGGCCGCGGCCTCGGCAATGCGCTTGAGCGGTTGGTCCGGGCCAACGTGGTAGGTGGTGGCTGCCAGCAACGGCGCGGCAAGCAGCCATGCCAGGAGCGTGCGCATCGGGTTAGTGGCCGGGGCCGGACTGTTTGGCGCCGGTTTGCGAAGAGATGACGTCGGAATTGTGGCTGGCCTCTGTTGTAAGCGTGAATTCCGTGCGCGCCCGGCCGCAGGTCAGACGCAGATGATATCGGGTATCCGGGCTGAGGCCCGCCAGTTTCAGCTCCCGGCGGGGCTGCTTCCCGTTGTCGGATGGCTCCTGCAACTGCAGTGAGCTGGCCGGAGCGGCCGTGCCGACATAGTAGCGGCAGGCGTTGCGGACCGACGTGGTGTAGGCGATGAGAGCCGAGTTGGGGGTTGTTGTGATGGCCTGCACCACTATCGCGTCGATGGGCAGTTGAGCGGTGCGCTTGGCGTCGGCGTACTTATCCATTTGCGGCAGGACGGCCGCGATGGAATCGTAAGCCGCGTCCCCGGTGCAGCCGGCCGGTCCCTTCTCCTTCTCGCGGCAACCGGGCGTTGTGGTGTCCGACATCCCCGTGTTTTTCCAGGCAGCCATGGCGGCCCGCCAATAGTGGCCGTAGCCCACCTCATTGAGGATGCGGTTGGGCCCCTCCCATTTATCGGGATTGGCCGCCGCGGGCTGAAAGGTGGCGCGTAGCGCGCCCCAGGAGGGGAAGAACGAGTAGGGCTCGATCGTCTCCGGCCCATCCAGCCCCTCGTAGGTGCGGGTGGTGTCGCTGTTCATCCAGGGATACCGGTAGCGGATTGCCTGGTAAACGTTATTGGTCTGGGAATTGACCAGCATGTTGGTCATCATGCGGCCATGGCGTTCAAAGATTGGCGAGACCATATCCAAACCCAGACGCTTTACCTGCCAGAGCGAGATGGCGACCTGCGCCAGATTATGGGGACTCTGACTGCCGCCGGCCAGGGCCGGGTCCATCACTGTCTTATCAATGGCGGGCGCCACCGAATCGGGCTGCACCGTGAAGCTGAGCGGCATATGCCGGTTGCGGGCCATATCCTGGCGGCCCCAGCACCAGGGATCGTTGGTGCTGGCCGTGGTGACGCCTTTGTTGACGCTGCTCCATTCGATCCCTTCGCATGTAGGATTGGCCGGTGGGAACCAGCCGTCCAGTATACCGGTCATGCCCTCCCAGGACTGGAAGGTCTTGGCCATTTTGGATTCAAAGTAGTATCTCTCCGGCGGCGCGTAGTTGTTGCCGGACTGCGGCACGTTCGGGCTGAGGGCCGCGGCCCAGCCGAGTCCTAGAATGGACCACGCCGAGGCGCGCACCAGCGAGGTGGGCGTCACCTGAATGCCCCAGTTGGAGCGGCGCAGCGCCCAACCGGTGAGGGCCGTGGTCGTGGGAGTGGCATTACCCGGATTCTTGAAGCTGAGAATCCAGGCGGCCCAGTTCTGAGTTTGCCGCAGGTCGTAGTAATCTCCCGTGATCAGATAGAGGTACGGCGCGTGAGGCATGCGATGCGCGGTATCGAGCACCTGGGCGCCTACATAGAAAATTCCAGGCCCCTGGAAGTTGTACCAGAGGTTGGCATCGTAGGAGCCATAACCGGTGTAGTTGATTCGTTCGGCGAGGACCTGACTGCTGGCGTCGGCGGCCTTCAGCGCGTAATACGAAGGGCGGACATCGATGGAGATGCTGCGCCCGAAGGCGGTGCAGTCCTGGCAGGAGGAGCCGCTGAAGGGGCGCTTGCCGATGAGAGGGGAGCCCTCGATCCAGTTCATCGGCAGGTGATGCTCCACCTCCTGCAAACCGGCGCCGCCGGGCACGGAGGTGCCGAAGAGGATCTCCCAGGCGCGAGGCTCCCAGCCGAGAACGGGCAGCGTCCGGGAGAGGGCGCGGCTCCAGATCCAGCCCTCCTCCCGATCGTTGTCCGAAGCGCCGGCCCAACTGCGGTTGGATTGGGCGGAGTAGAACGAATAGCCGGCGCCGCGGGTGGTTTCGCGATAGTTCTTGTAGCCGATATGCGAGCCGCCCTGCTTGCTGAACGGGCTGCCTGGTTCCCCGCGATCCCCGGCCGCGAACAGGTTGAAGTCGTCGTTGAAGGGCGACTTGTTGCCCGTGTTCATCTTTGAGTTGTCGAAGGGCAGAATGAAGCCGGCGGCCATTTTGTATTCCATGTTGGCGTCGAGCAGCCATTTCCGTGTCCGGGTTCCGCCGGCGCATGGGTCCATGGCCTGTCCGCCATCGCAATAGTGCTCCGGGTCCATGTTGTCCCAGAAGACCTTGGAAATCTCCGTACCAGCCTGATGGAAGAAATACTCGGCGGGCGGGTCAGAGGGATAGGCGGCGACATCGACGCCGCTCTTCCAGCGCACGGCGCCGTCTCCGGACTTGAGGGTGACAGCGATGTAGCCGGTGCCCGGTTTATACGGATTATTATTGCTAAGGACGTAGCGGGTGCGGACGCCCGGCCAGGCGGCGCCATCGGGGCTGGTGTAGGCGCGCACCATGAACCAGGGATGGAAGTTCTTGTAGGGGTCCGTGGCGGCCTTGCTCTGAATCGCGCCCAGCGTAACGTTGGCGGGGATGTCGCGGATGGTGGTGTTGAACAGGCCGCGGCCGCCGGTGCAGACCTTCAGGTCGTTGCCGTTGATGCCGCAGATGTGGATGTATTCGACCGCGTAGCGGGAACCGAGATGGCTGGGGCCGCCGGTGGTGTAGTGGATGAGTAGCGGTGCATTGTCGCTGGCGGTGAGGTCGGAGGCGTTGACGACGGAAATCATTTGTGTTCCGTCGCTTTGGATGGCCGCCACGCTGGCGCCGGCGGCCGTCTTGAGCGGGGCCACCGGCATCCATCCGAAGTCGTGCGGCGGAGTGACGGCCAGGCAGTTGTCTTCGATGACGTATTCGGTGACGAGGGGGCCGGCCAACCACCGGCGGACTCCGCAGTCGCCGTCGGGCGCCGAAGTGAGGATGTCACGGGCGGAGACGGCACGGGCGGCGGTCTCGCCCGTTTTCACGGGGGTGGCGGTTTCGATGGTGGCATTCCAGGGGCGGGCGGCGAGTTGCTGGCGGGTCAGGCCGGCATTGGCGGGATCGTGGGACGGCTGATCCTCGTTGATGAAATCGATGCGGACGCGCCCGTTGGCGGGCAACTCCGGAATGAAGACCGTCACCAGACCGGTCGCCCAGGAACCGTTGGTAAACCCGACGGCCTGGCCTCCCGGGGAGCCTGGATTCTGCACCTTGGCCACGCCGGCGAGCGCGAAACTGCTGTCGGTGCGGTCCACCACGGTCCAGAGCCCGTTGATTTCGGCGCTTTGGGAGTTGGCGATAGCCACACGTTCGCCGTCGCGGAATCCATGTGGTCCTTTCGTGGTGACGCGCACATAGGGGCTGGAGAAGCAGGCGGCGGGCGGGGGCGGGCAGACGTTGGTTTCGGGGTTGGAGACGGATTCGATATCGAGCGTAGCCAGGGCGTCGCGCCAACGGGTCTTGACGTCGCTTTGCCACTGCGCTGGCACGAAGCGCGGGCCGGCTTCCTCACCGCTGGAATTGACGACGGTAATGGCCGGGCGGGCGAAACCCGGGCTCTCGCCGCGGGGGATCGTGGTCATTACCGTCCCCGGCAGGTTGGTCTGCGCCGGGCCGGTGCGTTCCTGAATGACGATGCTGTTATCGACCGCCGAAACCGGCAGTACGAACAACGCTCCGATCAGGAAAGTAAAGAGTCTTGAGTGCATTGAGTTGGAGATCCCCGCTCCCGTGGTGTTTCGAAACCCGCTATTTTTGCTCAGGATATTTGAATCGGGAGCGCCGGACACTACGGCGTAGCGGCGGTAAAGTTCTGAACCATGGGGCCGGCGACGTTGGGCACGGCTACACTGGCGGGCGAGAAGGTGAAGCCCTTGAGTGTGGGCGTAACGGTCAGTGCGCCGCCTTCCACCACGCTTGTGATGGTGTACTTTCCGTTGGCGTCGGAGACGGCGTTGCGGGCCTGGGTGCCGGCGATGGCTACGAGCACGCCCCTTACCGGCTTTCCCTCCTTATCCAGGATGATGCCGCTGATGGTGAGATCCGCCATTTTGCCGCGCACCTCGAGGGTCTGTTCGCCGCGGAGATCCGTGATGTCGGCGATGACGGCCGGGAAGATGACTCCGGTGGCGAATGCCGTTAGCCGGAAAGCGCCGCCCTCCAGGACGTTCTGAATCAGAAAATTGCCCGAGGCGTCGGCGTTGCCGGTAATGGTCTGCAGGCCGGTGAGACGAACCTGCGCCCGGCGGGCGATGGCTTCCGGTATCGGCTCTCCGTTATTGCGCAGCATCACACCCCGAATTGCGAAGGTGGCAGGGCCGCGGAAATGCGCCACCTCGCTCTTGGCGAGAGGCGCAAATGAGGCGACGGGAGGCGAAAACGGCAGGTTGTCCGCCTTGACGGAAACGTTGTAGGCGCCCTCTTCCGGCAGGCCGGCAAAGGAGTAATTGCCGCGCACGTTACTCACCGTGGTGCGAGTGACATCCCCGGTGACCTGCAGGGTCAGCCCATCGATTGGATTGCCGGCCGCGTCGAGCACGGTGCCGGTAACGGAAAACTGCTGATCGCCCACGAGATCGACGTGCGTATCTTCAGCCAGGCCCTCTACCGTCTTCGTCTTCTCCTGGAACACTACGTTGCTGCGAAGAGGCTGGAGCGTGTAGGAGCCGCCGCCAACCAGATTGCGAAACTGGAAATCTGCATCGCCGGTGCCCGTGGCTGTCCAGCCGGACTGCGATCCGGAGAGAAAAATAATGGCCTGCGTGATAGGGATCCTCCGGCCGCGGCTGAAGATGTTGCCCGAGATGGTGTAGAGCGGCGGGGCAGTGAAGTCCGCCGGCTGCGGAATATCCAGCGTGGGGAAGTCCCGTTGCGCGGGTTCGAAGCCGAAATCGCCGGCCCAGGGCGCCACGCTATACGGACCGCCCGGCCGCACGGCGCGAAACGCATATTCGCCGCCGGCTTGCGTCATGACGGTGCGGGGATCGGGCCCCATGAGCCGTACGGGGAAGAACTCCAGCGGTTTGCCGTTCTGATCGATGAGACGGCCGGAGATGGTGAGCTCGGAGGGTGCGCGGTCTTCGTCCGCCAGTTCCAATGCTCCGACGTCGGGCGCTCCGGAAACCGGCCGGTCGCGGCGGTCTTTGTGGCCTACATACTGAGAGGTGAGCCGCGCAGGCTGAAGTTGCCCGTCGGCGTCGAGATGGGTGGGTTCGGCGAGACCGGCGTCCACCAGCGGGGAGTCCGCACGCAGGCGATAGTCGCGCGCAGTGCGGTCCACGAATCCGGGTTCGGCGCCGAAGATGTTGTTTTGCAGGCCTGCCGGCACGGTGGAACCTTCCGGGAACCAGTTATTGGAGCCGGTGACATTCTGGCCGCCCGTGCCGCGGGAGAACTCCATCGGGCCGGTGGCGTAGAAAATGTTGTTGTAGAGGACGGCCTTCTGGTCGGGGTGCCCCATGCGCAACATCCAGGTGGTTCTTTCTCCCTCGCGGATGACGGTGTTGTTGATCATGAACAGGGTGCCGTTGCGGGCAGGCGTGCTGCCTTCCGGGCCGAAGTCGATAAACGCAACTCCCTGGCCCCGTTTCACCAGCACATTGCCGATCAGCACGGCGTGGGAGTTGGGTAGGGTGGCTTCGACGCTCTCCTGAAACCCCATCTCCTTCGTGGCGTCGCCAAAATCAATGCGGTCATGAGCGTCGGCGATGTAGTTGTAGAGCAGTTCGACGTAACGGCCGCGGGTCTTGAATGTCTGGCCGTTGGTGGAGTCGTGAAGATAGCAGTGGCGGAAGGTGGTGCGGTCGCCCTCCATATAGACATTGTGGGAGTAGCCGTTGTAGAGGGGGGTTCCGTTGTAGGCGATCTCGGAATATTCCACGAGCAGATCGGAGTTGCCCACGGACATCATGCCCATGTCATTCCAGACGACCTTCACGTTCCGGATGACGGTCCGGCGCGAGTTCAACATGCGGAATCCGGCGGCGTTCTGGCCGTTGCGGGCGTTGCGCAGTTCCAGATTCTCAAAGACGTAGTTATCGGCCTCCACTTGAAAGAGCGCTCTGGGAATCTGGCCGGAGCCGCTGACACCTACGCCGGTGCCGTCGATGACGGGGCGGCTACCTTCCACGCCCCGCACTGTGATGGGCTCGCCCTGCAGGCTGCCGATCCTCCACCGGACAGCCTCACGGTACACACCCGGATAAATCAGGACGGTGTCCCCTGGTTGAACAGCAGCGGCTGCCGCACCAATCGTGGAGTATTGTTTTCCCTCTCCCACCTCCAGAGTTCCCGCTTGAAGAAACGCGGTCATTGAAAGAAAAGAAAAGAGCAGCGCGACTCTTGTGGTCATGTGATTTTCTGCACCCTTACAGCGAATGTTGATCGCCAGTCCAATCGCTCCGATGTCTGGCCGCCTTAGCCTGGTTTCACGGCGGGTGAACCGATGAACCTGCGGACGGTCTATGCCTTAGCTCTGATTGTGGCCGTTGCGTCAGGGCGCGTCAAGGGGGGGAGCGCTGGGGACGAAGACTGCGCCGGCGGCGCGAAGCCGGTCGGCCATGGTGTCTGGGTGTTTGATCGCTGCCGCGTTTCCGCTACTATATGGTTCTCAACGGAGTAGTGCACATTGAACAACACATCTGACGATCGGGAACGAAAAGACCGCGAGAGGGACTTCCACAACACGACGTTCGCGCATTCCGTGCGCGAGTCCACCGACCGCTTCTACAGTGTGATGAAGCCCACCAACGAGTACTTCGAACGTCAACTGATAGACCGGGCCCGGGGCAAGACGGTTCTGGAGTACGGATGCGGTCCCGGCACCCACTCATTCCGCTTGGCTGCGGTGGCGGAGCGAGTGGTTGGCATCGACATCTCCGATGTGGCGATCGGCCAGGCCCGGGAGCGCGCCAAGGCGAGGGGCATCGGGAACACCGAATTCCACGTTATGGACGCGGAACAACTGACATTTCCCGATGCCGCATTCGATCTGGTCTGCGGCAGGGCGATTGTCCATCACCTGGATGTGAAGCGGTGCTTCGAGAATGTAGCCCGAGTGTTGAAGCCCGGGGGCTCCGCTCTGTTTCATGAACCCCTGGGCTACAATCCGATCATCAACCTCTACCGAAAGTTGACTCCAAAGATGCGGACGGAGGATGAGCACCCTCTCCTCAGGGAAGACCTGGCGACTGCGAGGCAATACTTCACCCGGGTGGAGATGCGCCCGTTCGTGCTGACGGCGTTGGGGGCCGTGCCGTTCCGGTCAACCGCATTGTTTAAACCGATACTGGGAACGCTGTCAGGGCTGGATTCATTGCTTTTCCGCATACCGCTGGTCCCGCTGCTGGCCTGGACATCGGTTTGGGTTCTGCAGGACCCAAGGACGCGGCCGGACTCGCACTGACAACCGCTGGGGCGCTGTTAAGCGCGTGAAACGGCGAGATCGACGACTCGGGCGGCGTTGCGGACCCAGAGATAGCCGTGGTTGTCGATGGCGGCGCGGGCCTGTACGCCGAGCGAACGGCGGGTTTCGGCGTCGTGCACGAGTGTGCTGAGCGCATCGGCCATGCTCTGCATGGAGCGAGGCTGGAACAGCAGGGTGTTGACGTGCTCGTCGACGATCTCGACGATATTCTCCTGGCGCGGCGCGACGATGGCCTTGCCCAGGGCCATGTACTCGATGAGTTTCATGGGGCAGCAGTATTCATTGGCGGCGGGCTGAACGGCGATATCGAACAGGTCGAGGTGAGCGGGAATCTCGGCATGGGCGAGGGGGCCCGTAAAAATGACGTCCTTCTCAAGTTGGTTTTCCTGGACGAAACGGCGGAGGTTGGGCATTTCCGGGCCATCGCCGATCATCAGAAGCGCGGCGCCGGACTGGGCGAGGCGTGCGTGGTGAAACGCCTCCAAAAGAAGATCGAGGCCGTGCCAGTCCCGGAACCAGCCGACGAAGCCGATTACGGTCCGGTTCTGAAGGCCGAACCGGGATCGCAGCTCATCTCCGCGGAGGGCAGGTTGGAAGTTTGTGAGGTTGACGCCGTTGGTCATGACGTTGATGCGGGCCTCATCCACTCCGGCCTTGATCAGCAGGCGCTTGAGCGGGGTGGAGACGACGATCACGCAGGTGGACATTTTGCAGATGGCGACTTCGCTCCACCTGGCGAGACCGACCAGGCGGATATCGCCGTCGCGGTCCTGTTCCAGGGCGAAGGGTGAATTCACTTCCAGAACGATGGGGATGCCGGTCAAGCGGGCGGCCAGGACGCCGGCGAAGTTGGCGAGCGCATATCGTTCGTAGACAAAGGCGGGCTTGAACTTCCAGATGGCCCGCAGAAGCATCGGCAGGGCGACGAAGTTGTAGCCGAACTGCGCGAGGTCGTAGGCGAATGGGATCTTGCGGGCCAACTGTTTCCAACCGCTTTCGGCGGCTTCCTGCTCCGGTTCGTGGCTGGTGGTTTCCGCTTGAACGAGGGCCGATTCGCGCACCTCGTGTCCCAGTTCCCGGAAGGCTGAGATGATTTCCAGAATGTGGACCCTTTGCGCGTCGGTGGCGCGGGTCCGATGGTGATATAAGATCCGCATCGGTCTTCACCATTATGAACTGCACGTGCGCCGAACGCTTGAGGTTGAGATCAGCTCTTCCGAAAAAGGAAACAGCCCAATTGGTGGGGTTGATCCTCGCGATCCACGCGCTCCCACTTGCAGCGGGCGCCAGTTGCCCAGACTGGGCCGGTGAACAAGCGCCACAACTCGCGTCTTTCCAGCGTGAGGCCGCACCCAACCCACCTCTCCATTTCGGCAGCGGATGACGATCGGCAGATGTAGGGCGCGTTCGTGCCATATAGTGCGTCGGGATGCCGGTACACGTTCGGATAAGGATTGAACTGGGAATAGGGAGTGGTGAGAATCAGCGAGCCGCCTGTTTTCAGAAGCTTAGCCATGTTCCGCACGGCTTGCTCGTGATCTTCGATGTGTTCCCGCACACTGATGCAGGTAACGGCGTCAAACTCCCGCTGGGCAAAAGTTCCAGGTGCTTGAATGTCCACGTCCAGAACGGTCCAATGGCGATTGACCATGCCTTTGGGCCAATAGTCCCGGACGTTGTCGATGGCCGTGACGATGTATCCGCAGTGCCTCATCAGAGGGGGCCAGGCTGTTGTTCCCGTTCCGACATCCAGTACGGAGGTAGGCTTCCCATCCGCGAGGCACTGCAGAGCAAAGCGGTATTCGATGGGGCACTCGTTGTGAACAGAGAATTTCTGGCCTTCCGCTTCAGACGCACAGATTGTCCGGATGTACCGGCGTCCAGCCCAGTGCACAGCAGATTTGAGCAAATTCATTTAATTGTGGTACCTAACTTGCTGTTCGGAATCAAGGGTCCGTGATTGGAGCGTGCAACAGACATCTGCGCACCCAGCGCTCCGACACAGCGCTACGCACGGTTTCACAACCAGTCTGGACAGTCCGATGTGACGAATCGCGCGGGGCTGGCTCTTGGAGTGTGCGAGCCAGTTCCTTGCTATCCTTAATGAAATTCAATCTGGCTGTTGGGTTCGCAGAGGGACTGACGGTGTGCTGGGTTCCGGAGGGGAGGCTGCAAAAGTGAGCGAGGTTGGCAAGGAGTCCATTTTTCGGAAAGACATTGAAGGGCTGCGCGGTATCGCGGTCCTTCTGGTGGTTCTCTTCCATTGCGGCGTACGGGGGACCGGCGGCGGGTTCATTGGCGTCGATGTGTTTTTCGTCCTGTCCGGCTATCTGATCACGGGTCTCCTGGTGGCGGAGATCGAGAAGCGGGGCGGGTTGGATCTGGTCCAGTTCTATGCGCGGCGCGTGCGGCGGCTGCTGCCGGCCTCGGCGCTGACGCTTCTGGTGACGCTGGCCGTGGGCGCTCTGGTGTTGGCGCCTCAGGAACTTACGTTTGCCGGCCGGGCGGCGCGGGCTACCTCGGTGTACATGAGCAACGTCTTTTTTGGCATCAACGCGGCGGACTACTTCTCTGCCGCTGTGGATACCAATCCGGTGCTGCACACGTGGTCGCTGGCGGTGGAAGAGCAGTTCTACTTTTTCTGGCCGCTGCTCATCATGTTGGGCTTGCAGGGGTTGAAGTCGAAGCGGGCTCTGGTGTGGGTGCTTTCGACGGTGACGGTTCTGTCTCTGGCTGTCTCCATCTGGTTCACGGCCAACGGCGGCACGTTCGCCTTTTACCAACTGCCGGCGCGGGCGTGGGAGTTTGGCGCGGGTGGATTGGCGATCTTGCTATCACGTCAGAAAGGGCGCTTGCCGGAGTGGTTCTGGCTGGCGCTGGGATGGGGCGGCGTGGCGACGATTCTTGCGGCGGGGGCGTGGATGCCGGGAGGACCGGGATTTCCGGGCTGGATTGCATTGATTCCGGCGGCGGGGACGATTGCGGCTCTGTTGTGCGGGGCGGAGTTGCCGCGGCGCGGCGTGGCGCTGCTGTTGGACAGCGTTCCGATGCAGGCGATGGGCAAGCTCTCCTATTCCTGGTATCTATGGCACTGGCCGTTCCTTGTCCTGGGGGCGGCGCTGTTTCCCGGCATCACGGTAGCGGGGCGGCTGGCGGCGGCGGCTTTGGCCTTTGTCCTGGCCGCGATCACGCACCGGTTTGTGGAGAACCCGATCCGGTTCAATTCGTATCTCATGGCCAGGCCGGCGCGGTCTTTGTATCTGGGCGGGGTGCTGACCGTGGGCTCACTGGTTGTGTCTTGGGGGGCGATGGAGTTCGCCGGGAGAATGGGGCGCGATCCGAAGCAGCAGACGATTGTGGCGGCGGCCGGCGATATCTCCAGGCTGCCTCGAAAGGAGTGCGTTGTGCTGGGCGAGTCGCCGGACGTCAAGGCCTGCGAGTTCGGAACCCGGTCCTCGGAGGTCCATGTGGTTCTGTTTGGCGACTCCCATGCGATTCAGTGGTTTAATCCAATGCAGCGGATGGCGGAGGATCAGGGCTGGCGTCTGACCACGCTGGTGAAATCCGGCTGCCCTGCCACCGACATTGCGGCGCCGGGAACCAGCGCGCGGTTCACCTCCGCGTGCTCGAGTTGGCGGGCGGAGGCGTTGCGGAGGATTCAAGGGTGGAATCCCTCGTTGGTGGTGGTGGCCAACGCGACCAACTATCTAGGGCTGGTGGGGCGTGAGAGGCCGGCCGCCGTTTCCCTGAACGAATGGCGTGCAGGTACGCGGCGAACGCTGAGCGCGCTGGCTAGCGCCGGCATTCGGGTTGCCTCCATGCGCGATAATCCGCAGGCCGCGGGCGACGTGCCAACGTGTCTGGCGCGGGCGGCGCGTCATTCCTGGTATCCGGGGGGATCGTGCGAACTGGATCGCGCAATGGCGTTGAAGCCGGTGATCTTCGAGACGGAGAAAGCGGGCGCGCAGGGCATACCGAATGTGCGGTTCATCGACCTGACGGATGAGCTGTGCGGCGTTTCGGGCTGCCCGGCTATGCGAGACGGGATGGTCACTTATCGGGATGACAACCATCTGACAGGAGGCTTCGCGGACACGCTGCGGCCGGCGTTGGAGAATCGTCTGCTGGCCGCGTTAAGCGCTCCGCTGGAGGGCCAGTACAGTCTGGCGCGGTGAGGCGGCGGGCCGGCCTACATAGGCTAGACTGAACGTGAATGAGTGATTCCGGGTTGAAGATTCTGAGTTTGACCGGCTTGTACCCGACGAAGGCGGAGCCCGGGCATGGGCTGTTTGTCCAACGCAGGATGCTGCATGTGGCCGCACTGGCGGAGGTGCGAATTGTTGCGCCTCTGGCGATGTTGGACTACGGGCACCCGGAACGAAAGCTGTTTGCCCAGGCGAGGGAGCCCTTTCGGCTGCAGGATGGCCCGCTGGCGGTGTATCACCCCAAGTGGCTGTACCCGCCGTTCGGCGGGTGGACGAACGGCTACTGGCTGGCGGCCCGGCTGCTGAGCACTTTGGGGCGGATCCGGAAAGAGTTTCCCTTCGACTTGATCGACGCGCACCATGCCCATCCGATCGGTGTTGCCGGCGCGCTGCTGGCAAGGCACTTCGGCGTGCCGTTCACGGTGACGCTGCGCGGCAACGAGAGCAAGTATGCGGAATCTGCTTCGATCCGGCGCGTGATGTCATGGACGATGCGGCGGGCGGGGCGGGCGATCGGCGTATCGAAGCATCTGACGGATCTGGCAGTGACACTGGGGGCTGACCCGCGGCGGGCGCGAACGATTCCGAACGGGGTGGACAGCGAGGTGTTCTATCCACGGGAGCGAGTGGCTGCGCGGAGCAAGCTGGGGCTGCCGGCGGAGATGAAACTGGTGGTTTCGGCGGGGTCGTTGTGCGAGCGCAAGGGCCACCACCGTGTAGTGGAATCGCTGCGGGACGAGCCGGGCGTGCATCTGGCGATTGCCGGATCGGCGTCGAGGGAAGGGAACTACGAACCGGAGATCCGGGCGGCGGTGGAAGCGGCCGGAATGGGCGGACGAGTGACTTTCCTGGGGCACTGCCGTCCGTCGACGATGGCGGAGGCGATGTCGGCTGCCGACGTATTCTGCCTGGCGACCCGGCAGGAGGGGTGGCCGAACGTGGTGCATGAGGCGATGGCCTGCGGCGCGCCGGTGGTGGCGACGGAGGTAGGCGGAATCGGGGACATGGTGGAGGGCGGAACGCGGGGCGAGGTTGTGACCTTTGGGGACGCCGCCGCGTTGCGGGACGCACTGGGGCGGGCGCTGCGGCGGGACTGGGACCGGGCCGCGATCACGGCCTGGGCGCATGCCCGGTCGTGGCGCCAGGTGGCGGCGGAGGTGGTGCGGGAGATGCAGGAATTGACGGAGGAGAGCAGGAAGTGAAGATTTTACTGACAGGCGGCGCCGGGTTTATCGGCTCGCATCTGGGATCGCGGCTATTGCGCGAAGGGCATGAGCTGGAGATCATCGACGATCTGAATGACTACTACGCACTGGAGTTGAAGCAGAAGAACCTGGAGACGGTGAGGGAGAACGGCGGGTTTTCGTTCCATCACATGGACATTCGGGACACCGCGAAGACGGGCGAGATCATCAAGGCGTTCCGCCCCGATGTGCTGGTGCACCTGGCGGCGCGGGCTGGTGTGCGACCGTCGCTGGAGCAGCCGCAGTTGTATGAGGAAGTGAACATGGTGGGGACGGTAGGCCTGCTGGAGGCGTGCCGGAATGTAGGCGTGGGCAAGATGGTGTTTGCCTCGTCGAGCTCGATTTACGGGTTGGCGAATCAGGTGCCGTTCCGCGAGGACGATTATCACAATCTGCCGATTTCGCCGTACGCGGCGACGAAGCTGGCGGGTGAGAAGATCTGTTTCACCTATTCGCATCTGTATTCGCTGCCTTCGGTCTGCCTGCGGTTTTTTACGGTTTATGGGCCGAGACAGCGGCCTGACCTGGCGATCCGAAAGTTCATCCGCATGATCGATCAGGGCGAAGCGATTCCGTTCTTCGGGGATGGGAGTACCGGGCGGGACTATACGTTCGTGGATGATACGGTAGACGGGATTCTGCGAGCCATCCATCACGACGCGAAGTACGACATCTTCAATCTGGGGAACTCGAGTCCGGTGACGTTGAACGAGATGGTGCGGACGATTGAAGAGCACGTCGGCAAGAAGGCGGTGGTCCGGCAACTGCCGGATCAACCGGGCGACGTGCCGATCACGTACGCCGACATTACCAAGGCCCGAACCGTGTTGGGATACAACCCGGCTACCCCGTTTGATGAGGGCGTGAAGCGCATGGTGGCCTGGTACCGTCAGGCGGGGTGACGGGGTGACGCCGGGAACGCGAATCGAGGCGTTGGAGGGGCTTCGGGGGGGGGCCCTGCTGCCTGTGTTCGCCGTGCACTACATCACGCTTTTCGGATTCCTGGCGGGCAGGCCGGCGGAGTCGCCAGAGGGTTGGGAGAACCTCGGGCAGGGCGGGGTGGACCTGTTTTTTCTGCTGAGCGGGTATCTGGTGTACGGGCTTTTGGTGGGCAGGAAAACTACGTTGAGCGAATTTCTGCGACGGCGGTGGAAACGCATCTACCCGGTGTTTCTGGTGGTGTTTGTGTTGTATCTGGCGCTATCGGCGGCGTTTCCAGCACGATCGAAGATCCCGGACGGATGGGCAGACGGAGGGTTCTACCTGGCGGTGAACCTATTGCTGCTGCCGGGGATTGTGGACGTCCCGCCGCTGATACGGGTGGCGTGGTCACTGAGCTACGAGGTGGTGTTTTACACGCTGCTGCCATTGGCGGCGTGGATAAGCGGGTTTGTGGGCCAGGCGGTGCGGGTGCGTGTGGCGTGGATAGCGGCGCTTGCGGTGGTGTACTGGTGTGCCTGCTGGTGGGGCGGCGGTTGGTACATTCCGGCTCTACGGCTGGCTCCCTTGGGACATCCGCGGTTGGTGCTGTTTCTGGTGGGCATGGTGGTGCGGGAAGCGCACGGAGCTGGGTGGAAGCTGCCGGGGAAGGCCGGATGGTGGGGCGCCTGGTTTGGTGTCGTGCTTTTCGGTTTGTGGTGGGCTCCGGCACCCTCGCAGGTGCGTCCGCAATGCCTGGAGACTGCGTTGATGGCGGCAGGCGGCGCGCCGCTGCTCTACTGGGCAGCTTTGCCCGGAAACCTGGTGGCGACGTCACTATCCTGGGGCGGGCTGCGGTGGCTGGGGCAGGTGAGCTACTCGTTCTATTTGGTGCATGGATTGGCGATGCACGTGTTGGCGTTTGCGGCGGGCTGGGTTTGGAATGGCGCTGCCGGTGTGTGGTGGTTTGGCGCTCTGGTACCGGTAGTATTTGCGGGTTCGGCGGGCGTGTCCGCCGTGTTGTACGCGCAGGTGGAGCGGCGGTGGAGTCTCAACATGCCGGCGAGGCAACCGGTTGCCGTTGTTTCCGGCGCTTAGTGTTTATCGCGCGTTGCGTGCAGCAGGCCCGCTTTGTGTTTGGGATCAGGCACGTAGGACGTGATCCGATAGCCGAGGCCGGTAAGGCGCTCTTTGCACCAGGCGCCGCCGTCGGGATACTGATCCGTATCGTGCCACTCCATCAAAATCGTCCGGCACTTCAACGCGGCGAAGCGTGAATCGGACAGTATGGGATACTCACCGGACTCGATATCCATTTTCAGAATGTCGATGGCGCCCTTGTCTTTCGCCCATTCAAACAGATCGACAGTTTTCACCTGGAAGCCCCGCGCAGAATCGTCGACGATGCGGGCGCTGGTGCCGCCATCGGAGAAGAAGGCAACTCCATCGACATTTGATATGGCGGCATTCAGGAGGGTGAGTCTCCCGCTGAGCCCGTTTGCCTCGAACAGCTTCAACGCCCTCTGGCAGCACGCTTGGTTCGGCTCGAACGAGAAGCCTCTGGCGGACGGGTATTTCGCAGCCAGATACAGACTGGCGTAGCCGACGTTAGTCCCGAGATCCACAATCAACTTCACGTCCTGGATTTCGGCCGCGTACACCTGGTTGGAGAAGACATCGTAGGCGGTGCCGTAGTCATTGACATGGTTGCCGCGGGCCCGCATTAGCAGAAGATTGCCGTCCTTCATTTTCAGAGAAATGTCGCGCTTCTCTCCTGTCAGCCGCCAGTGGATGAACCGGAGGCGGTCCAAGGGTGGGAACAGCGCATTGAAGCGGACATTCGGTGGCATAGGTAAAGGACCCTTCATTATAGACGAGTTGATCGGCAGTGCGGTCCGGTGCAATCCGGTCAAGCTCTTCGCGGCAGGACAGTGCCACAAGGGGAAACAGGGCCTCGAAAAAATCCCGGTCACCGCCGACTTGTAAATATATTTGGTTTCTTTTTAACTACTTAGCAAATCGGGCCAGGGGAAGCTATGAATGGCGTGGTTATGATCTGACCGGGGTAAAGCCGCGTCCTCCTGACAAGGACCCAGAGAGAAAGATCAATGCAATGAAACAGAGAATTTTGAGGCTAGTTCGATTTCTGGTAGCACTGTTGCCGCTGGGAGCGGTCCTCTGCCAAGGGCAGGTCCGGATTGACCTGCGAACGCAGTCCAAGAGCGTCGATTTCGGCGGAGCAGCCAGGACGCGCCCGTTTCAGACGGGCGAAGTGTTACCAAGCGCCTGCCAGGAGGGGGATGTCTACTATTTGACCACGGCGCCGGAGGGGCAGAACGTGCATCTGTGCCAGGCAGCGGGGCAGTGGGTGAAGGTGGCCGCGGCGGCGGCGCCTCCGGCGGCGGGGAGTGAGAACTTCGCGCAGTTGTTCAGCGGGGCGACCTCGGTGACGTTGACGCACAACTCGGGGACGGACAGCATTGTTCCGTTTTGCGTAGACCTCAACGGAGATGCGATCGAGTGGAACGGATTCCGTGTTGTGGACGGAAACACGGCTGTGGTGACGTTCAGCACGCCACAGAGCGGCCGGTGCACAGTGAACAGGAGCGGTGGGGCTGGCAGCGGGGACGAGGCCCTTCCGTCGCAGGTTGGCCGGAACGGCAGGGTGCTGGCGACGAACGGTGTGAATGCGTTCTGGTCGCAGGTCAGCCAACTGCAGGGGCGGCCTATTGCGAGCGACCCGCCGCAGGACGGGCAGGCGCTGATGTGGAGCGAAGCGAACGGGCGGTGGGAGCCAGGGGTGGCAGCGGGCGGCAGTGGCGGCGCGAGCGTGACACCGGGCACGGGGATCGTAATCAGCGGCAACACGGTACTGACTGTGGGATTGGATGTTGCGGTTGTGCCGACGTACCTGACGGCGGCCACTTCGTTGACATTCGGGAGCATTACGAACGGAGCGTGCCAGACGGCCTCGATGACGGTGGCCGGCGCGCTGGACGGCGATTCAGTGGCCGGGGGGTGGCCCAACACGCTGGAGGCGGGATTGATGGGCATGATGCTGGTGACCGCGCCGGACACGGTGACGGTGCGATTGTGCAACCACAGCGGGGCGGCGGTGACGCCTTCCAACCAGACCTATCGGGCAACGATTGTGAGGACCTTCTAGTCATGAGTAGAGCGATTCTGGCTTTGACATTGATTTCGATGACGGCATCGGGGCAGGTGGTAGTGAACGGCGGGCGCACCTTTCTGGGGCCGCTGGATGCGACCAACGCGACGCGCACTCAGCCGTTCCGAATGGGCAGCGCGGCGAGCCGTCCACCGGTTTGTGTGCAGGGAGAGGTCTACTTTCAGACCGACGCCGTGGCGGGGCAAAACCTGCAATTCTGCACGGCGGCCAATGTATGGACGGCGATGGCAGGCGGCGAGGGGGGCGGCAGTGGTTCCGGCAACATGGTGAATTCAGGAGCGTCGATGGTGAACGCTCTGCCGCGCTACACGGACACTGGCGGCACGGCGTTGGCGCCATCGAGCGTGACGGTTGACGGCGGCGGCAATCTAGCGGCGCCGGGCAGCGTGACGACAGGCGGCGCGGCGTCAGGTTCGGTGGCGCTGAGCGGCGCGGCATCGGGTGGCGCGAAGATCACGGTGGCGGCGGCGGCCGGCGCGCCGGCGGATCTGGTTCTGCCAACCCAGACGGGCCTGGCGGGCCAAGTGCTCCAGACCAATGGCGGTTCGCCGCAGCAGCTCTCGTGGGTGACGCAGGGCGGGGAGGCGACGAGCGTCGTCAACAGCGGGGCAAGCGGGGCGGCGGTGCTGAAGGCAGGGACGAACGTGACGGCGCGAAAGCTGGTTGCCGGCGCGAACGTGAGCATTACGGAGAACGCCGATCACATCACGATTGAGGCGTCAGGCGGCGGCGGCGGCGGAAGCGTGGCGGAGATTGCGGCCAACGGTCCTGGAATGTGGTTTCCATTCGGCTATCCCCAGACGCAACTGGCAGGCGGAGCGCAAGTCGCTCTTCGCACCTACATCGCCGAGTTCGTACTGCCGGTCAGGATCACACTGGACACGATCGGCTTCCGGGTCCATACGGCAGCCAGTGCCGCGGATGCCGGCCTGACGGTAGGCATTTACAGCAGCACTTGCGGTGCGTTATTGACCAGCGGGAACAAGGCAGCCGGGTTGAATGTAGCCGGTTACCACTCTGTCCCAGTGGCCAGCACGGTATTGAACCCCGGCGTTTACTACATGGCTTGGACAACAGACAACACCGCGCTTCAAATGTCAGGCGCCGGAATCTCCGGCGTGACTAACGGCTTCTCAGGGATGGCCGGAGCACTGACCACATTCTTTGGGACTGTCTCGACAGGTTCGGGGCCAACGATCGCACTACCGGTTTCCTGCGGGACACGAAGCGCTCCCGGGGCGGTTTCGGTGCCGCACTTCGCACTAATCCCATGAGAACTCCAATCCTCCTCCTGTTCTCGTTCTGCCTGGCCGGGCAGGACATCCATCATGTCATCACGACCGGGCAGAGCTTGTCCGTTTCGTCGACTGGTGGAACGCCGACGCTTTCCACCACGCAATCCCGGGGAAACCTGATGCTGTCTGGATCGTCGTTTGTCCCGCTGGTAGAGGGCGTGTCGGAAGCTCCCGCGTCGGGATTGGGCAATAATGCCAACGTCTTTGGCGGAGGGCGAGTGTACCTGCTGACCAAGGTGGGGGTAGGCGGTTATGCGTACGACAATCTGAAGGGGCCGTGCGCCACCACCACAGGGGCGTGCGCCAGCGGCGGCACCTCTTCGTACCGCAATGGCATCAACGCAGTCATTACCGCCATGGCATCCGCTGTGGCGGCTGGCCGGAACTACTACGTGGATGCTGTCGTCGTGACTCACGGCGAGTCCGACTACGGCAATCCGATCAACGACACGGCAGCTGCTTATGCCGCGAAGCTGCTGGAGTGGCAGGGGCAGTGGACCGCGGATATCAACGGGCGGACGTCGCACACGGGAGAGATCCCGCTGATCGTGGACCAGATGCACTCCTGGACGGTGACTGGTCCGGCCTGGACCACTCCAACGGCCGGAGGACAAGGGGCGGGGTATCCGGCGGGCGTCCCGATTGGCCAATGGCAGGCGGCGCGGGACAACCCGGCGAAGATCTACCTCTGCACGCCGAAGTACATGCTGCCCTACTTCTCAGACGGGCTCCATTTGACGAACGTGTCGGCGCGCTGGCTGGGCGCCATGCAGGGCCGGTGCGTGGATCGGGTGGTGCGTCAAGGTTTGCCTTGGCGGCCTTTGGTTCCGGGGCGGATCACACGCAGCGGGGCGGTGGTGACGCTGGAGTATCACGTTCCGGCCGGGGTGCTCGTACTCGATACGGCCAACGTTTCGATGCCGGCTGCGGGCAACTATGGCTTTGAGTGGTACGAGGAGGGCGGGAGCGGCACGGCGATCAGCTCCGTTTCCGTGACTGGATCCAATAGGGTTCAGATCATGCTGACTGGCGTGCCGACAGGGACGAATCAGCGTATCCGGTATGCCTATACCGGCGTCCGGTACAACCACGCCGGACCGGCGACGGGACCTCGCGGCAATCTTCGCGACACTGAGACGGCGACGAGCATCGACGGGGATCCGCTGTGGGATTGGGGCATCACGTTTGACGAGCCTGTTGGATTCACCTGGGGGGCGGAAGCGCTTCCGGGCGGGGCGATGAGGGTATCGACAAAGATCGAGGGGCGGGCATCGGTTACCGGAGCGACGATCCGGTAACGGTGAGGAGAGACTATGAAATTACTACTACTATTGATCTGCCTGCCGTTGCTCGGCCTGGACAACAGCAAGACCGTTCACAATCAGACTGCAATGGCGTTGGCGGGGCGAGCCATCACGCTGCACTGGTATCTGGCGCAGGGGGAGATTCGCGGCTATCCGCGGCCCTACGTGAATCCGTCGGACACGAACGTGCGGCAGGCGGCGAGCGCCTGGCAGGCGGATGTCAAAACCCGTTGGCGCGACGGGAGCCGCGACCGTGCCATCACGGGGGTGAGATCCGGCGATCCGGCGTGGAGCACCGGCGGAGGCGGGTTGGTGAGTATCGTGGAGGCCAGCACTGATATCGCCACCATCACATTCACCACCGGGCACGGGCTGAGGCCCGGCGATCGTCTGGTGATCAGCGGCGCGACGGCGGACCTGGATTTGAACAGGGATCACTACCTGGTACTCTCCGCCCCGAGCGCAACGACGGTTACGGTCAGCACTCAGAGTGTAAGCACGGGCACATACAATCACGCCGGGCTGACGGTCCGGCACGTGATTGAACCCTCCGGGACAGGGCTGTGCCGGATCAAGAGCCCTAATCACAGGCTGGAGGTGTCGGAAGAGGTAACGATTGATGGCGTCGCGGGGATCGCGGGCTCCGCTGGAACCTGGCGCGTGACTGCCACGGCGCAGGACGAGTTTCTGATCAACACAACGTGTACGGGCTCCTACGAGGGCGGTGGAACGGTGCGCGGGCCGGACTTCGGATCGGTGAAGACCGCGCTGGTGTCGTTTGTGTCCGGCGTACCGGCGTCCGGAAGCCTGAAAGTGGACGTGGTGAACAGCCTCGACGCCTGCCATCTGGGAGGTGCTGCGACGTGCCAGGCCGCGGGTCTGGATAAGGCTGGGATGCTCGCGTTCAACGGCGGCGCGTGGGACGCGCGGTTGAATTTCACGGCTAACGTGAAGACGGGCTCGACCGGGCTGATTTCGCGGAGTGCGAGGACGATGCTGGCAGCGTGGGATGGCGTCGAGAGGTACTGCGGACCGCGTTACTGGCAACGCGGTCCGGTGGTGACGCAGCTCATTGTCGAATATGGGTGCGAAGGCGCGATGACGCAGGATCTGGGCTGGAAGATCGTGCCCGGGCGGCAGTTGGCGGGGGCGATCACGACCACGGCGCAGGCACAGATCTCCGTGGTGGACGCAGCCGGGCTGGAAGCTGGTTCACGGCTGTGGTTCCTGGGCTCCGGCAACAATATAGAGCACATGGAGGTTACCGCGATTGCCGGCAACACGTTGACGGTATTGCGCGCCATCGATTCGACGACGCCGCAGACCTACGCCAACTCAAAGTATTTCGGGGTGTTGCAGTGGGAGGATGCGCCAAACGACGGATTCAAGAGCATCCATCCCGCGTTTGGCGTGACGTTTCTCAGCGGCTGGAGCGGGGTGAGGATCGAGACGCGGGTGGAGAACGTGTACTGGAATAGACAGCAAGGCGTCTGGTATGCGCCGGAGATTGTTGTGGACGGGGTGACCCGGCTGGCGAGGAGCGAGATGAAGCACGCTGCGAAGACGCGATGGCGGCGGGTGTTTTGGAGCGGGTCCAACCCGGAGACGTTCTGCGAGGGCGGCGCCGGAACGGATGCCGATGACTGTGCCGGCACGGGCGGCGGGACGCGGGCGATGGCGTACCTGGTGGACCACAACACGGACTATCTCACCTATGCGGGCGCATTGCTGGCGTGGCCGCGCAATCCCAGCGCGACTACGTACTCGTGGTGGTACAGTTTGTCCGGATCGGGCTTCAACCTGTCGGATCGGGGCGATATCGGGGTGGACCGGCGGATCAACAACAAGCAGAGCACGGCTTTGCCGAAGTACCCGCAGAAGTACCTCGGCATGGGGACATGGGGCGCGGACACGTATGGCAGCGCCGTGGCGGAGAAGGACTTTCAGAACGGCACACAGGAGGGTTGGCCGATGCCTCGGGCGCTCGCTCTGTGGGTGCAGTCGTGGGACAAATGGGGCTACGACCTCCTTCTTGGCTCGTCGCTGCCGGGGTCGGGCGGCAACAGCGCGGTGGAGAGCTACATTCCGTATCTTTCGAAAGAGGACGCGCCGGGCCGGGGCTCTTACCTGGCCGGGTGGAACGAGCCGTCCGCCGGCCGCTGGCTGAGCACCCATGTCAGACCAACGATGGCGACGACCGCGGCGAACTACTACAATTCGGTCACCATGCCCAACGATGGCCCACGGGTGGCGTGCTGGAGTGCGAGCAACACGACGTTCACCAGCGCCATCGGCACGCAGGGCAGCCAGTGGCCCTGCTGGCACTACAACATGCAGGGAGGGGACTCCTGGAATCTGGAACTGGCTCACATGAACGACTGGAGCTGGACGGCATGGCTCGTGACCGGGGAGGACTGGCATATGCAGACCATGCTGGCGAAGGCCGCCTTTGCCAGCGCCTACGGCCACGCGACGCCGTATGGCAGAAACATCGGTAAGATCTGGGCGTACAGTCTGACCAACGATCTGGTGCGGCATGAGTCCTGGGGGACGCAGGCGATACTGCATGCGCTCTCGGCGGCGCCGACCGAGTTGCTGTATGGGCAGAACGGCACTCCGGAACGAAATCTCCTGCTGGCGCAGGCGTGGGACGGAGTCCTTTTCGCCGAGGGTGTGACGGCTCAGACAGACGGGTGGGCGTCTATCCTGTATGGTCCAAAGTTCAAGACAGACTGCGCCGGATACACGATCAGCCTGAATAACTCCCTCACCTCGGACCGCTACCTGTGGGGCCGGTGTGCGATGGGGCAGCCCAGCAACCCGTTGGGATACTTCCCTCCGCCGCTCAAGGTGGGCCCCTGCTCGGATGATCACAGCGGGATTCTCGACTGCACGAAGGCGAGCCATCTGCATGGTCTGTGGATGGCCTCCTACAGCAACGTGGTGTGGAATCGCAGTCTGGAGATGGGCTTTCCCGGATACCGGCACGTGCGCCGGAAGATGGGCAGGATGGCCATCAATGCCACGCTGAACAAGGACTTCAACGGATACCTATTCGGCTACTACAACGGGCCTACGGCGATGATCGCAAGCGGGACGATTCCGCAGACGTGGGCGGAGTGGCGGAGCGGGTTCTCCGCAAACGCCCGGGCGGCCAACTCGTGGACCTATATCGGGGGATCGACGCCGCTGGCTGTCGGCTACAGCTACCGGATGCTGTCGATGCTGTCGTTCTACACGGATCTGGCCGACAAAACGACGGGGGGGTGCGAGCCGTCGCGGCGTCCGCCGCTGGGTTGCACGGGGCAGCAGGCGTATGCGTGGTACAAGCAGACCGTCATCAATCAGAATCAGGCGATTGCGAACGACTTGAAATACTACCTGCAGCCCCGGCCCATGATCGCAGATGTATGGCTGGAGGCTGGCCGCACCGCAGCGGTGGCGCGGTACACGGCGCCAGACGGAGCGGCTTGCCGGTATCGATTGAGCATCTCGGAAGAAGGAGACTCTCTGGACGGGAATGATATTCCGGATGTGAGCACGGGGCGGGCCCGGTCGGTCGCGTTGACGGGGCTCCTGCCGGATACTGACTACTGGCTCCGGTTGACCTGCGGGCAGGCGCGGCGGACGGAGAGATTCCGAAGCGCCGTCGCCGACGGCAGCGATGGGGCGACGATCAGGCTGCGTGCGCCAGGGGGATGCGGTCCGCTGTGCCTGGTCAGGGTGGAATACTCCGGCGACGGCGCCGCCTGGACTCCGCTGGCGCCTCGGGCCTGTGCCTACGGGTGCAGTGTCAACATCCCGGCGGGTAGCCAGAGAGCGAAGCATGTGCGGTATACATATTACTCGGACGAACTGGGGCTGGCCCGATTCGCTGGTCCTGCCAGTACCCTGCTGTTGGTGAAGTAGCGGAGAGTGCCGGGAGGGAGCCGAGACCTCCCGGCTGATCCGGAAACTGTTGCTATACTTCAATCTTCGGACGAATGACCCTGTCAGACAAAAGTTCGCGCTGGCGCGTAATGTTCGGCCTCGTGGCCGGTGTCTTATTTGGGTTTCTTGTCATGGAAGCGGCGCTGCGGCCCATCGCGACGCCTGGCACTGCCAAAGGCCTGAATAGGCCTTACACTGTCAGGCAGTACGAAGAGGGCATTGCCACGGCGAATTTCGCCGCGGATCAGAGAAGACTGACCGGACAATCTCAACTCCCCGGCGCAAACAACATCCTCCTTCTCGGTGATTCCTACGTGTATGCCGGCAACGTCGAGGATGACGAGACGATGGGCGGCCGGCTCGAAAACAAGCTGCGGACCGGCGGCAAGCCGGTCAATGTGGTTCAGTATGGATGGGCCGGCGCCAGTGTTCCGGAGTATGTCGCGGTGGCCGAGAGGCTGCTGCGTCAATGGAATCCCGGCCGCGTCGTGATTGTCCTCAACCGGGCGGATCTTGGCACCGACCCGATTAGTGTCAGCGATACGAGTGAGTATCGGATGGTTGTCGACGATCAAGGGAAGTGGACTATGGTTCACGAGCCCAAGCGGCGGAACGCGCTGGGGCTGGGCGGCCTGCGGTCCAAGCTGACAGACCATTCTGCTGTATTCAACATGTTGTACGGCCGGTACATTCGGCTGAGCCGCTCCAAGCTGATCGATTGGCCTTGGGAGAGGAAGGAAACCAAGCCCGCCGTGGAGAGAGATCCTCGACTGGCGGCCGTCCCTCGCGCCAGCGTGCAGGCCCTGAAACAGGCATTCGGAAGCCGTCTTCTGATCGCATTCGACACCGATTCCCGCGGCGCGGAGCACCAACCCGATCCGGGGCGCGAGGCTCTCTTCCAGCAGGCATGCCGCGACGAGGGTGTCGAATGCGTCTGCCTGGCCCAGCCCATTCGTCAAGGGGAAGAGCGGCTGCAACGCTACGCCCACGGGTTTCACAACACCGCCCCACGTATCGGGCACTACAACACCACCGGTCACGCCCTGGTGGCTGACACGCTTTACGATGCGCTGCTTGCCTCGGGACTGGGCGGTCAATAGCAGCAATGGTTTTCACCTCCTGGATCTTCCTGGTATTCATTACCGTTTTTCTTGTGGCGTTCCGGTTCTGCCCCAACCGGACATCCCGTCAGGCGCTGATCCTGGTTGCCAGCCTGGTCTTTTACGCGTGGTGGTCGCCGGTCTTTCTCCTGCTGCTGGCGACGCCCAGCATCATCGATTACATCTGTGCGTCCCGGATTGACGCCTCCGACGATCCCCGTCATCGCAAGCGGATTCTGCTGGTCAGTCTGGTGACGAATCTGGGCCTCCTGGCATACTTCAAGTACACGAATTTCTTTCTGGACACTATTTACGGATTGGCGGGAGTGCCCCACCGGGCTCTGGACATCACGCTCCCGGTCGGCATCTCGTTCTTCACCTTCAAGGCACTCAGCTACACCATCGACGTCTATCGCAAGGAAATTCCGGTGTGCCACTCGTGGTGGCGCTTTGCGATGTTCATCACCTACTTCCCTGAACTGGTGGCAGGCCCCATTGTCAGGGCGTCCGTGTTCCTGCCGCAGTTGAGCCGGAATCTGAAATTCTCCTGGACCCGCCTGATGCTGGGCTTGCAGATCTGCCTGGTCGGGGTGACCAAGAAGTTGTTTATTGCGGACCGGCTGGCCATTTTCGTCGATCCTGTCTTCGCCGATCCTCAGAGCTATTCTCCGTTCACCATAGCCTCCGCAATCGTTGCTTACTCCCTGCAGATCTATTGCGACTTCTCCGGCTATTCCGATATCGCGATCGGCGTGTCCCGCGTGATCGGGTACGATCTTCCGGAGAACTTCAATATGCCGTACGTCGCCACGTCGCTCTCGGATTTCTGGAAGCGGTGGCACATCACACTCAGCCAGTGGCTCCGGGACTATCTCTATATCCCGCTAGGGGGCAACAGAAAGGGGCCGCATCGCACCTACTTCAATCTGATGGCCACCATGCTGCTGGGCGGCTTGTGGCACGGAGCGAACTGGACATTTGTGATCTGGGGCTGCCTGCACGGCCTCGGCCTGGCGGTGAGCCATGCCTATCCCGGGAAAACCTGGAATACGTGGCCCCGGCTTCAGGTCGTGGTCAACTGGCTGCTGACCTACTGTTACGTCTGCCTGTGCTGGGTGTTTTTCCGGGCCGAGAGCTTCACCGACGCGATGACGATCCTGCGTAAACTGGCGCTCCTCGACCAAACCGGGATGGTGGTTCACTATTCGCCGCTTTACCTGCTGCTGCCGATAGTGATCGTGGGGCACATGCTGGGCCTGCTGGCTGCACGCCAGTACCGGCTGAACCCCTACCGGGCTCTGGCTGCAAGTTGGCTAAAGTGGTTGTATGGGCAGCAGCGCTTCGCAGTGAAGCCGCATTCCTTTGCGGGCATCTTCATTATTCTGCCGCCGCAGCCGTTTTTGAATACCGTGCTTGTGACCATATGGGTACTGATGCTTGTGTTGTTGTCACCCACCGAGACCAGTCCTTTCATCTACTTCCAGTTTTGACGAGCGATGTTTGACAGACTTACCGGATACTGGAATGGATAAGATGCGATCTGGAGAAATGATTTTCGGGACCAGCGTCCACAGCACGGTTGCGTGGATGCAGTGTCAGGTTAGGACATGAGACAAGCCGTCCTTGTAGTGGTTGTGGCGATGCTATGCGCCGCGGGGCTCGCCGCACCAGAAGTAGCGATCCTGTCCTACATCTGGTTCAACCTGATGCGCCCGGACGCCGCGTCCTTCAGCACCCTGCCCTTCTCCATCGTATTGGCGTCGGTCGCCCTGGTGAGTTCCCTGCGGAAAGTCACCCAGGTGCAGAACCTGTTGAAGAGCCCACTTGCCCGGTTGTTGGTGCTTCAGCAGGTCTTTGTCTTCTTATCGGTGCTATTCGCCGTGGATATGGCGCTGTGCTGGGAACCCTACGATCGCTATATCCGGATCATGATCATGGCGCTGCTGATTCCCGTAGTCATCACCACGGAGGTCTGGCTGAGGCGCCTGATGCTCGTCATGGCCTTTTCCATGGGGTTCGTGGCATTGAAGTTCGGTGTATTCAGCCTGGTGTTTGGCGGGGCGTCTCTGGTGAGAGGCTATACCGGGTTGATCTCGGATTCCAACGGGCTGTCACTGGCCATGGTGCTGCTGCTGCCGCTCTGCCTGTACGGCCGGGAGTTGGTCGAAAAATTGTGGCAGAAGTCCGTCCTTCTGGCCATGGCCCTGTTTTCCGTAGTGACCGTGGTGATGGCTGGATCACGAGGAAACATGATGGCGATGGGGGTATGCCTGCTGTTGGTGGTGATGCGGTCCAAGTACAAACTGCTGGGACTGATTGGCGTTTTAGTGTTGACGTTGCCGGCGGTGTACCTGGCCGGAGACAGGTTCACGAATCGTGTGGCGTCTATTTCGGAGTACGAAGACGACGCTTCCGCTTCGAGCAGACTGGAGTTCTGGAAGGCCGCCGTGTTGATGTCGAGAGATTATCCGATTTTCGGGGTCGGGTACGGCGAAGCCAACTACAAGGCCCTGGCCGGCAAGTACATGGGCAGAGAGAATCGCTGGGCGGTGCACAATACCTACCTCCAGACTCTTGCGGACTGTGGCGTGATCGAGTTCTCCCTTTATGTGGCAACACTATGGGGCGGCATCTTCTGGATGGGTGGATCGGTCCGCAGAATGCGAAAACTAAAGCCGGAGTGGGTGGCGTATCCGCTGGCGCTGCAGACCAGTCTACTGGGGTTTGCCTTGGCTAGTACTTTCTATTCCAGGGCCGATTTTGAATTCGTCTACATGGTTCTCATGGCGGCGGCTAGTTGGCAGTTGATTGAAAAGAGGGAACTGGCGATTCTGGCGCAGCTACCAGTTGGAGTGCCGCAAATGCCGGAGCAGGCCGTGCTGCCCGAGCCTCCGGCGCCGCAGGGTGACCCGCCTCCACAGGCCCGGCCGAGATTGCGCGGTGGACGGCCGGCGGTACTTCGCTCGAACGGTCCGGGGCAGGGAGTGCCTTTTGAGAGCTAGCCTTACTATGTTCTACTGCAAGCAGGCCCATTCATGATCTCCGCTACCGCCCTGGAAAAACCGAAGCTGCGTGTTGTCCCCTGGGGGCTGATGGCTGGATTTCTGGTTGTGTTGATCGCAGCCTATTGGCCGGTATTGACGCGTCTTGTCGGAGATTGGCTTCGGGACGACGACATGGGCCACGGTTTCTTTGTGCCGCTGGTGACTTTGTATCTCCTGTGGATACGGCGGGCCGAGTTGGAGCAAGTGGAGCTAAAGCCGAACGCCTGGGGTTACGCCGTGTTGCTATGGGGCGGTTTGCAGTTGATCGCCGCAACTTTGGGCGTTGAACTGACGCTGGCGCGAGGCGCGTTCGTGATCAGTCTGGTTGGCGTGATACTGACGGTGCTCGGCTGGAAGATGCTGAAAGCGATGGCATTTCCGCTGTTCCTGCTGCTCTTCATGATTCCCCTGCCGGCGATCATTTACAGCCAGATCACGTTCCCGCTGCAACTCCTGGCGAGTTCCGTGGCTGAGACGATTTTGAGCATCTCCGGAATTCCGGTGTTGCGGGATGGCAACATCCTGGAACTGCCCAGCCAGCGGCTCTCCGTGGTGGAGGCTTGCAGTGGAATCCGGTCCCTGTTGTCGTTGACCTTCCTGTCTCTGGTATACGGAACGATGTTCGACAACAGGCCGTGGATGAAATGGGCGCTGCTGGCGGGAATTGTGCCCATCGCAATCGCGGCAAACGCCGGGCGAGTCACGATTACCGGGTTTATCAGTGAGTACGATGCGTCGTTGACCCAGGGCGTCTATCACAGCATGGAAGGCTGGGTCCTGTTCTCGGTTGCGGTGGCGCTGCTGATAGTGCTGCACAGATTGCTCTGCCTGTTGCCGTGGGGGAGAAATAATGTTCAGCCATAACAATCAGGAGCGCGGAATCTGGGTGGCAGCGGCTGGCGCAGCCATCGTGCTGGTGCTCCAGACGGTTGCCTATTACGGACTGCCCTCCCAGGAAAGCACCCCCAAGATGCGCGACCTGGCAACGTTTCCCGCCGCGCTTTCTCAGTGGACGCAGGCGGCGAGCTACCCGCTCGAAGAAGAGGTACAGCAGATTCTGAAGGCCGATCAGACGATCAACCGGCTCTACACCAGCGGCGCTTCCGGAGTGAACCTGTTTGTCGCCTACTTCCATACTCAGAAGAGCGGCGTGGCGCCACATTCACCCAAGAACTGCCTACCTGGTTCCGGTTGGGCTCCCTCGGAGTCCGGCACCACAACCGTGGAACTGGCCGGAGGCCGGCAATTGGAAGTTAACCGCTACATCGTGGCGCGCGGAGATTCCCGAAGCCTGGTGCTCTATTGGTATCAGACGCCGTACCGGGTGATTGCCAGTGAGTACTGGGCGAAGATCTACCTCGTCTTGGATTCCATCCGCTACAACCGCTCCGATACCGCACTAGTGCGAATTGTCGTGCCCCTTCCCAGCGGGCGTGAGGCCCAGGCCGAGGCCGAAGCCAAGCAGTTCATTCAGACGTCTTTCCCCGCGTTGAACGAGTACTTCCAGATCTGAGAGCGCGGATGGAACTGCGGGGCGGGACTACTTTCTCACCTTGCGCGACAGGTAAATCACCCCGGCGCCGAGTACGATGAGGGCCCAAGTGCCCGGCTCGGGAGCCGCAAATTCAATATCGTCCAGGCCGATGGTGGATTCCGGCCAGCCGCCCAACTCGGGATGATAGGTCAACCCGAGCTGCACCGAATCTATCCCGGTGTCGGAGATCACGGCGATATATCCCGCATAGGCGGGTGTAAATGTCGTGCTCCAACCACCGTAGTAGGCTGTGAGCGTGTTGAAGATCTCGTCCGGGTTGTTCCAGTCGCCGTATTGGTTGTATCCGCTCCAGGTGAAACTGAACGCGCGGACGGGATACGGGAAGGTAATGATGAAATCGGTCAGATAGCTCCGGACATGCTGCCTGCCGCCGGGTGTGGTGTTGTGGCCCAAATCGAGATGATTGTCGGCGTAGATTCCTTCGCCGCCCGAGAGTGTCATTCCGCCATTGATCGCCACCGGGTTATTGCCCAGGGACAGCGACCACTCGCCAGGCGGAATGACGAATTTCTCGAAGGTCTCCAGGCCAACTACGTTGAGGTTTCGCGCCAGCAACTCCGCCCGGTAGGCGGCCCCGCCTCCAGGTCCCGTGTAGACGAGCGGTGCCGCAATGGCGAGTTGCGACAGCAAGAGAAGAACCATGCATAACTGCTTCATGGGTACCCCTCACCAGACAGGCTTGTCTGATTACCGTAGTAGACGGTAGCAGAATTCGCCTACAAAAGGAAGCTGTTTGGCAGCTACATGGATCAACTTCTGGCAGCCCCTAGAACATCACGTAAACCGACTCCGAAACCTGCTCTTCCAGTTCGGCCGTCACCTGGTGCTCCAGGCCCGCCTTGATCAGCTTGGCCACCACCGGCTCCAGCGCCGCTGCGGCCGGGCGGCCATGCCACATCTTTGTGAGATCGGCGGCGAACTCCTTCGGGTCCGGTTCTTCGGAGTTGAGCGACGCAGCCACCTCGAACGATGACCTCATATCCGCCGGCTCGTTGACATCCACCCACGTGGAATCGGTGCCGCCCGGATGCTCTTTCACCATCACCTGACCGGCCTTCTGGAGCGCCTGAGCGGCGGGCCAGAATTCGCGATCGAACAGCTTGCCGAGCTTCTCCACCAGCTCCGGCGGATGGTTCTCCTGCACAGCCTTGGTGACGTCTTCATTCTCCAGACCCTCGCCCCTGCCCTCCGGCCATTCGGGCTGAGCGGGCTTCAGCAGGATGTAGTCCCCCAGCGCCAGCACGTCCATTTCGGTGCGCATGAAGCAGCGGTAGGCGTCCTGCGGAGCCAGCACGATGGGCTCGCCGCGCACGTTGAACGAAGTGTTCACCACCACGGCGCAACCGGTCTCCTTGCGGAACGCCTCGATCAGGTCGTAGAACTCCTGATGATGCTCGCGGCACACGGTTTGGATGCGCGCCGAGTAATCGACGTGGGTAATCGCCGGCAGATCGGAACGCAGACGGCGCACCACCGGCAGCAGATCGTCGTCGGCGGGCAGGGTGGGATCCGGCGGCAGGCGGCGATCTTCGCGCACCGGCGCGACGATCAGCATGTAGGGGCTCTCGCCCTCCAACTCGAAGTATTCGGAGACGCGCTCGGCCAGCACCGCCGGCGCGAACGGGCGGAAGGACTCGCGGTACTTGATGCGCAGGTTCAGCGAGACCTGCATCTCCGTGTTCCTGGCATCGCCCAGGATGGAGCGCGAACCCAGCGAGCGCGGCCCGAACTCCAGGCGGCCGGCGAAATGGCCGACGACCTTACCTTCGGCCAGGCGCTCGGCCAGGAACTTGTTGCGCGCTTCCCCGGTGAGCTTGATATACGGGTAGCCGTAGGTTTCCAGATAGCTCTGAATCTCGTCGCCGGAAAACGCCGGTCCCAGGTACGATCCGCCCTGCGCGGACTTGCCCTTCTCCACAACCCGCTCCTTGTTGAAGTAGGTGTGCCAGACGTCCAGCGCCACGCCGAGCGAGCAGCCGGAGTCTCCGGCCGCGGGCTGAATCCACAGATCGTCGAAGATGCCGGCGCGCAGCAGGTGCCCGTTGGCCACGCAGTTCAGCGCCACGCCGCCCGCCAGGCAGAGGTTCTTTTCTCCGGTCAATTCCTTGGCGGTACGCGCCATGCGCAGCATCGCTTCCTCGGTGACGGCCTGAATGGAGCGGGAAAGATCGATCTCCCGCCGCGTGATGCGGGACTCGGGCTGGCGGCGCGGGCCGCCGAAGAGCGTGTCAAAAGCCGGCGAGGTCATGGAAACTTCGCGCAGGAAGGAGAAGTAATCCAGGTTCAGATTGACGGAGCCGTCGTTTTTGAGATCGACGATGTTGTCGAGAATCTGCTGCGCGAAAACCGGCTCGCCGTAGGGCGCAAGGCCCATCATCTTGTATTCGCCGGAGTTCACCTTGAAGCCGGTGAAGTGGGTGAAGGCGGAGTACAGCAGCCCCAGCGAGTTGGGGAAGCGCATCTCCTTGAGCATGTCGATGCGGTTGCCCTGCCCGCGGCCGATGGACGCCGTGGCCCACTCGCCGACGCCGTCGATAGTGAGAATCGCGGCGCTCTCGAAGGGTGAGGGATAGAAGCAACTGGCGGCGTGGGAGCGGTGGTGCACGCCTTGCAGGATGGGCCCCTCATAGTTCATGAACTCCCGGATCAGCTTGGGGAAGTGGAGCTTCATGCGCAGCCAGGAGGGCATGATCTTCTGCCACATCGCGTTGGCGGCTTCGCGGTCCACGGCCATCAGCGAATGGCAGATGCGCTCGAAGGTGAGCGCGGAGTTGTCGTAGAAGGCGATGGCGGAAAGATCGTGCTGCGAGATGCCGGCCTCTTCCAGGCAGTAATTCACGGCGTTGTGGGGGAAGCGGCGGTCGTTCTTGACGCGGGAGAAGCGCTCCTCTTCGGCCGCGGCCACGATCTCGCCGTCGCGGATCAGCGCGGCGGCGGAGTTGTGGTAGAAGCACGAGATGCCCATCACATAGGTCGCCCCGGCCTTGCGCAGCGGCAGGGCGGCGGAGGGCTTCAGGCCCTGCACGGGGACCGACGTAGAGGCGGCGGGCACCAGTTTACGATCGCGCAGGAAGGCGGCCATGTTCTCGGCCGTCAGGCGGTTGGCGAGCGGCGTGAAGTGGCCGCCCACCTCAAAACTGAGTTTCTGACGGGTCTCGTAAGGCAGGCCCACGAGCTGCGAGCTGACATCGCAGACGTGGATTCCGCGGGCGCGGTCTTCCAGCGTCTCGAACAGTTTCTGATAGATGGGCTCCATGCCTGTGACATAGAAGTCTTTGGTCGGAATGGGCACGATGACGACGGGCATCGGCTGCAGTTCGGCGATGAACTGGCGCAGGATGGCCGACATCAGCTTCCAGCCCGGCGTATCGGCGGAGAGAATGTCCGGGTAAGGATGCGAGCCGCGCAGCTTCTTCAGTTGCGTGATGAGGCGCGAACCGATCTCCTTCACCGGCTCGGAGTGGCGCAGGTCCTTGAGCCCAGGGACCTTCAGATACCACTCGTGCACCTGGTCCAGCCAGGCGTCTTCCTGCTTGCCGCCGGATTTGACGCCGGCCGGCGTGTCCTTGCCCTCAATCGGCAGTCGCTCGCGGGGGACCGGCACCTGGCGCAGCGTGAGCTCGCCGTTCACCAGCTCGAAGTAAGGTTTCGGCACCATCAGCCGCTGTCCGGTGACGCGGTCAATCGACGGCCGGTGCGAGACCTGGATGCGGTGGAAGGAATCGATCTGCACGCAGATCATGGCCACGTCGGCCTGAACGGACTTGCCGAACTTGCGATGGACCAGCAGGTGCTGATCGGTGCCGCTGCCGGAAACGCCGTAATTCTGGACCTCGGCGCCCAGCAGGCCGCCAAGCACGTCGGAGTAGCGATCGGCGTTGACGACATTGTCGCCGGCCGTGTAGGAATCGCCGTACATCAGAATCCGGGTGCGGTCGCCTTTGGCGGCCTCGAACTCGAAATCCGAACGGAAACCACTCGAATTGGTGACTACCAGATAGCCGCCGTCGCCGCCGGGCACACGGGCCCGCAGGTTGGGAACGAAGCGGTGACCCACTTCGGGGTCGTACTGGATGAGCATCCGGTGGGTATTCTGATTCAAAAGGAACATAGCGGTGGAAAAACTGGCCTCTCCGAAATAGTCTCTCTATTATGGCACTGAGGAATCAGTGCTTTGGGCGGGCGAGGGCGGCCGCCGAGCCCCAGAGTTGAGCGTACTCGGCGAACATCCGCTGCAGGTCGTAGTTGGCCTCGCACCGCCGCCGGTTCTCCGTCCCGAGCCGCTGGCGCAGTTCCTTACTGGCAGCCATTGCCGCCAATGCCTGGGTGTAGGCGCTCTCGTCGCCGGGCGCAATGACAAACGGTTTTTGGTGCTCACCTAGAAGCACGCCGTTGTCGGCGATATCGGTCACGATGGCCGGCCGCGCCGTGGCCATCGCCTCCAGTAGAGAATTCGACGCAGCTTCAGAGAGCGTCGACGTAGCATAGATGTCAATGGCCGCGTAGCAGTCTGCCACGTTGGCGGCATAACCGTGGAATATGACTCTGCCGGCAACACCCAATTGAGCGGTGAGTGCTTCCAGTTCAGCCCGCATCGCCCCCTCCCCGAATAGGACGAGCCGGTCCTGGGGACGGTTCACGGCCGCAAAGCAGCGGATCAACATGCCGACGTTCTTGCTGGCCCGCAGGCCGCCCATGAATCCAAAGACGACGCCCCCAGGCGGGACCTGCCAGGCGGCCCGCATCTCCTCGTTCCGCCGCGGACGGAACTTGACCGTATCCACGCCGGTGCGGATCAGTTGGACTTTCGCGGGATTGACGCCAAACCGGTGAAGCACTATCTCTTCCAGCGATTCGGCCGTAACGACGGTCTTATGGATGCCGTTGAGCAGGATGCGCCGGGCGAAGGCGCGGCGCCACTTGAATCCGCCGAACTCGCTGGAGAACCCGCACTCGTTATGGATCACAGGGCTCATGCGGTTCAGCATGGCGGCGATGATGGCGTCGGTGCTGCCCCAGTTGTAGGTGATCAACACCTGGGGCGCAAGCTCGCGCAACTGGCGGCGCAGGGCGAGCAGAAAGCTGACGGCGCCCGTGCGGGGCTGCGTCTTGTAAACCGGCACTTCGCAGGCCGGGTCCAGCCGGTAGGACGCGGCGGTGTTGCCGTCGATGCAGAGAATGCCGTGGCCGCCGCCCGGCCCCATGTGGTTAATGGTATTGATGACGCGAAGCTGCGCCCCGCCCGCTTCAAAGGACGGGAATACATGGAGAAAGCGAAGGGGCATAGGCAGAGGGTTTTATTATGGCAGGACGCGTTGGCGGCGTGTTACTCCACCACCCGCAGACCGAGATGCGCGGCGAACGGATCGAAATCCCGGTCGCTGTGCAGCAGTTCGTACCCGCTCTCGATGCAGCGGGTAGCAATCACCATATCGATTGTCTTGCGAACGGTCACGCCGAGTCCGCGCAGCTTGCGCAAGTTCTTCGCCGCCTGAATCGCGACGTCCCGGCCACCCAACTCCACCACCGTCAGCGAGGTCAACAGCTCCCGGGCCGCATGGAAGTCCCGGTCGGTGTCGAAACCCTGGAGAACCTCGGTCAGAATCAAGTCTCCGATGGCCACGAACTCCTGACCCAATAGACCGTCGAGCTTGTCGGTCTGCCTGGTGACCGTCCCCTTGAAGTAGTCGACCCACACGCTGGAATCGACGAGTATCAACGGTCACTCCTCATCGCGCTCAGATCTCCGTGCCACGGCAACTTGCCGCGGAACTGCCGGATCTCAGCCTGCCTCTTCAGACGCAGCAGCGTCCGCAGAGCCTCATCCACGGCCTCGCGCTTGGTTTTCAGGCCCGTGGCGCGAAGCGTGTCCCGCATCAGTTGATCGTCAATCACAATGTTTGTCCGCATCGATGTGTATGCCTACTGTCGATTATACACATGCCGCCGTGACGGCAGCCGGAATCCCCCCGGCAGTTGAGCGACAATACGAAGACGCTCTTCTGTTGAAACGTTAATCTCCCATGAAGCAAATCCGTTTGACCTGCGTCGTCGGCGCACGGCCCAATTTCATCAAGATGTCCGCCATTCTGGAGGCGGCCCGCCTGCGCCCGCGTTTCGTCATCCGGCTGATCCACACCGGGCAGCATTTCTCGCCGGAGATGTCGCAGCAGTTGTTCGACGATCTGGAGATCCAGGAACCGGACACCAATCTCGGAGTGGGCGCCGGCACACCCACCGAGCAGACGGCCGAGATCATGAAGAAGTTGGAAGCCGATTTCATCGCCCACCGCCCGGACGCCGTCCTGGTGGTGGGCGATGTGAACTCCACCATGGCCGCCGCCCTGGTGGCGGTCAAGCTCGACATCAAGGTGATTCACGTCGAGGCCGGCCTGCGCAGTTTCGACCGCGCCATGCCGGAGGAGACCAATCGTCTCGTCACCGACGTTTTGTCGGACTTCCTCTTCGTCAGCGAAGAGAGCGGCATCCGGAACCTGCAGGCCGAAGGAGTAGCGCCGGAGAAGGTCTTCCTGGTGGGCAACGTGATGATCGATACGCTGCACCGCTTCCGGCCCAAGGCGGAGAACTCCACGATTCTGAAGCAGTTGGGCGTGCAGGCCGGTGAATATGCCGTGGTCACGCTGCACCGTCCGTCCAATGTGGACCTGCCCGAACAACTGGCGGCGCTGATCGCCATGCTGGAGCGGATCGCGCAAAAAGTGCCGGTGATCCTCCCCATCCATCCCAGAACCCGAGCGCGTCTGGGGAACTACCAGCCCTCGGCGGCGCTCAGCCTGGTATCACCGCTCGGCTATCTCGATTTCATGCAGTTGACCAGCAAGGCCCGCCTGGTGCTGACCGATTCCGGCGGAATCCAGGAAGAGACTACCGTGCTGGGCATCCCCTGCTTCACGCTGAGGGACAACACGGAGCGTCCTTCCACCGTCGAGGTGGGCAGCAACTACCTGGTGGGAGCAGACCCGGATGAGGCGCTCCGGCAGGTGCTGGAGGCGCTGGAAAACGGCCCCAAATCCGGGCGCATTCCGGACTTCTGGGACGGCCGCGCCGCCGAACGGATATTCGATGTACTGGAACTCCGGTTAGGGGAGGCATCCTAAAGCCACATGTTAAACTGGAACACCAACAGTACCGCGACCCGGCGACACTGAGCAGGTAGATCTTGCCGTCCCAATCCGAACGCCACATTCTTCTGTTTGCGCACAATTTCCCGCCCTCCAATACCAGCGGTGTGCAACGGCCCTTGCGTCTCTGGAAGTACCTGCCGGAGTACGGCATTACGGCTCACGTCGTCTGCTCCAGCCAGGCCGGCGCCGACGCTGCGCGGTCCAATGTGAGCTATGTTCCGGACGCCACTCCGGAGACGCCCCTGCTGAAAGCCAAGCTGGCGGCGGCACACGTGCTCCATCGCATCATTCCTCACAACGAGCGCATCCCGTGGGTGCCCTACGCCGTGGCTGAGGCGGACCGACTGGTGAAGCAGTACCCCATCTCCGCCATCTTCTCCACATTCCCTCCGCTGGGTTCTCATCTGGCCGCCATGTGGGCCGCGTCGCGCCACAACCTCAAGTGGGTGGCGGACTTCCGCGATCCAATGTATGGCAACGCTTTCCGCGTGCGGAAAGGCATCATCCAGCACGAGCGCTTCTTCGAGCGCCGGATCTTCCCGCGGGCCACGGCCATGATCGCCGTCACCGACGAAATCAGGAAACTCTGGGTAGAGAGCTACCCGCAGTATCAGCACAAGTATCACGTCATCTGGAACGGCTTCGATCCCGAAGAGCCTTTCCCCACCCCCTCCGGGCGCAGGAACAACCGGCGAACCATTCTGCACGCCGGCACTATCTACGGCCATCGCCACCCGCAGCACATGCTGGCCTCTCTGGACCGTCTGATCGCCAACGGGCGCATCGATCCGCAGACCATCACCGTCGATCTCGTGGGCCCCGTAAAGGAACCTCCGGAGGTCAAGCCCTTGGATTCGTTCACCCGCCTGAAGGAGCTTGGCTGCCTCACTTACAACAGGGCCACTGTCTCTCGGCCGGACTCCTTGCAGCACATGGCCGACACCGATTACCTGTTGATCATGGACATCAACGAGCTCAACATCGGCCATAGCGTGCCGGCCAAGCTCTTCGATTACATCCGGGCGAGGAAGCCCATCATCGGGCTGGTGCCGCCGGGTTCCATCGTGCAGCGAATTCTGGACAAGGCGGAAGTAAAATCACTGTTTATCTACCCGGAAGACAGCGCGGAGGAACAGGACCGCAAGCTGGCCGAGTTTCTGGCTCAGACGCCGGGCGACGTTGAGGCAAATGATTGGTTCCGCGAGACTTTTGACGGACGGCGCCAGGCTGGGACCGTGGCGGAGCTAGTACGGTCGCTGTAGAATCAGCAAGTCGGAAAGAAACGAAATACTCTTATGTCTACTGAAAGCAGTTTCGCATCCCTGAACGAGAAGATCCTGGCGCGCAAAGCGCGGCTGGGCATCGTGGGTC
>CAYVDY010000001.1:0-81944 GCA_964450255.1 uncultured Candidatus Solibacter sp. | reverse complement strand
GACCCACGATGCCCAGCCGCGCTTTGCGCGCCAGGATCTTCTCGTTCAGGGATGCAAAACTGCTTTCAGTAGACATGACGCCCACCTCACTGTCCCTCTGACGTCGGAATCCAGCAATGGTCAGAAAGTAGTGTGACTTGCCTCTGGGCGGCCTGAAAAGGCCCAGTACTTTGACACTACGGGCCGCGGAGGCCAAGCGCTTCAGCAAGTGGCGTATTATTTAAGGGCACAGGTCGCAATTAAGGAATCGCTGACTGCTGGGCAAAATGATTCTGATCGTAAGGGCAGCGCCCGACAGTTCCAGGCATTTACGAGGAACGCTATCATTTCTGGCGTCTGCCTGTCTGCACGCCATTGTCATCGCAAGCGTCCTGCTCCTGCCGCCGTTTCCCGCTGGCGCCCCGGACCGTAGACGAGTCAGATCGGCTGTCCGTGTAGATATCCTCCCGCCTCAGCACAAAGTCATCTGGCTCCGGAAAAACGAACGCTTGCCCAGCATCTCACCCACCGTCCAGCGGCCCGACGCAGGACCGAAGCGGAATAGGAGTAAAGAGCCGGACAAGCTCTTCGTCGCGACAAACCCTCCCAATGCCAAGCATCGGGACCAGTTCATCTACGTCCCCGTCCCGAAGGTAGAGGAGCAGAAAGCCATTCCTTCGCCCAATGTCGTCATGACAACGGAGGCCAGCCCGGTACCGCCAAAGCCCGAGCCGCGCAAGTTCGTCCCGCCTCCGGACCGGCCCAAAGAGGTGAAGCCTCGGGAGATCGAGTTGCAGGAACCGGCAATCGCTAAGCAATTGGGGCCCGGACTCGACATGAAAGCGCCCGCCGGACTCGCGAAGGTGGACGCTCCAAAGCCGTTGAAGAAGTTTGTGCCTCCGCCCGATCCGCAGCGCAAAGTGGCGTCGCGCCTGATTGATGTGCCGGAAGGGCTGCCGCTGCAAGCTGGCAGCGTGGACGCCATCAAGCTGGCGATTCCGGTGGGCCAGCCGGATGTGCCGCGGCCGCCAGGCAGGAAGTTCGTCCCGCCTGCCGCGCTGGCTGGCGGCAAGGGACTGGGCGGCGCACGCAGCGGGGCGTCCGCCGGCGACGCGGTCACGGTGCCGGACCTCGCCTCCGCTCCGGTGCAGGCGGGAGTGCCTGGGGCAATCTCCGCTGTCATCATCTCCGCGAACCCTTCCGCCAATGCGAGCATCATCCCTCCCGAAGGAAACAGGGCGGCGAAGATCCAATCCGGTTCGCTGCCGGGCGGCAACAAGGGGTCCGCGCCGGGGTCGGCCGGAGGCGATGGCATCGTCGTGCCCGGTGTGACGGTGCGAGGCGGAAATGGAGACGGCGCGGGTGGAGCAATGGCTGCCAATAGACTCCCTCCAGCCGGTCTCGCGGCGTCGGCTGTCACGCCAACACCCCTGCCGACGATCAGACCGCGGTTGACCACCGCCACCGTGTCTGTCCCGCAAAGGCCGAACGCCCGCCGGGTGCCCCAGCAGGTGGAGGGCGTCTTCCAGAACCGCGTGGTGTACGTCACGGCGATGCCGGGGCCCTCGGGCGCGTCCGACTGGGTAGTGTGGTTCGGGGAGACAGAGGCGCCGCCTGCAGGCTCCAGAGTGGTCATGCGTCCGCCCGTCGCCGGGAAGACCGCACTGCCGGCGGGAAAGCCGGGGGGAGCGGCCGAAGCCCGATTCTGGGTCGTGGCACGCCTGGGCAAGAACGGCCGGCTGACGGCTGTGAACATCACCGGAGGGCTCGGGGCGGAGCAGGCGAAGGAGCTCGCCAGCGAAATGGGCAAGTGGATGTTCACGCCGGCCATCCGCAACGGCGAGGCGGTGGATGTGGACCTAGTGCTGGAGGCGAAGCTGAGCGGGACGGGCATGTAGTTCCGATGCCCGGGCAGACGGCCAACGAGTGTTTCGGAGCTAGTATTCATCCATAAGAGTTAGTCCTGCGAAGGGGGTTTCTAATGTGAGTACTGAGCCTTTTCAGCACACGCCCCCTGTGATACCGTTGAATCGATTGCCGCTCGCGCGATCGGCGCCGGGCATCTGCCAAGGCGGCAGTACAAATAACGGTGCAAAATCCGGCGCACTGAATGGCATTAAAGGAAGAACAAACCGTATCAGCGTCACCCTTGGGCCAGCGAAGTGGCATGTGGGTGTCGTGGCGGGACCTGCCACGTCCGCAGCGGTCGCGAATTGGCGGCTATGCCGGCTACATCCTTCTCCTGACGCTGCTGTTCATCCAGCCGCTCACCCGCCTGATGTGGCACGCCGCCCATAGCGATCTGCACTCGCACATCATCCTGGTGCCGTTCATCACCGGCTACCTGCTTTACCTCCAGCGAGGGCGGACCTCGGATGCTTATCGTAGCTCGATCGCCGGAACGATCGCCTTCGGCGTAATCGGTATCGGGATACTGGCTGCAGGAATCGGCTGGCGCGGCAGTCTCAGCCTCAACGATGGGCTGGCCGTGATGGCTTTGTCGTTTATCAGTCTCGTCGCGGCCGGCGGCTTTCTGTTCCTGGGCTCGAAGTGGATGGCCGCGATGGCCTTTCCCATGGCGTTTCTGATCTTCCTGGTTCCTCTGCCCGACGCTGCGGTCGATTGGCTGGAAAAGGCCTCCATGCTGGCGTCCGCGGACGCCGCCGCCATGTATTTCCGCGTGACGGGGACCACGGTGTTCCGCCAGGGCCAGGTGTTCGAGTTGCCCGGGATCGTGCTCCAGGTGGCCCAGGAGTGCAGCGGGATCCGCTCCAGTTGGGTGCTGTTCATCACCAGTCTGCTGGCGTCCCATGTCTTTCTGAAAACCCGGTGGCGAAGGATCGTGCTGGTCGCCTTCGTGATTCCGCTTGGGATCCTGCGGAACGGGTTCCGGATCCTGGTCATCGGACTGCTTTGCGTGCATGTCGGTCCCCACATGATCGATAGCCCCATTCACCATCGGGGCGGCCCCCTCTTTTTCGCGCTCTCGCTGATTCCCCTGACATTATTGTTGTGGTGGCTGCGGCGCCAGGAGCGGCGGCTGAACCCGCCGGACTGAGGACACGTGCATCTCTTCCACATCCTGCCTTTTGCAGCAGCAATATTCGGCCTGCTCCTGGCCGCGGCCAGCCTGTTGTCCAAAAAGCGTTCCGTTGCCACCTGGTGCTTCTTCGCCGGGATGGCGTCCCTCGGCATAGACAGTGTGTTGACGGGCCTGAGCCTGGGCGCCACGGATTTGCTCGACGTGGTTCACTGGCTGACGCTGGGGCTGATCGTCAAGTCCCTCGTACCCGCGGCATGGCTGGGCTTCAGCCTGACCTACTCGCGCGGCGATTACCGCGAGTCCCTTCAACGCTGGAGAATCCCCCTGGCCCTTGCTTCTCTCCTACCGATCGCTCTAGCGCTCGGTTTCCAGCAGCAGCTCATCGAGTTGGCGCCGGCGGGGGCGGCGGGCGAAGAGTTGGTGCCGCGCTTTGGGGTGATCGCCAAAATCCTGAATGTCATCCTTCTCGTCACGCATGTCTGGATTCTGATGAACCTGGAACAGACCTTCCGATCTGCGGTCGGAACGATGCGCTGGCGAATCAAGTTCGTCATCCTGGGCCTGGCGGTGATCTTCGGCGCCCGGCTTTACGTTCGGAGCCAGGCAGTTCTCTACTCCGTCTACGACGTGAACTGGTCCGGCGTCGAATCGAATGGGCTCCTGATCGGGTGTGTCTTCCTGGTGGTGGCCTACTTGCGCACCGGCCTGGCCGAGATCGACGTGTACCCCTCCCGGTCCGTCCTGGGGTCTTCCGTGACGGTTCTCATGACCGGCGGCTACCTCTTCATCGTTGGGGTCCTGGCGAACGTGATCCGGCGCTTTGGCGGAGCGGAGAGTTTCCAAACCCAGGCCTTCGTCGTACTCCTGGGAATGGCCGGACTGGCGGCGCTGCTGCTTTCCGATCGCCTGAGGCAGCGCATTCACGGTTTCGTCGACCGCCATTTCGCAAGGGCCCAGCACGACTCCGTTAAGATCTGGACCGAGTTCTCGCGCCGGCTGGCCAGTGTCAAGGACCAGGCCGGCCTTTGTGCGGTCTCGGTGAAGCTGGTCTCCGAGACCTTCGAGGTGCTGTCGGTGACCATCTGGCTGCTGGATGAGCAGACGGATCGCTTCATCGCCGGTGCCTCCACCGCGCCGCCACCAGGCGATGCCGCCGCCGGCCATACGCCCGCGGCAGCGTCCAGCGCAGTTGGGGACGGCTTGCGGGTGAGATCCTCCCCGTTTGACCTGGAAGAGGTAGACGAACCGTGGGCCGGGGAACTGCGGCAACTCAATCGAACGACATTCCCGAATGGCGGCAATCGTTGGTGTGTTCCGTTGCGGGCAGGCGAACAGAGCTTGGGCGCCCTCGTGCTGGCCGACCGCGTCAATGGCGCGGGTTACACGGTGGAGCAGTTGCAACTGCTGCAGTGCATCGCGGACCAGGTGACGTCGGTGCTGTTGAACCTGCGGCTGGCCAACGAGGTGGCCCGATCCAGAGAGCTGGAGGCGTTCCGGACGATGTCGGCGTTCTTCGTTCACGATCTGAAGAACGCAGCCGCGTCGCTGAATCTGATGCTGAAGAACCTGCCGGTTCATTTCGACGACCCGGAGTTTCGTCAGGACGCCTTGCGCGCCATTGGCAACACAGCGAGGCGAATTGACGAGATGATCGGCAGGTTGAGCGCGCTCAGGCAACGGCCCCAGTTCAAGCCCGTGGAAGCCGACTTGAATCAGCTGGTCCGTGAAGCTCTGGACCGGCTGGGAGAAATGCCGAACGTGGAACTGACCCGGGAGTTGGCGCCGCTGCCCTGGGTGCTGGCCGACCGCGAACAGATCCAGAGCGTGGTGACCAACCTGGTTCTCAACGCGCGCGACGCGCTGGGGCCGGGAGGGCTCATTCGCGTCCGCACGGAGCAGGCCGGCGGCAGCGCCGTGCTCACTGTCGCGGACAATGGCTGCGGGATGAGCGCGGCGTTTCTGAAAGACTCCCTGTTCCGGCCCTTTCAGAGCACGAAGAAGAACGGGCTCGGCATCGGGATGTTCCAATCCCGCATGATCGTCGAGGCGCACGGGGGCAGCATCCGGGTGGAGAGTGAGACAGGCAAGGGCAGCACGTTTCGGGTGAGCCTCCCCGCTGTTAAGGACGCACAATGACCAAGACCAGACTGCTGATCGTTGAGGACGACGAGGATATCCGTACCCAGATGAAGTGGGCGCTGGGCGCCGCCTACGAAGTGCTGACGGCCGGGGACCGCGCCGGCGCGTTGGCCACATTCACCGCGGGACATCCGGCGGTGACCCTGTTGGACCTGGGACTGCCGCCCCGCCCCAATGACCCGGATGAGGGCCTGGCGGTGCTCTCGGCGATTCTCGCGCTGGACCCGCTAGCCAAAGTGATCGTGGTTTCCGGCCAAGGCGAAAAGCAGAACGCCCTGCGAGCTGTCGGGGCCGGCGCCTACGATTTCCTCTGCAAGCCGGTGGACATGGACGAGCTGGCGCTGGTGCTGCAGCGCTGCGTCTATCTGGCGGAGCTCGAGCAGGAGTACCGCGCCATGCAGTCCGGCGCGCGGGCCGAGGTGTTCGAGGAGATGCTGGGCGTCAGCCCACAGATGCAGGCCGTCTTCGATTTCATTCGCAAGGTGGCGCCCACCAATGCCCCGGCCCTGATTCTGGGGGAAAGCGGCACCGGCAAGGAGATGGTGGCGCAGGCGATCCATCGGCGGAGCGCGCAGAAGGACGGACCATTCGTCGCCATCAACTGCAACGCGATTCCGGAGAATCTACTGGAGAGTGAGCTCTTCGGCTATGAGAAGGGCGCGTTCACGGGGGCTCAAACGCAGCGCAAGGGGCATATTGAGACCGCCGCAGGAGGCACGCTCTTTCTCGACGAGATCGGAGAGTTGCCGGCGCTAGTCCAGGTGAAGCTCCTGCGTTTCCTTCAGGAGAAGTGCTTTCAGCGCGTCGGCGGCCGGCAGGAGATTGCCAGCGATGCCCGCGTCATCACGGCCACGAACAAGAATCTGCAGGAGTACACCGCCGCCGGGAAGTTTCGGGAGGACCTGTACTTTCGCCTGGCCGTGATGGTGGTCAAGGTGCCCGCCCTGCGGGAGCGGGGGGACGACATTGGCTTGGTGGCGAAGGCGTTCCTGCATAGCTATGGTAGCGAGCACGGCAAACCGGGTTTGACCTTCGCGCCGGACGCGCTGCGGGCTCTGGGTGTTTACCCTTGGCCGGGTGACGTCCGCGAGCTGCAGAACCGGGTACGGCGGGCGGTCATCATGGCGGATGGGAAGCGAGTCACGGCCCGGGATCTGGAACTGGCTGATGCGTTGAGCGCCTTGCCGCCCCAGACGCTGAAGGAGGCGCGGGAGGGGTTGGAGCGGGAGATGGTGCAGGAGGCGCTGCGGCGGCATCGGGGGAAGATCACGTCGGCGGCCGTGGAGCTGGGGATCAGCCGGCCGACGCTTTATGAGCTGATGGAGAAGTTGGGGATTGCCAGGGAAGGATGAGAGAGATTAGGATCTGACTGTCGGATTCTATTACATTTCAATTGGATTGAGATACTTGCTCGCCAACCCCAACCGAATGAATGGCCTGCGGCGAAAGATGCGAGGACTCGCAGATGGTCACTGTCGTAATCGTTTACAAAGGCAACCCGGGGCAGGACCTAGAAGGCCTTTCAATATTGATGCAACGCTTTGATATCGCTTTTGAAGCAACAGGTTAGGGCGGAAGGCGGCTTACGCCGCTGCTTGGCCCATCAATTGCAGTGAAATCGATGGCTTCACCGCAAGTACCACAGCGTGCGCTACTCTCGACATTTGCCTGCTTCGCCGTTACGTGCGCGTCATTTCGCGGACCAAGCCAGAAGGAAGACTATATGAAGAAACTCATTCAGATTTGTGTTCTCGTGATGGTTGTGGGTCTGGTCCCTGCCATGGCGGACACGGTATCGTTTACCTTTTCCGGCCCGACGATTACGGCTTCTGGCTGGCTGGATTTGACGGGCAACGACGCGGCGGCCGGATCTGCCACTTTCAGTTGGACTACTCCTCTGCCGGGAGGAGGGCCTTTGACCGCAGCACTCGCACCGTACGCACCCCCAGCACCCAATACTTCTCCTTCGGGCAAATTCTGGTATGACAACTCCCTAGCGGATGGCGCATTTGGGCTGCTGTTTGTGGCTCCTTCCGGTGAAGAACTCAACATCTGGCGGGCGAATGGCGGCGTAGCTTCGATTTACGTTTCGGGAAGCGACTATATTCCTGCCGGTGTTGGCGGCTGGGGCGAAGCCGGGACTTTGAACGTCCCTGACGGTGGTATGACCCTCATGCTGCTGGGCGGTGCTCTGGTTGGGCTCGAAACTCTGCGCCGGAAGTTCCGCGCGTAACCACTTCCTTCCTACGTTGGATGCCAAGAGGGCCGGAGTGATCCGGCCCTCTTGGCGTCTGTGCGCTCGGTCCGGAGCCCACGGAGACCACAACTGCTTTCCGGTTTGGTCTGCCCCCTGAGCGGTTGAACCGCTTGAGCTTTGCCCTCGACGCGGTGATCCATCGACGGAGCGCGAGGAAGGAAGGCCCGTTCATCGCCATCCACTACAACGCGATCCCGGAGAATCTGTTGGAGAGTGAGCTCTTCGGCTATGAGAAGGGTGCGTTCACGGGGGCTCAAACGCAGCGCAAAGGGCATATTGAGACCGCCGCAGGAGGCACGCTCTTTCTCGACGAGATCGGAGAGTTGCCGGCGCTAGTCCAGGTGAAGCTCCTGCGTTTCCTTCAGGAGAAGTGCTTTCAGCGCGTCGGCGGCCGGCAGGAGATTGCCAGCGATGCCCGCGTCATCACGGCCACGAACAAGAATCTGCAGGAGTACACCGCCGCCGGGAAGTTTCGGGAGGACCTGTACTTTCGCCTGGCCGTGATGGTGGTCAAGGTGCCCGCCCTGCGGGAGCGGGGGGACGACATTGGCTTGGTGGCGAAGGCGTTCCTGCATAGCTATGGTAGCGAGCACGGCAAACCGGGTTTGACCTTCGCGCCGGACGCGCTGCGGGCTCTGGGTGTTTACCCTTGGCCGGGTGACGTCCGCGAGCTGCAGAACCGGGTACGGCGGGCGGTCATCATGGCGGATGGGAAGCGAGTCACGGCCCGGGATCTGGAACTGGCTGATGCGTTGAGCGCCTTGCCGCCCCAGACGCTGAAGGAGGCGCGGGAGGGGTTGGAGCGGGAGATGGTGCAGGAGGCGCTGCGGCGGCATCGGGGGAAGATCACGACTGCGGCGGTGGAGCTGGGGATCAGCCGGTCGACGCTGTATGAGCTGATGGAGAAGCTGGGGAATGGGCGGGAGGGGTGAGGGGGGAGCCAAGCCTTGCCTAGCCCGTGAATCGTCGGACCTTCTTACAGTGCAGACAAGTTAACGGTGTTGCTCGCAAATGCAAGACCCAGAATGGTTTACAGCGAAGGCTGCGAAGGGCCGCATCGGCTGTGTCGGAATCGTTTACGAAACTCGTCCATCTGGTTCTGCGCCCTCGGGGACAGGATTTGGGAGGGCAGTGTCTAACCGCTTATGGAGGTGGCACTTAGCTCGCGCTGGAAGGGTCTCGAAAGCTCCAGGCATCTTTGGCACGACAATTGCACTGACTGAAGGAGAGTAGGTTTACAGACTGGAGCACGCTCAGAAGGCGTAAGGTGCAAGTCCGTAAAGTGAAACTGAAGGAGGGTCCGAATGAAGTTCTCTTTGCTAGTTCGATCTTTGTGGCTTGTGTCTGCGGCCGCGATTTTACCACTCAGTGCAGACGTCGTGGTGACTACATTGGGCGTTAACTGCACGTATGATCAGAATGCGATCGATGGGAACGCGGGGTTGTGTACAGCCGTCACAGGTGCGACGACGATCACCTTTGATGGTCTGACTTCCGCCCAAACTTCGCCATACACGAGCGGCATTGCGAAGTATTCGTGGGGGACGTCTGATAATAGTCCGTTTGTGTCGGGTTCGGTGGGCGGTCAATACGCGGCTCCCCCCAATGACAACACCACCTATCTCACGGTGGGCTCCGGCCTACCTGGTAGGCCAAACCCAGTGACCATCGACTTTAGTACGCCAATAAGTTACTTCGGCATGTACTTGGGCAGCCCGGACAGCTACAACGTCCTCGCTTTCAATAACGGTGTCCTGGTCAAACAATTCGATGGCTTTTCGCCGAACAACGGCGACCAAAGTATTGGGCAGTATCTGAACTTTAACGCTACGGATTCGAGCTCCTATTTCAATCAAATAGTCATGACCTCGAATACGGCGGCCTTTGAAACCGACAACCATGCGTACAAGGCCGTCCCCGACGGTGGCATGACCCTCATGCTGCTGGGCGGTGCTCTGGTTGGTCTCGAGACTCTGCGCCGGAAGTTCCGCGCGTAACCACTTCCTTCCTAGGTTGGATGCCAAGAGGGCCGGAGCAATCCGGCCCTCTTGGCATTTGTGCGCTCGGTCCGAGGCCCACTGGGACCGCGGCCGCTTTCCGCGCTGGGTCTGCCCCCCTGAGCACTTGAATAGGTTGAGCTTGGCCTCGGCGATCCATCGACGGAACGCGCGGAAGATCGGCCCGTTCGTCGCCATCAACTGCAACGCGATCCCCGAGAATCTGCCGGAGAGCGAACTCCTGGGCTCTGAAAATGGCGCATTGCGACCGCCGCCGGGGCCACGCTTTTCCTCGACGAGATCGGTGTGTTGCCGGTGCCGTGACATGCACTTCTTTTGCGTTTTCTCCGGGAATAGTGTTTCCAGCGTGGAGTTTCGAGAGGACCCGGCTCTCGGTAGGCGGTTGTCGCCGTCAAGGTGCCCGATCTGCGGGAGCGCGAGATGGTACAGGATGTCGCGCGGCGCCACAGGGGGCAGATTACTTCCGCCGCTGTCGAAACTGCATCAGCCGGCCGGCACTTTGGGAATTGGCGGAGAAGTCGAGTTCGTCAGGTTACCATACACTACCATGAGGAGAGCGCTTACCACCCGTAAGCCACACAGAAACAAGATGTTGTCGTCGATTTCCAAAACGCGCAGCACCTGGCTGTGTCGGACTTCCTTACAGAGCGAGTATCGGGGCGTCCGGAGCCCAACAGTTGGCACCGGAAAAGGCAGGTGACCCTAAGTGGAGGGAAAGGCTAGAGTTTGTCAGCGTATCGTGGGGCTGTGATGATTCGATGACGATTCGAATACAGTTGGCCCGACAATTGCTACTCTTCATGCGTGCGCCTGAACGGAAACGTCAGACTGAGAGTCTGGCGGTAAGTTTGGCATTTTGCTCAGAACATTGAGACGGAGGAAATTCACTTATGAAGAGAAGCTATTGGCTTGTGCTCGGGGTAGTGGCGATGGCTGTTGTCCTGGGATCAGCCACGGCGCGTGCGGACACCTTCGGAACGCTAACGTTTGGGTCCGTCAATCCCGGGACTTCTGGGGGATCGTTCGACGACTCCTATTGGAAGCCGAATACCGGACCGAATGCCGGCGTGAACCAGAAGCTGGACTTCCTGTATTGCTTAGCCCTATACGACTATATCAGCGCGCCTTCTAATAATTCCCTTTACAACGACACGCGTGCTACATCAAATGGTACTGTCGAGAGGACTCGGGCAGCTGGAGTTGGTAACGAGCTGGGTCAGGTGAGTTACAACAGCCTCACTGACACTTCGATTGCCGGAGCCATTGCCTGGATCCTGGATACCAACGAAAACGTTGCGACTAGCAACGATACAGAAAAGGTAGTGCAACAAGCCATCTGGGATGTGATCTATGGTGCAAGTTACACGCCTACAGCAGCTGGAGCGGCGACTCTCGCCAGCAATGCTTTGATTAATAGCGGTTCTGGCAACATCGGCAACTACTTGTGGTTTACCCCTAACCCAGGTAACTATGCGATTAATCAACCGCAGGTCGGCCGGGTCCCAGACGGCGGCGTGACTCTCATGCTGCTGGGTGGAGCGCTTGCCGGGCTTGAGACGCTGCGCAGGAAACTTCGCGCTTAACTCTTCACCTGTCTTCACGCACAATCAAGAGAAGGGTCGGCTCACGCCGGCCCTTCTCTTGTTTGTGCTCCTGTGCGGAGCCGACAACTTTCCGGCGGCCTCTCCCTCGCCTCTCGCCCTCCTTGTAACGACAGAACTACCCATCACATGCAGAACGATACTTGGAGGATCGGCACCGCAAGGGTCCATTCTCCAGTCCAACAGCGGAACGAATGGCGTCGGGGGCCGCCCGTCTACCCCCTACTGCACCAAGGCCGTAAGCGCATTGGACGTCCCGACGCTGTTCGTCACGGTCACCGTTACCGATTCAATCGCCTGGATCGGAGGCAGCGCCGAGTTCGACGTGTCGCTATTGCTGATGCTGAACGGAAGCTGCATCAGGAACTGGCCTCCATACGGCACCGACGATGCCGACGTGAACCAGAGAAACGAGCTGGCTGTCAGGTCCACGCTGAAGTCCGTCTGAGGGAAGTTGTACCCCGGCTTGCCCTTGAAGCTGACGTTTGCCTTCGTCAACGACCGGGTTGTCGTATAGCCCACGAGCGCGACGGTGAAGCCGTTGGCGGTGCGGGAGTCCACGCTGGCACTGACCAACTGGGGCGCGCTGGCCGGGAGGCTCGCTCGCAACTGGGTTGGGCTCTCCGGCGTCATGTCGAGCCCGCCCTGCGTGGCGAAGGCCGGCGTGAGGACGATGGTGCTTGCCAAGCTACCCGTCTGGAACTTGATCTGCGTGGAGCCGCTGGCGAAGACTGCCTTTGTGGCGCCGGCGGGAATCGTAAAGGAAGCCACGCGGCTGCCCGTCACGAACTGCACGGACGGGTCGCTGGAGGCAACTTCGGATTCCGTCGTCAGCGTGAGCGTTCCGGTGAGGGCCACGGGATGAGGCGATGCCAGCGTCAGGCTGACACTGGGCTGCTGGAAGGGCTGAACCGTGGTTGGACCCTGAAGTGTGAAGTCCGGCAGTGGTGCAGGCGCGCTACCGATTCCCGCGAGTGTGAACGCCTCGGTGTTGATCCGGAGCGACGCGCTGCTCAGGTTGATATTCAGCGGGGCGAATTTGATGCTGAACGAGACGGAACCGTCTGGTGCGATCGCGGTTGGCAGCGCCGGAAGCCCGGCGAGCGTAAACACGGCCTTACCGTCAGAGACGATGCCCACGCTGACGATCGGCGCGGGGGCAGAGCCCGTGTTCTTGATCGTGAACTCGATGCTTGAGGAATCACCCACCTGCACGCCTGGGAAGATCACGCCGCCCAGGGGTTGCACCGGCGTCACACCGGCCGGACTGCGATAGGAATACGTCAGCAGCGGTCCGATCCCTTCTCCGACAAGGTCGAAGGAGTCGTTGCCCACGCGGAGTTTCCCGGTGTGCTTGCCGGCCGACGGCGGATTGAAGATCAGAGAGAAGAACTGGACATCGCCCGGAGGCATGGTCACGGGCAAAAATGGCAGATCGCTGAGCTGATACGCCGCTCCCGCAATCGCAATGCTGGGGACCGAGATATCCAGATTGCTGGAATTGCGCATTCTGATGAAGACTGTCGATTTGCTGCCTACCGGCGTGGCGGGTACGGGAACCACCTGATTCGGGGCAATCGGCTGCGTGGTGCCGTCCGCTGTCAGCAGATCGTACGTCAGGTAGGAGGCAATGCCACGACCGCTCAAATTGATGCTGTACGACTTACCGCCCTCGAAAGTGACGTTCAGCGTGCCCGTGTCCGTTCCGGTCTGCCTTGGGCGATAGCGCAACTGAAACTGGTAGTTGGCGCCGGCGGCAAGCACTGACGGCAGCAGCGGCAACGAGACCAGCGAGTAGGCATCTCCTGCGACGCTGACGGACTGGATCTGACCCGCTCCACTACCCCGGTTCAGGATAAATGTCGAAGCAGTCGTCGAGCCGTTCACAGGCGTATCGGTAAACGTGAGGGTGCCGCCCGGCGGCACGTTGACAATGTTGCCGTCCAGAGCGAGACCGTAGCTGAGGAAGTACTCCGGAGCGGTCCCGTTGAGCCCGATCGCGATGATCCCGGGCGTAGGCGGCTGCGCCGTCTGGCCTGGATTGGTCGGCACGGGCGCGCTCTGCTGAAAACCGTAATCCATCTCACTCTGCGCCAACAGCTCAGAGGTCGGCAGGTACTGCAGATCGATGGTCAGGCTTTGGTTCGGAGCCAGGACCGTATATGGTGCCGGAGCGCGGGTGATGCTGAAATCCTGTGAACCGAGAATCTCGGGCGCCTGGGGAAACGTGAGTGTCGTCGCCCCAATGTAGGTAACGGTCACCTGCAGCTTCTTCGGCTGGGCTACGCCGGTCGAGTTCACCGTGACGCTCCCCCCGTTCGGAACGGGGACGATGTTGTTGCCCTGCTGGACTCGGATCAGCACCTGGCCGTTCACCATAGCCAGCGAGGCAAGGATCAGAAAGGGGGTAAGGAGCCGGGCTTTCATTACTGCTGTTCTCCCTCTCCCGCCGGCACAAAGAATAAACCGGGGCCTGACTTCTCATCGAGCAGATACAAGGGCGCGCCGAGTTTGCCTCTCTGGCCCAACAACCGCAGCGATGGGCGTCCCAACGGCAACAAAAGTTCCGCCGGCGCATCCAGCGCAATGCCCTCGGATAGAAGCGCGGCGGAGCGGTCAAACTCATAAAGGAGTTGAGTGGAACGGCTCGCCAGGTAGAGTCTTCGCTTGTCGAAGGAGAGCCCCAAGGCCGATATGTCGGCCAGTTTCTCCGGATCCGAGATCAGCACTTGAGCCGTGGGGGTGAAGCCGAGCTCTGTCAGTTGCACAAGCTGAGCGTTGGTCCGGTCAGCGACCCAGAGCGTCTGGCCGCCTGGTTCCAGCGCGATCGCGGAGACCTCTGCCGAGGGCAAAAGCAACGTCGCCGCTCCGGAGGATCCAACCAGGTACACACCGCTGCCAGCGACGGATAGAACCGTGACTGCCGAGGCCTTGTCTGCCGCCATGGCGGTGACCTCGCCATCGAACCCTGTCAACGGCATTGCCGGATCCGCTTCGACGGACTGTGCATTCAACCGCACCCACTGCAGAGACCGGTTCTCTGCCGAATATAGAACCAGAGACGAAGAGTCCTCTGCCCAACTGGAAAACCGGGGTGCACTCAGCAGGCCCATTATCGGTGCGCCGGGCGATTCCTGGGTGATGTCCTTACTCGAAACCAGCCGTGCTTCGCCATTGACCACAACCACCGCGGTTCGCCCATCGGGAGCGACCGAGGCCCAATCTACTTCGGAAAGCAGCGGCGCGCCAAGGCGCGCGGCGCCGGGCATGCCGAGGATCTGCCGCAGCGATTTGCTGGGTGCATCGTAAACCAGGCCCGTGATGGGGCCGCCGACTTGAATCCCCTGTCCGAAACAGGAGAGGGCGGCGCCGCACAGGGCCAAACTCAGGCTCGTCCGGAATGACATGGTTTACCGCGGACCTCCGATAACGACCGTGCCCGGCGCAATGGTGATGGTCGAGGTGTTGTTTCGATCGAGCAGTATCACCGACGTCGCGATGGCTGCGCCCGCACCCGCGCCGATCACAGCCCACCACTTCCAGTTCTTGTACCAGGGTCTTGGGGGCAGGGGCACCATCGCCTCCAGGACCTTGGCGTCGTTGGCCTGGCGGATAATCGCCTCCCCACTTTGACCCGCGAACGAAGCAGTCACCTTGATGACAAAGGAGCCGGGCGTGCTATTGATCGTCAGCGCCGCGGTCGCCTGGCCAGCGGAGTCCGTCTTGGTGGTGGCAATCGGTTGGCCGCCAAATGTGCCGCCCGGTCCCGCCGGTGGCACCTCAAAGGTCACGCTAGCGCCCTGCACCGGCTGATCCACTGCATCCAACACCTGAACCACCGGGCTGACGGCCGACTTGTTCGTCAGGCTGTTGTGGACGTTCTGGCCTTCCAGCACGAGGATCCGCAATCCACCCGGAGCCAACTGGCGGCCCGTGCTGGCCGGCGGCGCAGCCGGAGGCGCAGCGGGTTGGCCGGGCATCTGCCGCGCAGCCAACTGCATGGGAAATACCAACAGTGCGGAAAGCATCAAGGCGATCAAACTAGAACAAGACAAACCCGTTCCCCCTTCACAGAAACTCCGGTTTCGCAATCGAATGTGCCAAGTGGGCACAGCGGCATGATCATCGCCTCAGAAACACGTTGATCAGCAGGAAGGGCAGCGATGACACCATGCCGGTGGCCGACCTCAAGGCAAACTCCTGCAACTTGGACGACGGCACATACACCACGTCGTTCGGCAGCAGCGGGAAGTCCCTGTCCTTCCCCTCGAACACCCGGCCGGCATCAACGAGAATCTCGGCGCGCCGGTCCGTACCGGAGATCAGCCGCAAGACTCGCACCTGGTTGCGCTTCGCGGTTGGGGCGAATCCGCCCGCCTCCGTCAGCGCCTGCGCGATGGAGATGGAACTCCGCTCGCCCAGTTCAATACTAGCCGCCCTGGCGACATCCCCGCTCACATAGACCCGCTCCGCTCGCTCCGCGCTGATCACATCGTAGGGCTGCAAAACGATATCCTCTTCCGGATTGATGTTCTCCGAAAGACTGTTCAGGCTGATCTCCACCGTGCTGATCTTCTTCTCTACATTCTCCACGGCATTCGGCAAAGGCATCGGACCATAGTCCGTGCGCCGCGTGATCTTGATCCGCCGCGTCGCGTTCGGCGAAATGCCGCCCACCACCGTCAGCATCTCCACCAGTGTCCGCCGCCCGGAAAGCGGATAGATCCCAGGCGCGCCAAATGCGCCGACAAAGAACACCGGCTCTCCGCGAAACTGAGCCAAGCTGACGAACACCTGCGGATCGCGTACAAACTCGCGCAGCCGGTTCGTCAGCTCCTTCTCGAAAGCCTGCAAGGTAATCCCGCCCGCCCGGATCTTGCCCACAATCGGCAGCTCCACAAACCCATCCGCGTCAATCCGGAACGGCCGCTCATTGATCTCCGGCACCTGCGAAGATCGAATCAGAATCTGATCGTCGGGGCCCATCGTGTAATCGGGCCTCACCGCATTGGTGATCTGCTCCATGCTCGAAGCTCCGCCCGCCGGCCGCTGTGCCCGCTGGCCCCACGCCGTCAAGCCCATCGCCGCTAGCAACAGGCACCCAAGCCCGATCGAACGAAACCTTATCATGCCGTGACAACCTCAACGCATAATCAGAATCTGCTTCACAATCCCGGCCCGTTCCCGGCCGGACTCTGTCGCCGCGCAAGCGCCTGCGGAATGGGCCGCACCCACTCCCTCTCCACTTCGGCGGAAACCGAGCGCTGCAACAGGTTGAGAGACACCACCAGGCGGTACTTCCCCTTGGTCCGCTGCAGAACCCCCTCCAACCCCGCCAGAGGCCCGTGCTCGATCAACACCCGATCCCCCTGCTGCAAATACGGCCACGGCGCCACCGGTAAACCCGACCGCACCATCATCTGCACCCGCTCAATCTCGGTATCCGGAATCGGCGCCGGCGTCGGCCCAAAGCTGATCAGCCCCACCACCCCGGGAATGATCAACACCGGCAACCGGTCCGAAGGATTCACCCGGCAGAACACGTAACCGGGGAACAGGAACTTCTCCGTCAACTTCTTCCGGTCGGTCCACTGGCTTTCCACATGATAGGAAGGACAAAACTGTTCGAACCCCCGCTCGCGCAAGTGTAGGCTGACCACGTTCTCCCGGTTGGAACGCACACGTACCGCAAACCAGGGGTAGCCCACGCTCGTGGGAACGCTCTCCGGAACCGGGCACGTCATGCGAACTCTCCTCCCCTGTAACGCCTACAGCCAATCCACTATTCGACTATTGTCCATTGAATCAATAGAGTGCGGGACTATAATTGGTTGTGCGTCATCTGTTTGGGTGAACTCCGAGTGCGGTTTGCATGTCGTTCATCATACGGCTACACTCACAAACACGTCTGAGACGATCGCGAGCCTACTGCTCGATTGGCTTTATCATACTCCACTCCTCCACCCATCTGTACGGGCCCCATGACAGTCGCCTCAAGGAAAAAGGCCCGCGGTGGAGTACCGCAGGCCTTTCTGTCTCTCGTGTAGCTGTAAAAGGATCGACGCTGTTCCCGATGCTCGCGACTCACCAAGCCAGCAATTTTACTGTAGACGAACCATGGACTTCCGGCGCGCCGCCACCAAGAACAGGCCGCCCGCCATCAGAACCAGGCAGAGGGACTCAGCGCCTTCCGGGACTGCGGCAGTGCCCGTCATCTCCACCCGAAGACCGCTTGGATTGCCGGAACTCTGTACCCCGTTGACCACCGTAAACTCCAGCGTGTTCACCTGATTTCCCAGGAACCCCCCAAAGATCCCAAAGCTATACCAGTTGCGGAATCCCTCATAGGGAGGCAAGTTGACAAAAGAGCCGTTCAACGCAGGTGTGACGCTGACACCATTGATCTTGATCCCGAGGCCGTTGTTATCACTCGACCATCGCCCGGTGATCTGGGCGGTGGAACCGATTCGGCCAGTCAGATCAAACGTCGTCGTGTAGGCGTAGCTCCCATTCGGATCGGTTTCGCCGTTGGCAGAGTTGTTGGTAGGCCGCACCCAGGTTGAAAGAGAGTTGTCGCCGATCCACGGCCCCACCGGGAACCCGCCTGCCGACGTGACGGCGAACGGGCTGGCGCCTGGCGGTGTGGCTTTGTAATGGGTGTCGACGGCCCCGTTCAATAACACAGCGTGGCTGTCGTTCACACCAGTGTTGTACAAAGTCGGGATCAGCGGATCAGCCCACAGCATCGCCCCAAGCGTCATCATCGCCACGACGACCAATCCGCGACCGAAAAACCTTTTCATGCCTATCCTCTCCTCCACATCTACTTCTTCACCAAACCCGACCCAACGCCCTCGCCCGGCCGGAGAGCCCCCAACCTGACGAAACTATCCCCCTTAGAGTAGGGGACTTCCTTTGGCGGGATCAAGCGAGCACCCCCCATACACCTAAAATGAGAGTACTGGTACTCCATTTCCAGTACACCCGTAACACCTTAGTAATCAATGAGTAGAACTCCGGTTTACCCCAATATGAATCAGTACTATATCCGCGTTTTTTTTGGTGTTATCGGCCGGATTCTTATGTTATGCTTCACTGTGTTCCGGACAAGCTCCTGGTCAGCTCGCCGGACCCTGGATGCTCCCTCCATATGGGGCAAAAAGGGCGGTAGCTTGTTCTAATCGCGCACCGCCGGATGGTCCGTCCCATCAGGCGCTCCCCGCACACTAAGTCGCATCTTGGCGGGAACGCAAACGCGTACAAGTAAAGATGTTACAGGCAACATCACCCGGCTCCACCAGATCCGGTCCAGGCACCAGCAGTAACCAGACGATGCGCCGCTGGCGTCTTTTCGAGCCAAGGCCCCATCAACACCGCAGGTCAGGATAAGGCAAGCACTACTGCTTGGAGGAGAACAATGTCAGCGTCAGCCTTTTCTGTGTCCGGTTGGAAAACCCGTATCGCCAAAGAGGAACTCTCCGGCTTGGACCTCCTGCCCGAAGAACCCTTCCTGCAAGTCCTCAACGTCGAGCAAAGGCGCACCGAACGCTCCGGCCGCCGCTTCGTCCTTCTGCTCATGCACTGCTCCCCCCTCCGCTCCGCTGCCAGCCCCCGGAAATCGCTCGAAAGCATCCTGAACACCCTCTCCGCCTCCATCCGCGCCACCGACATCACCGGCTGGTACAAACAGGGTTCCGTCATCGGCGTCATCTTCACCGAAATCGGCTCCGCCTGCGAAAAGGAAGTCACCCGCACCCTCCGCGCCAAAGCCGCCAAGGTCCTCTCCACCGCTCTAGGCTCCGAACAGGCCAACCAGATCGACATCCACCTCCACATCTTCCCCGCCAACTGGGATCAGGACGACGACGACGACTCCGGCGACGGCACCCTGGTGCCGGCCGACCCCGCCGAATCCCGCCTTCCCCGCAAAGCCTGCAAAGCCGTCAAGCGCGCCGTGGATATCGCCGGCAGCCTCTCCGCTCTGCTAATCCTCGCGCCCATCATGGCCGCCATCGCCGCGCTCGTCAAACTCACGTCCCCCGGCCCCGTCCTCTTCAAACAGCAGCGCGTCGGCCACTACGGCCGCTCTTTCAGCTTCTGGAAGTTCCGCTCCATGGTCTGCAACAACAACCAGGCCATCCATGAAGAGTTCGTCAAGACCCTCATCACCAACCACAACGGCGCCGCCCACCAGCCCAACGACGGCCAGCAGGCCTACAAACTCACCAACGACCCGCGCATCACCCCCATCGGCCGCTTCCTCCGCCGCTCCAGCCTCGACGAGCTCCCCCAGCTCTTCAACGTCCTCGTCGGCGATATGTCCCTCGTCGGCCCCCGCCCCCCCATCCCTTACGAAGTCAAATACTACGACACCTGGCACCGCCGCCGTGTCCTGGCCGCCAAACCCGGCATCACCGGTCTCTGGCAGGTCACGGGCCGCAGCCGCGTCGGGTTCGATGAAATGGTCCGCCTCGACCTCAGATACGCCATCTCCTGGTCGCTCTGGCTCGACCTCAAAATTCTCTTACAGACGCCCCGCGCCGTCCTCGGCGGAGAGGGCGCACGATAGTAACCCGTCCTCGGAGGTCCTCCCATGGTCCGCTTTGGAATTATTGGATACGGATATTGGGGTCCCAATATCGTCCGAAATATTCATGGCATTAGCCCTGAAAAGGTCGTTGCCATCTGCGACAAGAGTGAAAAAAACCTGGCCCGCGCCAAACGAGCCTACCCCGACGTTCACGTCACCGCCGACGCCTCGGAACTCCTCACCAATCCCAACATCGACGCCATCGCCGTCATCACCCCCGTCTGGACCCACTTCGATCTCGCCCGGCAGGCCCTCCAGAACGGCAAGCACGTCTTCATCGAGAAACCCTTCACCGCCACCGCCGCCCAGGCCGAAGAGCTCATCGAACTCGCCGAACAGAAGAACCTCACCATCATGGTGGATCATACGTTCCTCTTCACCGGCGCCGTTCGCAAAATCCGCCAGCTCGTCGACGACGGCACCCTCGGCAAGCTCTATTACTACGACTCCATGCGCGTCAACCTGGGCCTCTTCCAGCACGACGTCAACGTCCTCTGGGATCTCGCCCCCCACGACCTCTCCATCGTCGATTACCTCATCGGCCGCGAAGCCGAAGCCATCGTCGCCACCGGCTCCGGCCACCTCAACGGCCACGCCGACGTCGCCTACATGACCGTCTACTACCCCGATAACGTCATCGCCCACCTCAACGTCAACTGGCTCTCCCCCGTCAAGATCCGCACCACCCTGATCGGCGGCGAGAAGAAGATGCTGGTCTGGAACGATCTGGAAGCCGACGAGAAGATCAAGGTCTACGACCGCGGCGTCAACATCACCAGCCCGGAAGGCGTCTACGAAGCCCTTGTCAGCTACCGCTCCGGCGATATGTGGTCCCCCAAGGTGGAAGCCACCGAAGCCCTCAAGCTCGAGCTCGCCTACTTCATCGAGTGCGTCAAGTCCGGCCAGCGCCCCTTCAACGACGGCCAGTCCGGCCTGCGCGTGGTCAAAATGCTGGAAGCCGCCGAAACCTCGCTCAAGCGGAAAGGCGAGATGGTGTACGCATGAGCGACTTCCGCTCCATCGCGCCCGACGTCCAGCTCGGCGCCGGCGTCAAGCTCGCCCAGTTCGTCAATCTCTACGGCTGCCGCATCGGCGACGAAACCAAGCTCGGCACCTTCGTCGAAGTCCAGAAGAACGCCACCATCGGCGCCCGCTGCAAAATCTCCAGCCACACCTTCATCTGTGAAGGCGTCACCATCGAGGACAACGTCTTCATCGGCCACGGTGTCGTCTTCATCAACGACATGTACCCCCGCGCCACCGCCCCCGGCGGCGCCCTGCAAACCGAAGCCGACTGGAAAGTCGATCCGACTCTGGTCAAAAAGGGAGCCTCCATCGGCTCCGGAGCCACCATCCTCGCCAACGTGACCATTGGCGAGAACGCCATCGTGGGCGCCGGCAGCGTCGTCACCCGGGACATCCCCCCGGATACGATCGCCGCCGGGAATCCGGCCCGCGTGTTGCGCAAAGTATCTGTCCCCACAGGAGGCGCCGAATGAGCGGCACAGCAAACATCCCGTTTTTGGATCTCGTCACTCCCCATGCCGAGCTGAAGGACGAACTCACCGCGGTCTTCACCGCCGCCCTCTCCACGGCCGGCTTCATCGGCGGTCCCATGGTGCAGGGCTTCGAAGAGGACTTCGCCCAGTACTGCGGCACGCGCCACTGCGTCGGAGTCGGCAGCGGCACCGATGCGCTGCGCTTCGCCTTCCTGGCGGCCGGCATCGGCGCCGGCGATGCCGTCGTCACCGTGCCGCACACCTTCATCGCCACCACGGAGGCCATCTCCCAGTCCGGCGCCCGGCCCGTCTTCGTCGATATCGACGAGGCCACGTACAACATGGACCCGGCGCGGCTCAAGCACTACCTGGAAACGGACTGCGATTTCGACCCGGAAGTCCGCAAGCTGACCGATCGCCGGAGCGGCCTTCGCGTCGCCGCCATCGTGCCCGTGCATCTCTACGGCCAGACGGCCGACATGGACCCCATCCTGGAACTGGCGGAGCAATACAACCTGATCGTGGTGGAAGACGCCTGCCAGGCGCACGGAGCGGAGTACTTCTCCCGCAAGGAGAATCGCTGGCGGAAGGCCGGTTCGATGGGCCTCGCGGCCGCCTTCAGCTTCTATCCCGGCAAGAATCTGGGCGCGTGTGGCGAAGCCGGTGCCGTCACCACCAACGATGAAGGCTTGGCTAGGAAGATGCGCATGTTGCGCGATCACGGCCAGAGCCAGAAATACTATCACCAGGTCGAAGGCTACAACGGTCGGCTGGATTCTATCCAGGCCGGCATTCTGCGCGCCAAACTGAAGCACCTGCCGGAGTGGACCGAGCAGCGCCAGGCGGCCGCGGTGCGCTACCGCGAGCTGTTCGGGGAAGTGGACGGCCGCATTACGCTGCCGTATCAGCCCGAATGGAGCAAGGCTGTTTATCATCTCTACGTCGTACGGGTGCAGAACCGCGATGAGCTGATGAAGCAGTTGGGCGCCGTGGGCATCGGCACCGGCATTCACTATCCGGTCCCGCTGCATTTGCAGGATGCGTACAAGACCCTGGGCTATGCGCAGGGTGACTTCCCCGTGACCGAACGGGTGGCGGCGGAGATCGTCTCGTTGCCGATGTTCCCGCAACTCGAAGGCAGCCAGCAGGTCAGGGTCGTCAGCGAAGTCATGAGCTTCGTTTCGGCCGCGGCTGTTTGCTAAAGGCCAGTCCCGACTTCCCGGGGGCATTGGCGTCGCCGCCGACACAAGCCCCCTCGACTTGCCATCACTGCTCGTGTGACAATCCAATCGATGGTTTCCGATCGGCCATCGCGAACCATCCGTCTCGCGCCGAAACGAGACCATTCCCGCCGCATCCATCAAAGCCGCGCCACATGAAAGCTCCAAGCCCGCCGGTATCGACGAAGCGAAAGAAGATCTGGATCGATCTAGACAACACGCCGCACGTCCCATTCTTCGCGCCAATTATGGAAGAACTGGAGAGGCGCGGCTACTCGGTGTTCCTGACGGCGCGCGATTGCTTTCAAGTCTGCAGCCTGGCCGACCTCTTCCAACTCAAGTACCTGCGCATTGGACGGCACTACGGCAAACACAAAATAATGAAGGCTTTCGGGACAACCTACCGGTCCCTGCAGCTTCTTCCAATTGCCCTGAGGGAAAAGCCGGATCTGGCCGTATCCCATGGCTCCCGCTCGCAGATGCTGGCCGCCAACGTGGCGCGAGTGCCCTCCCTCGTGATTGTGGACTACGAATTCGCCAAGTCTGTACCTGGCTTCGCACCCACGTGGGTGATGGTTCCTGAAGTAATCCCGGACTCCAGTCTCGACTTCGGAGGAAAGCTCCTGAAATACCCGGGGATCAAGGAGGATGTCTACGTCCCGAGCTTCAAGCCCGATCCTGCCATCCTCACAGACCTTGGATTGACTGACGGCCACCTCATTGTGACAGTCCGCCCGCCGGCAAACGAGGCTCACTATCACAATCCGGAAAGCGAAGCCCTCTTCGATACGGTGATCGAGGTTTTGTCACGTTCAAACAATACGAAGATCGTACTGGTGCCCCGCAATGAGCGCCAGGCCTCTGCCATTCGTGCCTCCTGGCCGCAACTCTTCGCCGACCAGCGGATGATCATCCCTGGACACGCGGTGGATGGACTGAACCTGATGTGGTACTCCGATCTCGTCATCAGCGGAGGAGGCACCATGAACCGCGAAGCCGCCGCCTTGGGTGTCCCCGTCTACAGCATCTTCCGGGGAACCATCGGCGCGGTTGACCACTATCTGGCCGACAACGGCCGGCTCACCCTGCTGGAGAGCCCCGACGATGTGCGCAGCAAACTCAACCTCACCCGCCGCAGCCGTCCTGCTGACGCTCACATGGCGCCCAGGCAGGCGCTGCACTCTATAGTCGAGCACGTCGAGGCGCTCATCAACCCCTAGCCGGAACCCTTGGAAGATGTCGCTCGGGTGGCCGCCGCTTGCTGGATGGTGTCCATCGTGCCGTTCGCCGAACCCAACGCCTTCAGCCGCGGCTGATGAGCGCTCTCCTCTGATTCACACATGAAATCGACTAGCATGGCGCCACCTCTCGCCCCCCCCTCCGAACCTGTTCTTGAGACAGTGCTGGAGAAGCTGCTGGCCTACTGTCGCGCGAACAACTGGGCCGGTCACGATCCTTACGATGCGCTCAACAGCCCCATCTTCCGCACCCTTCCGTTCCTGGACCACCGCATTCCGCGGATCGTCTTCACACAAGCCCTGAAGCGGAGCCCCATCAACCTTCGCGGGCTGCTCCAGATCCCGAAGACCCAGAATCCCAAAGCCATCGCTCTCTTCCTCTCCGCGTTCCTCAAACTCGACGCTATCAGCGCAACCGGCCATGGGACCGATATCGACCTCATGATTGAGCGCCTGCGAGTTCTCCGATCCCCAGGCACGGACTATTGGTGCTGGGGATACAACTTCCCCTGGCAGACGCGTAGCATCGTGGTGCCCACGGGTTCGCCGAACCTGGTCTCCACGTCGTTCGCCGCTAACGCGCTGCTGGACGCCTATGAGCAGGGGCGGGATTCGCAGTGTCTGACTATGGCGATGAGCGCGGTAGATTACATTTTGAACGTGCTCTACTGGGCGGAAAACGGTGCGGAAGGCTTCAGCTATCCTCTCCCGTCGCTGCGCGGTCAGGTCCACAACGCAAATTTCCTTGCGGCCGCCTTGTTGTGCCGCGCCTACAAGCACTCAAACGAGGAACGATACCTACTGCCCGCACTTCGGATCGCCCGCTACTCGGCGGCAAAGCAGCAGCCGGATGGCTCGTGGCACTACGGCGAGGCGCCATCGCAGCGCTGGATCGATAACTTTCACACCGGGTACAATCTCTGCGCGTTGCAGACCATTTCTCGCTGCGCCGGGACAACGGAGTTCGACTCGGTCCTCCGGCGTGGATTCGAGTTCTACCGCAATCGGTTCTTTCGAGAGAACGGCGCAGTCAGATACTTCCATGACCGCAACTACCCCATCGACATCCACTGCGTGGCTCAGAGCGTACTCACCCTGGTGGAGCTGAAAGACCTGGCCCCCGGTAGCCTCGCGCCGGCGCACTCCGTGCTCCGATGGGCCGTGGATCACATGTGGGATGATCGGGGGTTCTTTTACTACCGGATCCTGCGGTCGTGTACCATCCGGACGTCCTACATGAGATGGTCCCAGGCGTGGATGCTTCTGGCCGTGGCCGCGCTTCTGGAAGCCGGCGCGCAATCGGAAGGGGTCGCGCGGAGGGCCCATGATTGAGTGCGTCTTCACGCTGGACTACGAGATCTACGGCAACGGGGAAGGTTCGTTGCGGGATCTGGTGCTCGACCCGACGCGGCAGTTGCAGGAAGTTTTTCAGGAGTTTGGCGCACCTTTTGTCGTTTTCGCAGAGGCCGTGGAATTTGCCAGGATGGAGGAGTTCCAGTCTGATCCCGACACTGCCGGAGTGCGGGCGCAGCTGCGCGAACTGCGTTCGGCTGGCCACGAAATCGCTCTTCACCTTCATCCGTGGTGGGCCAACGCGAGGTATGAGAATGGCCAGTGGCGCCTGGATTGGCGTGAGCAGAACATCTGCACGCTGGATTCAGTCCGGGCCGAGGTCATCATCTCGGCGGCAATCTCCTACCTGCGTGACTGCCTGAACGACCCGACTTTCACCCCGCTATCGTTTCGGGCCGGTTCCTGGCTGATGCAGCCCACTGCAGTGGTAGCAGAGGTGCTGGCACGTCACGGCATCGAACTGGACTCATCCGTTTTCAAGGGCGGTTGGGCAAATCGCTTGGGGCTGGACTACCGGCCGGCGCGCGCAAACGGCGGTTTCTGGCGTTTTAGCAGTGACGTGAACGTACCTGACCCCCACGGTTCGCTTTGGGAGATCCCAATTTATGCGCAGATGGTGCCGTTTTGGGCAATGCTGGGCAGTAAGCGGCTCAAACTCCAAAAGAAGGCGACCAACGCCGGCACCGGGACTCCGATTTCGCGGCACTGGCGCGATTTCCTCCGCTTCCGCTATCCTCGCAAGCTGGACTTCTGTCGAATGACCTTCGATGAAATGCGTACGACCATCGAAGAGGCCCTCGAAGAAGCGCAGGGTCAGCAGGAAGCGCGAAGACCGGTCGTGGCGATTGGGCATTCGAAGGACCTCGTGGATCTTACGTCGATCCAGCGGATTCTCGAGTTTCTCCAACGCCGCGACATCGCAGTGACGACATTCTCGCGCCTGCTCTGTCACGACTCACGATTCTCCACTTCAGGTAGGGTATGCAGCTAGATCCTCACTTTTTGCCGCCGCCTCCCGTCGTCGTACACTCTGCGATCAGGGCGGAGCCTATCAAGATCCAGTGGGATCCGAGCCTCCCGGTCTTCGCTAAAGAGGAGTTCCTCAGCGCGGTGGGTGACGAATATGGATGGCTGGGTGGTATAGATGACGCTGGAACGCTGCGGTGTGTCCTGCCCTACACGATCGTGCGTAAACTCGGTTTGCGCATGGTACGGTTCCGGGTTGAGACGATTCCCTACGGAGTCGGTCTGGATGTGCTCGAAGAGAAGTCCTTCCTGAACAGTGTGGTGCAGTATTTCCGGAAGATCCGCACCGACGTGATCATTCCTGCGACCAACAACGCGCTGTTTCGTACCTACCCGGACGGCGCGGACTCCGCTCCCTACGGCAGCTATGTGATTGACTTGCTGGATTCAGAAGACGTTCTGTGGAAGAAGATTGGGCGAATCACCAGGCAGAATATCGGGACGGCCATAAAAGACGGCGTCGTAATTCGGGAGGGAGTGGAACTTCTTGAGCCTGCATACGAACTCATCCGCACGACGTTTGGCCGCTCCAAGCTCAGCTTCATGGACCGTGGCGCCTTCAGGCGGTTCGTCCTTGGTCTCGGTGAGCACGCCAAGCTGTTCGCGGCGGAATATCAAGGACTTGTACAAACCTATTGCCTCTTTGGCTTCAGCCAGGCGTGCGCCTATGCCATCTATGCCGGCAATGTCGATCAGCAGCACCAAGGGGCGAATAAGTTGCTGTATTGGGAAGCGATTCGCCTTTTCCGAAATATCGGTGTTCGAAGATTCGACTTCCTAGGGGCCCGAATCAACCCGACAAAGGGATCGAAGCAAGAGTCCATCAATCAGTTAAAGAAACGTTTTGGTGCCACGCTTGCAGAGGGCTACATGTGGAAGTACTCTCTCCGGCCGCGACGGGCATGGGCTTACTCCCTCGGCGTCCGAGTACTCAGAGGCGGGGACATCGTGGACCGGGAAAGGCTTCGATTGAAAGACTACGTGGTCAAGGTCGGAAGCTGAGAGCGATCGCAATCTTATGTTCACCCTACTGCCCAATGAACTCTGGGACTACGGTCCGGTTGACGCGATGCGGGGCCTGCGTGCGGCTTTGTCTTCGCGACACCCTGATACTCGGAGTGATATCCGCATCTCCGGGTTGGGTTCGTCGATCGGTGTGCGCTCAGCCCGAGCCGCGATTGTGCTGGCACTGAAGGCCCTTGCCTTGCCTCCAAATGCCTCGGTTGGCGTCCCCCTTTACTGTTGTCCCGTCGTGTTTAAGGCGATCGAGGCTGCTGGTCATCGTCCCCGCTTCATTGATGTCGATCCGGATACCTATTGTCTTTCCACAGCCGATCTTGCCGCGAAAAGCTCCGCAGTGGACGCGGTCATAGCGGCCCACATGTTTGGAAACCTGTGCGATATCGTCAAGTTACGTGAAGCGGCGCCCGGCCGACCATTCATTGAAGATTGCGCTCAGGCGTTGGGTTCTCGATTTGACGGCCGTCCCGTCGGCTCCTTTGGCGAAATCGCCGCTTTCAGTTTTCGATCCGGAAAGTACCTTTCGGTGGGTGAGGGTGGAGCGGTCTACTCCAGCCAGACTGGTTTCAATTCTCGACTCGAAGAACTCGTCCGCGGGCTTCCTGCCCCGACCCGAGCTGATGAGTTTGTGCACATCGCAACTACGTACATGCGCTCACAACTCCGCAGCAAACCGCTCTGGGGGTTGGTAGGGACTCGACTGTGGGCCGCCTACAGTGAAAGGGTCAGCTACAAATCGCAGTCGCCCATAGTGCTGCAACAGATCTATGAAACTGACCGTGCCGTGACGGTCCGACGTCTTCCGCTTCTTGGCCTGTGGATTGACAAACAGCGAGCGAACGCCGATTACTACTCGCGGAACCTGGCCGTTGACCCAACAATGCTCTGTTCGGAGCCGCCTGGCGCGATGTACAACCGGCTTCAATACCCGCTGCTCGTTCCAACCTCGGAACAGCGTGACCGGCTGGCAGCGCGTTTGCGAGACCACGGGATTAGTACCTCCAGCCCATACAAATCCATTGCCTCCATAGCAGCGACGTATTACGGTTACACTGGCGATTGCCCCAATGCAGAGCGCATCGCGCGCACGGTGCTTGTGATTCCCTGCCACCACGCTCTCAGTGCCGCCGATGTCGAGCGGATCGCGAGTTGCGTGAAGCAGGCTTGGGCGGAAGTTGGCGGGCGCGGACGGGGTATGGGCGGGCCGTCCAACTACATTGGCGCCGCCAATAGCTGCGTGGACAACCCCGCCACGGAACGGATAGCGTGACAGTTAGGCCGCGCTGCATCCCATAGCTTCATGTAACTAGCCCTTCAGAATTTGAACATCGGTGAACTCGTGATGGCCGAGATCCCGCCGCCAACACACATGGGTACCGGGCAGGCCCTGAACGCTGGCACCGGGCTTTATTGAAAGCCGTGAAAAACGTTTGCCCGCCCCGATTCCCCTCCACTCTCTGGCTGTGACCAGCGCGACGACCTTCGTGATTATCGACTCGCTCAGCACCAGTTCACCCCGGGTTGTTTCGGTCTGATTACCTATTCCCCACGCCGGACAGTGTGTAATAGACAGCCATTCGAGGTCACACCTTCATGATAACTAACGCTGGGACACAGACCCCACCGGAAATCTCGGTCTGCCTCTGCACATACAAACGGCCGGGGCAGGTGGGGCAACTTCTCCAATGCCTTGATCAGCAGGCGACCAAGGGTCTGTTTCGGTTTTCGATCGTCGTCGTGGACAACGACTCGCTGGAGTCAGCGCGGCCTATTGTGGACTCGTGGGCCGAACGATCGAGCGTTCCCATCACCTACAGCGTTGAGCCACGACAGAACATTGCGCTTGCGCGAAACGCTTCCGTGGCCAGGGCATCAGGTGAACTAGTGGCGTTTATAGATGATGACGAAGAGCCATCGAGCGACTGGCTATGCTTGCTCTACGACGCCCTCGTTAGATACTCCGCCGATGGTGTAGTGGGTCCTGTCGTCCCAACGTTCAAGGCGAATGCTCCAACCTGGGCAGTCAGAGGGGGGGTATTCCAGCGCCAGTCCTTCGAGACTGGCGAAGTCATTCACTGGAGTGCGGCGGGTATGGGCAATGCGCTTATAAGGCGAGAGGTTCTGAAGGACTTGGACGGGCCGTTTCGGCCTGAGTTCGGCGCCGGTGGTGAAGATCGGGATCTCTTTCGTCGGGCCATGGCACAGGGACGGGTATTCGTTTGGTCCGCGAAGGCAGTGTGCCACGAACCAGTGACTCCTGAACGTACGCGAGTGAGTTTTCAACTTCGTCGGGCGTTGTTACGAGGAAAGATGTCGCTCAGGGGACCTGAGAATCGTTGCCGAGAAATCCTCAAGTCAGTTATCGCCGTGCCACTATATGCTATCTCACTGCCTTTGTGCCTGATGATGGGTTCCCATGTTTTCGTGACGTATCTCGTGAAGACCTTCGACCATCTTGGAAGGCTGCTCGCGATCTGCGGAATTGACTTTGTCGGTGACAAGTACATCAGTTGAGGCGAGCGATTGACGCGCACCCGACAATCGTTCAGAGCGGTCCAAGTGAGGTCTCAAAAAAGGACATGAATTTCGGACCCTCAGCAGTCAGAACAACTTGGCGACTTCGGTCGATGGAGTGACACACGGCCCCAGGCAGTCCACGCGGATTTGGATTATGCCATGACTGCTCAGGCAGGTTGAGGAGCGAGGATGCGCAGTACCGTAAGTGACGTAGAATCCAAGGCGAGATCGAGGGTACCATGGCTCCGGTCAACTCAAGGAACTTCTGCGCATCAGCTAGGACGGCCAAGAGCTAAGATCACATGACAGATAAACTAGAGCCAACTGCGAGTATTGTGAGTTGGACGCCAAAAAAAACGACCTTCTATCAACCGGAGTTGGATTCCCTCCGTTTTGTCGCCTTCATGGGCGTCTTTATCTTTCACTCTATTCCTCGCGATCCGGAATTCTACACTTCCCAAGGTGTTCCAGCAAGCCTCGCAGCGATCTTCTCGGGCGCACTTGCGTCGGGCGCTTGTGGCGTGGATCTATTCTTCGCGCTATCCGCCTACTTGATCACCACCTTACTGCTTCGCGAGGTAGAGACGACGGGAAAGCTCGACGTTCGGAGTTTCTATGCAAGACGGATCTTGCGTATCTGGCCATTATATTTCACTTTTATCCTGATCGCATACGGTGTCGGACTCACTCTGCAATCCCATCATCGCTTGGGCACTGAATACGTAATAGGATTTGCCCTTATGGCGGGAAACTGGATTTACGTACTTCATGGAATACCTCTCGGCTCGATTGCCGTGCCTCTTTGGAGCGTCTCCATAGAAGAGCAGTTTTATTTGCTTTGGCCTCTTGTCGTACGTAAGTCGTCCCGTGAAATGATCGCCAAGTTAGCTTGGGGATTGCTGGGCCTGAGTTCTGCAACGCGGTTTGCTCTCATCGTAATGGGAACATCTCAACGGAACCTAGAGTTCAGCACACTCATGCGACTTGATCCTATTGCTTTGGGAATATTATTGGCTCTGATGGCGGATCGTTTGCCCCAAGTGGGCACCGCCGTGCGAACTCTACTTATTCTGTCGAGTGTAACAGGAATGGTGTTGGTAGGAATGTACTGCGGCATGTACCCCTTGAATAACGAAACCGTGAACGGACTAGGTACGCTTGTTGGACGGCCTCTAGTCGCAATCTTTAGCATCTTTCTTTTGGTAGGCTTCATCGGTATACGCAGTTACTATTTGTGTAACAGTGCGGTGTTGTTTCTTGGTAAGATATCATATGGCTTATATGTTGTGCATTCGCTGGGTCTGAAACTTGCGTCCAAAATGCTGCCAGCTACATTGGGTGATGGGATAGTGAGGTATGTATTGCACGCGTGTATCGGGCTTGTTGTTACATTTGTTATCGCGTTCTTATCTTACAGATACCTGGAGAGTCCATTTCTCCGCATGAAGGCGCGATTTGCCCACGTCGGCTCTAGGCCCATTTGAGTGCTGTCCACGGTTCACAGAACAGGAGCAAGGGACGGGTGCTGCTTGTCAAGGGCAAGGTGCCGCAACACGACAAGGATTCAGATTTTGTGTCATGCAGTTTGAGTGATTGAGAATGGGACGAAGATACCTAGGATCTAGTGGCTCGGGCCAGCGCGAGATGAAGATGTGCTACGCCCCACCTAAAAGGTCTGGCGATGAGCTCATCCTGGCAAGCGATGTCAATGCGGCATACCATAGACCAAGTACCTGACGCGGAGTTGGTGGTAGCAGAGCGCATATACCGCGGCGCGCATTAGCTGTTGCGGCAAACCTGGAATTCCGTTATATCCGACTGGCACACTAGGTACTTGTCTGGATCCAGACTCCCCACGGAACGGCGCCTCGGGAAGATACCTAGGCCTGCGAACAAAGAACAGCTGCAGTGACATCGAAAAGCATCGTAAGTGAACCTGACGTCTGGGGAGTGTCCTCGCAGGACAGCCTCGGAACAGCGGCGGTCCGCGGCGGGATCTGGTCTCTGCTAGCCCAGGCAATCTCGACCGTGATTCGTACTCTGTCAGCCATCGTGCTGGCACGCCTACTCAACCCGGAGGACTTCGGCCTTTACGCAATATTAGCGGCCGTGTTGGGTGGCCTGCTTATCTTCATGGACTTGGGCTTGTGCGACGCAGTCATTCAAGCGCCGAAACTCACAGACAGACAGATCAGTTCATTGTTCTGGGTGAACCTTGGCATCAACGGTGCCGTAACTGCGTGCCTGCTGGTGAGTTCGTCTGCCATCAGCCGGTTTTTCCGGGAACCCAGATTGCCGGGAATGATAGCGGTGTGGTCGCTCACCATCCTCCTGGGTGCTCTTTCAGCCCAGCATCTCGCGCTCCTGAAGCGAGGGATGCTCTTCGCGGGCGTCTCGAAGCTCACGATGGCAGCCGCGATCATAAGCAATGTTGGAGCCGTTACCTTGGCGTGGCAAGGTGCAGCCTATTGGTCTCTTGTCCTGCGCGAAGTGATGTATCAAGCGGTGGTTGCGGTTGGCGCATGGTACTTATGCCCCTGGAGACCACAGAAGCCTTCCAGACACGCAGGTATAAAGCCATTACTGGTTTTCGGCGGACACTCGATTGCCTCCTTTATGATCCGGCGTACCGCCAGAAACCTGGATCGCACACTCTTGGGCTGGCGGTTCGGTCCCATCATCACCGGCTGGTACCATAACGCCTTCGAGCTGGCGGCCGTACTCACCAGTCTTCTGGCTGAACCCCTCCGCAATGTCGCTGTGTCAAGTCTGTCGAAACTCCGAGGACAATTCGGACCTTTCAGACAACAATACCTGAAAGTTGTGCGACTCGTCGCCTTCGTGGGCTTCGCTGCATCCGCTATCCTGGTCGCGGCTGGTGGCGACATCGTCGCTGTTCTGTTAGGGGCCAAGTGGCAGCGCTCAGGTGACATTCTGCGCATTCTGGGGCTCAGCGCTGGCATGTCCGCAATATACGCGACAAACATTTGGCTTCATTTCTCATTAGGCCGGGCAGACCGCATGGCGCGGTGGACCATCTTGGAGACAACGGTGATTGGCGCAGGTGTAGCTGTGGGTCTACGCTTCGGTCCAGAGGGCGTGGCTTGGGGCTACACCGGATCGATGTGCCTCCTTTGGATTGCCGGGATCTGGTACGCTGGCCGTCCGGTCGGCCTGAAGTTCAGAGACATAGCTGGAGTGGTTTGGTCGCCAGCCATTGCGGCACTGGTCGCTGGCTTTTCCTGCTGGTACCTTGTTTTGGCGACCGGCGCTCTGCAGACCCATGCGGCGAGGATTATCTTCTTTTGTGCGTCGTTCTGTTCAGTTTACGTTTGGCTTGTTGTGCTCTTTGCCGGAGGAATCAAGCAAGTCAGGAGTTCTCTGGACTTTCTGAAGACGATCCTGCCGATGGGGCCTAGGTAGGACCGATCTCAAGTGGCAAAAGATCCCTGCAGCGTGACACCGTCCGCCCTGATTCCTCTCGACTTTCCAACTCAACAACGTGGCCGTCATTACCACTCCCGATTCACTGCATAGATGGCAGCCGCAGGCCATTCCACTCGTGATCCTTGAACCTCGTTGAACCAGTCGGACACCCGCCGCACAAGCCTATGCCTCCTACGTTAGCACTCCTCTTATGCACCGCTTTTGTGCTGTTCATCCTCGTGCTGGAACGGCGAACTTCGCCCGGAGTCTCGGCCGCGCTGTGGATTCCCACACTGTGGATGCTGACAACATCGAGCAAACCGTTGGCCATATGGTTCAATATGACAGGTAGCAACGAATCCGGCAGCATACTGGACCAATTGGCGCTCGCTGGCCTGATGGTCGGAGGCATGGTTGTGCTTGCCCGCCGTAGGCTCAAATGGTCGATCGTCTTGCGCCAACACGCATGGCTGCTGGTTCTGTTAACCTACATGCTTGTCAGTACTTTATGGTCCGACATCACTCTGATTGCGCTCAGGCGGTGGGCGCGTGAGTTGATTGTCGTGATCATGGCCTTGGTCATCTTGACCGAGGCTAATCCTAAGCAGGCGCTGGAGGGTCTCCTGCGCCGGACCGCGTACATCTTCATCCCGTTTTCGCTCACATTGATAATGTACTATCCGACCCTGGGACGCGAGTATGCACGCTGGTCCGGGAAAGGAATGTGGATCGGGGTCACGGTTCAAAAGAACATGCTGGGTCGGGTGTGTATGATGGCCATCCTTTTCCTGTTTTGGGCGCTATGGCGTCGTTGGTGCGGCACTGCGCCGGGGGGCGGACGTTTCCCCACATGGGCCGACGTTTCGATTCTCGTGATTGCCCTTTTTCTCCTGCGGGGTGATGATTCCTACTCTGCATCCTCCATCGCCACCCTTGCAGTGGGCATTGCCTCCTTTTTGGGCTTGCTCTTGATTCGGAAACTCAGACTCCCCGTCCCGCAGGCAGCCCTGCTGGTCCTCGTGATGCTCTTGGTCGGCATGGGTGTGTCAGCACCCTTCCTGGGGGGCTCGAATGTCGCCTTTGCCACTTCTGTTCTTGGCCGTGACGAGACGCTAACTGGCCGCACGGGAACTTGGGCGGCATTGGTGCCGGTATTTCAGCAAAACCCATTTCTCGGGATAGGGTTCGGAAGTTTTTGGACTACCGCCAGGCGGGACTTTTACGAAATGAGCTTCGCGCACAACGGCTATCTCGACGTTTTGCTGCAACTCGGTGCAGTGGGGCTTGCGTCCTACACTGTGTGGCTTTTGTCATGTGCCAGCAAACTCTTCAGAGCCCTAGTGCGAGATTACGAGTGGGCCAGTTTGGCAATTAGTATTCTGCTCATGGTCTTAGTCTACAACGTGACTGAGTCAGCCCTGGATAGTCTCGCGGAGCAAATGACCGCAACGATGACGATAGCATCAATGGTAGTGCCATTTGAATCCACCCGGGCCATCCGCCGATCATATTTCGGTCGGCCTCTCCACGTAGCGCCGCAACGAGTTGCATGAGCGGTTACTGCGTAATCTGCCTTTCAGGAGACCGGTGGCCTGCTCGAATACTCGCCCGTGGTCATTGAGAACTACGATGGCGGGCACGCACGCGAAATCGTCACCCGCATTGAGGCGGAACTGGGCGTAGACTTCACGACTTAAGTGAGGTTGAGCTCACCCTTCCTGCGGCTCGCAATCAGACGTTGCGGCCAACCCGCGGCACCTACATCGGGATCATCGAAAGATGGCAGTCTCTGTTGCGGATATCGTCGGCGCTCGAATCTAGGCTGCTGCTCCCGAGTTTGTCTTCGGTCGGATGGCGCATAGGGGCTGCGGTCCGAGCGCCGTAGCCCATCACTAGGACCGGCGAAGACCGGACATACCTCATGATCCAACATCATCTTCACGTCTGGTCAACTGACCTAAGCTAAAGTGCTCCTGCGGTTCCTCCGATATACATTGGTAGCACGGCAGCGGACTCTGAGAAGGAGAATTCGTCGGCATCGCCTGCAGGACCCGACGGCCGTGCAGAATAGAGAGTAAGCTGGAGGCATATGGCCATCGCGCCTGATTTAACTACGATGCGGGCATTCGTGATGCTGGTTCTCTTCAGCTGTCTAGGGCTGTCCGATTCCGCCTTTGCTGCTACCTACTGGGTAAGCCCGACTGGCGCGGCCACGTGGGCCAACTGCGCTAGTGCGTCACCGCTCGCGAGCACGGCGGCCTGCTCTATGGCTAGAGCCAATGTTAATGCTGTGGCTGGAGATACGATCTATCTGCGAGCGGGAACGTATTCCACGTTAACCGGTTTAGGCGTTATCAACCCAACCAACTCCGGCACATCCGGCAGGATGATACATTTTTCAGCCGCTCCTGGCGAGTCGCCCAACGTAGCCCCCGCCTCCCATTGGGCAATCCTGTTGATAGCCAAAGACTACATCAAGATCAGCGGAATTAACTTCACCGGAGCAGCCACGTTTTTCTATCTCGGGAATGGAGCGGACCACAACGAAATCACGAACTGCATATTTGCTGAAACTACCAGCGCAGCCTACTACTCAGTGGGATTAATCACGCAAACGAACACAGCGGGGCTTGGGTGTACTGGCTCTACCAATAACTGGATTCACCATAACACGTTTACAAAATACGGGAATGTCACTTCCTGTGCGGACAACGGGACGATTAGAATAGCAGCTGATCCAACTATTGAGTGCGGAGAGGACGAGTCCTACCATAACACTGTCGATGACAATGTGTTTAGCTACGGTGGGCATGACCTGGTTGACCTTGGCGGTAGGTATAATTCAGTCCGAAACAACGTGTTTCACAACGAGGAATCGCACTTTGCTGCTGGTGGAGGCTGCATTAACAGCCCGACAAGCGGGTATTTTGGCAACCGTAATCTGATTGTATCTGGATACACAAACACAGACTCAAACTTGATTGAAGGCAATCGCTTGGGGTTTGGGGGAACACCGCCAGATGACGATGGAGCGAATGGAATCGAAAACTCTGGTAACGACATGATCGTGCGCTACAACACTATTTTTGGAAACGGGGCCAGTGGGGTATACCTGAAGAATCAAGTTTTGGAGCGGCCAGACAACAACAGGATATACAACAACACCATATTTTCAAACGGGTTTGGGGATGTCGATATTGATTCTCAATTCAAATACGGCATCTATATGAATTTATGGGACTTTGTCAACGTATCTCACAACTCTGTTACCTATCGCTGCATCAAGGCTCACATTACCGCCGACGACAAAGAACCAGGAGTTAGCGCTGGGTGGGAAACGTACTGGGCTGTGGGCGCGTTGGCGGGCGCAAGGACGCTAGGCTGGGCAACCTATAAAGGCACAACCTACGACGTGGAGTTGCGGCCTAAAGGTAATGTGATCAAAAACAACATCGTGTACGGCAACGCGGCCGAGCATTCAATTGTAACCACGGGCGGCCTGAACACATACGCCAACAACACAGCCTCAAACCCGACTTTTGTAAACCCGCTGCTTACCGACCCGACAAGTCTAGTCTTGCCGGATTTACGGCTACAGTCGGCATCGCCAGCCATTAACGGCGGCACCTATCTGACCCAAGCCAACGGCGCGGGCAGTGGCAGCACGACCCTGATCGTGGACGACGCCATGTACTTCCAGGATGGGACGTGGGGCTCCGACTTGGCGCGGGGAATAACCTTCTTTCCTGACTGGATCTCAATCGGAACGGTCGGCAGTGTGGTGCGGATCAGTTCCGTCAATTACGCCAGCAACACAATTACCTTGGCCTCGCCAATGACTTGGAGCAACGGAGCGAAGATCTGGCTATATAAGAAGTCGGATGGCGCGGTGGTGCTTGTCGGTGCAGCACCTGATTACGGCGCTAGCGAGTTCGGGGCGGGAACTACTTTGCCAGTGCCGCCCACAAGCCTCCAGACAACTGTTCGCTAATGCACATCAACTTCGGTGTTCTTATGCCTGACTCGGATCGACGCGCTAGATTAGGTTTGGTCTGTCCGTGCTGAGGTCTGCATCGGCGCTCAATTCGATTATTTCCAAGACGAGCACGGTGCGGTATTGTCTGCCCGGAAACCGGGGCCCCACCTGAACGTCCACTCCATTACTGAGGTTCTACAATGAATTCCACTCTTCGGGAGTGCGGTGTCGCTGGCGCGTGGAGTGTCGATCGCGGTGTCCGCGTGCTCGTTACTGGAGCCGCTGGATTTATTGGGTCCAGGGTCGTAGCCTCCCTTTTGCGCCTGGGTTTTGAGCGGGTGATTTGCTCTGTCAGACCCTCGAGTGATCTCACCCTGCTTCGGGCGGGTATCCCGGAGGAACTGGCGAATCGATGTCAGATCCTGGAGGCCAATCTGCTTTCGCGAGAGGATTGCCGCAGAGTGACTGCTGACGTGGAACTTGTGTATCATTTGGTCGCGGGCCGAGGTAAGTCCTTCCCATCCTGTTTCCAGGGGTCCGTCATCACGACCCGGAATATCTTAGATTCTCTGGTCGATCACGGGCGGATCAAACGGTTTGTAAACGTAAGCTCGTTTGCCGTCTACTCGAGATTCCAGAGCAAGTGGGGAGCAGTTTGGGATGAGACTTGCCCGCTGGAGGACAATCCGGATGAGCGCTACGATGGTTACGCATACGGGAAGCTCAAGCAGGACGAGTTGGTTCAGCAGTATCACGAACGTTTCGGCCTTCCGTTCACCATCGTGCGGCCTGGAATTGTGTTCGGTCCGGGAAAGAAGGCGATCCCCGGCTTCGTCGGCATCGACACATTTGGCTTCTTCCTGCATCTGGGCGGAGGGGGGCGCCTTCCACTGACGTATGTAGAAAACTGTGCGGATGCCATCGTGCTCGCCGGCCTTGTTCGCGGGGTGGAAGGCGAAGTGTTCAACATTGTGGACGACCAATTGCCGACAAGTCGATCGTTTCTCCGGGCTTACAAACGGCAGGTTGGAAGCTTCATATCCGTCCCGATTCCATATCCTATCGCTTACGCCCTTTGCGCTTGGTGGGAACGGTATGCTAAACGGTCGCAGGGCCAACTGCCGCCTGTGTTCAACCGCCGCATGTGCGCGTTTGCTTGGAAGGGACACGATTACTCAAATCGCAAATTGAAAGAACGTCTGGGCTGGGAATGCCTCGTACCGATGCAGGCGGCGTTACAGTACTACTTTGAGTATCAGAAACATGCGTGAACTAAAAAGAACCCGGGTGGCTATCGTTGGGTGCGGCATGATCGCCGATCAGCATGCGGATCAACTTCGGTATCTGCCGGAGTGCGAGTTGGTTGCGGCGTGCGACACCGACGAGATGATGGCTCGTCAGCTCGCTGACCGCTTCCGCGTCCCGCAGGTCTATGCGAGCGCCGAGGAGATGCTACGCACCACGGCGATCGACGCCGTCCACATCACCACGCCCGCTCAGTCGCACTTCCCTCTGGGCCGGCTTTGCCTAGAAGCCGGCTGCCACGTCTACATGGAGAAGCCCTTCACGGTCAACGCGGCCGAGGCGGACGAATTGCTTCTATTGGCAAGGAACCTCGGGCTGCGAATTACGGTTGGGCACAACCTCCAGTTCAACCCGGAAGCATTGCGTTTACGCCAACTTGTCAACGACGGCTTCTTGGGCGGTCCGCCCGTCCACGTGGAGTGCATTCAGTGCTACTCTCACGATGACCCGACCTACGGCAAGGCTGTGCTCGCCGATCCAAACCACTGGGTCCGCCGATTGCCTGGATCCCTTCTCCAGAATCTCATCAGCCACGGGGTTTCAAAGGTCGCCGAGTTCCTCGAAGGGGATTCGCCTGAGCTCCTATCAGTCAGTTTCTCCAGTCCCTACCTGCTCCAACACAACCACCCAGAAATCGTGGATGAAGTGCGAGCGGTGCTTCGGGATGAACGGGGAACGACTGCCTTTTTCTTGTTTACCACCCAGTTCGGCGCTGCATCCCAGGAACTACGCCTCTTTGGCAGAACGGGAAACCTCTCGCTCGACAACACGTATCGCAGTGTGATCCGCACTCGGCCGTCACATCACAAGAGCTACCTACGCTATTTTCTCGCGCCGCTAGACCACGCCAGTGAGCAGGCACGCAACACACTCGTTAACATGCGCCAGTTCGCCCGGAAAGAGTTCCAGATGGACTTTGGGATGAGGAAACTAATGGAGATGTTTTATCGTGTCATACGGGAAGGTGGACCCGATCCAATCCCGCTGTCTGAGATTCGTCGGACCGCCACGATCATGGACCGCCTCTTCCATCAATGACTATGTGTACTCACAGTCGACTCCTTTTTGTCGTGTTGTGTCTCACTGTGGTGTTATCTTCTACCCTAACTTACTTGTTGTTTTCGTGGCTCACCCTCCCGAGAGAGTTGGGGCTGACCCAAAGTACAGGAAATTATCGCCGGACGGGGCCTGAAACAGGGCCCCAGGTGTTCTGCGCCGGTTCGTCGTTGCTGATATAGGGTCTACTCTGGAAGGAAGTGTCTGAACGGACTGGTATGAGGATCGAGATCTGTCGGCGGGTCCTTGCCCGACATCTGGGAGATTTTTCAGCAGCGCAGACCACACACCATTCTTACTATCATTGGAATCTCGATGTACGATCTCAATGAAATGCGTCTAGCACCGGACCGGGCAAGGTGCGCAGCTTTGTCCCAGACGATTGAAGATCTCTGGGCTTCTCAGGCGGATTCCGCGCTGTCGCATCGCATCCTCAACCAATTTGAGTTGAAGTACGTAGGCCTTCTGTTTCCGACAGCGGGCGACGCTGACGCAGTATTAGTGGGAGTGCGGCGAAAGGTCGCAGAGATACTGGGCCTTCAAGCTAGTCTGCCATCTCTTTGTCGAGAACGATCACCTGATTGAAGAGCTTCCAACGTCTTCGGTACCAATTAGAGTAATGGCCTATTCAACCCTCCTGTTAGCTCTGACGTCGTTGGTTCCATCAGATGCTGTACCATTTGTTTACCAGCAATTCTAGTGTTCCTAATACCCACCAATAAGTTCTCATTCTGCAGATAATCCGTAACCCGAAGACACCCTGAATGACCCATCCCACTCCTCGACCTGCACAAGTTCCCTCCGGAACTATTGATTACACCATCGTCAGTGACATCCCGACACCTTGGCGGGAACCCGTTTTCGAGCGTGTCTACCAGAAGCTTGCCGGCGCCGTTCAGGTGGTTTACTTCAAGAACAATGAGAGTCGCCGGCTCTGGACTTTCAAGATGGGAAGCCATCCAAAGACGATATTAAAGGCCATCACGCTGACCACAGGTGGCACCGAGCGTTTCTTCAATCCGGGAATTGTGCCATTCCTGCTCTCGCGACGCCCGCGCGTGGCCCTTGTCTTTGCCTGTATCAAAGACCCCAGTGGCTGGCTGGCAATGGCGTTGTGCCGGCTGCTTGGAACGAAGGTCGCCCTTCTGGATGATAGCTGGATCGGGCGGGATCAAGGCATTGGGCGTGTGCAACGTTGGGCCCGGAGCTTGGTTTATAACTGGTTTGGTGATGCATTTGTCGGAGCAAGCCGCCAGACGCTTGCGATGTTCCGGCACTACAACCACCGCATTCAGGACGAACAGTGTTTTCTCAGTCATCTGGTGGCGGACAACGACTACTTCGAGAGCAAACTCGCAGGTCCAGAGGCGGCGCGTACTTTCGATGTGATGTTCGCCGGCCGCATCGTGGACGTGAAGAACCCTGTCTTCTTTGCCGAGGTGTGCGCCGGCATCAAAGCCCGCTTGGGAGAATGCCGCGTGCTCTTGATCGGGGACGGGGAAGAGGCTTTAAAAACGCAGATGCGCGAAGTTTTCGAGCAGCACGGTGTCTCCTTCGAATTCGCCGGTTTTATCCCGCACGCAGATCTCCCGAAGTACTACGCCCAGGGGCGCCTGCTCTTGCTCCCCACTGGCGGTGATTGCTGGGGCGTGGTCATCAACGAAGCGATGATCGCTGGCACACCTGTGATCACGACGGAATGGACTGCCGCCGCTGGGGAGTTGGTCCTGCACGATCACAATGGCTATGTCCTGCCTCTGGAGGTGGACGCTTGGGTTTCGGCTGCAAGCGGCTTGCTCACCAGCCAGTCGAAGTGGGAATCATTTTCTCAGTGCGCCCGCCGGACGGTGAGGGAGTTCAACTACGATAAGGCCGCCGAGGGCATCCTGGATGCATTCGCCTATCTGAGCAAGCGGGTCTAAGGGACAAGCTCTCCACAGTCCTTCCCGATTGCGTCGTTGAACACGGTAAGGCCAAAATGGGAAAACTGACCGCGTGGCTGCCTGCTGCCTTTGGCGGTTTCTGGAGATTTAAGGGTTCCCTCAAGTTCGCACTCGGCAATGCAGGCGCAGTTGGCTGGTGGAAACTGGCCGATGAGATTCTTGGTGCGGGCGCTGCCCCCTGGAGTTCACAACATGGATGACGGCAACTTTAGCGAAAGAGAAAGCACTCCGGACGACCTGATCGGCCCGCTCCTTGGCATGGTCGCCAGGCATCGCTGGTGGATCTTTGGGCCCGCGTTCCTTGTCCCGTTGGTGGCTATCGCTGTCGTCATGTATCTGCCCGATCAGTACACCTCAGAGGCCACGCTCGTGGTTGTCCAGCAGCAGGTCTCCCAACGGTACGTTGACCCGACCAACACCATCAGTCCCGCCGATGCGGTCAATTCCATGACTAGGGAGGTCCTCTCCAGGCCTCGACTGCTGGCAATCATCGATTCGTTCGGTCTCTATCCGAAGCTCAAGGGAAAGGCGCAGCCTGACCAGCTCACCGATCGGATACGGGAGGATATCACCGTCGAGCCCCTCGATAAGCTCCCCGGACGCAATGACTTCACGGCCTTTCAAGTCGCCTTCACGGCCGACAATCCCCGCCTCGCCCAGGAGGTCGCCAGTCGCCTCACCCAGATCTTCATCGAAGAGAACCTGAAAGTGCAAGGCAATCAGGCCTCGACTACGGCCAAGTTCCTCGCCGAACAACTCGCGGCCGCCAAACAGCGGCTCACGGAGCAGGAACAGCGACTCAGCGACTTCAAAGCCAAAAACCTCAGCGAGCTACCCCAACAGGAGCAATCCAACCTCAGTACGCTCACCGACCTACGGATCCAGCTTCAAAACAACTCGGCCAATCAAAGCCGGGCGCAACAGCAGCGCACTTCGCTGGAGTACACGCTCAATGGTTCACTAGCCCGCCTGCAATCCGAGCGATCCGCCCTGCTCGCCCGCTTCACTCTCAAGCACCCTGAGGTCGTCAGGAAGGATACCGAGATTGAGCGCTTGCAGAATCTCCTCGCCGAAGTCAAAACCGGCACGGTGGCGATCGACAAAACCCAGGACCAGGCTGGCGTGGACGACCCGATGATCGCTCAGATCAAAGGGCAGGTCGAGGCCAACCGCATCGATCTGGAGAACCTCACCCGCGAGGAACAGCGGCTCCGGCTCGAAATCACCCAGTACCAGGGTCGTTTGAGACTCACTCCCATGAGGGAACAGCAGCTCACCGGCGTGCTCCGCGACTACGAGCTATACAAACAGGACTATACAGAACTGCTCAACAAGCAGCTCCGCTCCCAGTTGACGGCTAATCTGGAGGAGCAACAGTCCGGCCAGAACTTTCGTCTGGTCGATCCGCCCACTCTACCTACCCTGCCCTCCGGGCCAAAACGAGTCAAAATCAGTCTCGGTGCCGCCGGTGCCGGTATCGCGCTCGGGCTCGCTCTCGCGTTTCTCATGAACCTCCGCGACAGCTCCTTCCATACGGAAAAGGAAGTGCAGTGGTATTTCAAGCCCCCGTTGTTCGTCGCCGTTCCCGTGCTGGTGACCCCAGCCGAGGAACGCTGGAAGAAATGGAGGCTCGTCATCGAGTGGGCCGCCGGAGTTACGATGCTGGCAATCGTCGTGGCGGCGGAAGTCTATGTCTTTCTCCGTAGTTCCCCGGCAGCTTGGTGACGTTCACGCTCGAATTCGGTATTTTTCCTCCCTCTTATCATTCACTTGGCTCCGGGAGTGCCGGATAGCCCCGGTGCAACGTGCTATGAATGAAGGTGCGAGGAAGTTCTGTGCCCCGCCATCGTTCTTTGACAATCGGAATCGCCCTCCCTCGATCACCGCCAGTTCCTCAACGGAAAAGTGCCCCCAGCGCCGAACGAAGCCCTATCTGATTGACAACAAACACCCGATTGATTCCTTGGTAGCCCGGCCGAAGCGGTCCTTCTTACCGCTCCCAGTGCCGAACGAAGCCCTATCTTGATGAAAACAAAGAACCGAATTTCGAGTACGAGAGTCTACCTGGCCGGCCGTCCTGGAGCAGTCAGAACTCGATCCGTAACCGAACTGAAACCTGCGGAAGTACCGGACAGAGGCCAACTAGAGAAAATGACGCGCCCCTTCGAATCCCTCAGCGAGCCCGCGGCTGGCACCGAAGAATTGCCCCCGCCGCCCGGCATCGTTGACCTATCGGACATTGAAATGCTCTCAGATCTCAGCAACACACCCGTCGAGGAAGTGGACCTGAAGCCCATGCACCGCATCGTTACGGTGTCGGATCCGCGCAGTCCCGGCGCGGATCGCTTCCGGTATCTGCGCATGCGTCTTCGCGAGTTGAGCGCCAAGGGACCGTTGAAGTCCCTGGTGATCACTAGTCCCTTGCCTGCGGACGGGAAATCCACCGTCGCCATCAACTTGGCCACCACCCTTTCCGAAGGCGGTAAGCGCTCCGTGCTCCTCATCGAAGGCGACCTCCACCGGCCTTCCCTCGCCAAGACCCTCGGGATTCCCGTCCGCTCCGGCTTGGCCGAATGTATCGAAGACGGCGTGGATCCCCTCACCGCCCTCACCAAGCTCACCCCCCTCAACTGGTATCTCATGCAGGCCGGCCAGCCGCAGGGCAATCCCACCGAGATCCTCCAGTCCGCCTCCACGGCCCTCGTGCTGCAAACGCTCGCCCCCCACTTCGATTGGATCCTCATCGATACCCCGCCGCTGGCCCCGCTCACAGACGCCCTCTCCCTCTCCCGCCTGGCGGACGCCAGCCTCCTCGTCCTGCGCGCCGGCCACACCCCCAGGGAGGCGGCCGAAGAGGCGTTGGCCCTCCTCGGCCCCGGTCACGTCGCCGGCATCGTCTTCAATGGCGCGGAGGGGCTCAACAAGCTCTATAAGAAGTACTCCGGCTACTACGGCGGCAAGTGACAACTCTCTTCAACAGGGTCTACTACACCCTGAAGCCGTTCATTCCCCGGCGCGTCAGCCTCGCCGTGCGCCGCCAGTGGGCCGCCCACCAGCGCTCCACCCACTCCGCGGTCTGGCCCATCGATGAAAGGGCCGGCGCCGCCCCTCCAGGCTGGCCCGGGTGGCCCGGCGGCAAGCGCTTCGCCCTGGTCCTCACCCACGACATCGAAGGCCCCAAGGGCCTCGGACGCTGCGAACGCCTCATGGAACTGGATGCCCGCTACGGCTTCCGCTCCTCTTTCAACTTCGTCCCCGAAGAGGACTACCGCGTCTCCGACGCCCTCCGGCACAAGCTCGATCAGGCCGGCTTCGAGGTCGGTGTCCACGGCCTCGGTCACGACGGCAAGCTCTACTTCTCCAAGCCCGGTTTCCCCGCCAAGGCCGCCCGAATCCGCCATTACCTGGATCTCTGGAACGCCGCCGGCTTCCGCTCCCCGCTCATGCAGCACAACCTGGCTTGGCTGCACCAGCTCGGCGCCGAATACGACTCTTCCACCTTCGATACCGACCCCTTCGAGCCCGAACCCGATGGCGTCGCCACCATCTTCCCCTTCTGGGTCCCCGGCCCCGCCGGCCGCGGCTTCGTCGAGCTCCCCTATACCCTCGTCCAGGACTATACCCTCTTCGGCGTCCTCCGCGAACCCGGCATCGACGTCTGGAAGCAAAAGCTCGATTGGATCGCCGCCCGCGGCGGCATGGCCCTCCTCAATACCCACCCGGACTACATGGCCTTCGAAGGCGCGCCGGCTTGGGATGAGTTCCCCGTCTCGCAATACGAGGACTTCCTCAAATACGCCCGGGATCGCTACGGCGACGACGCCTGGCATGCCCTGCCCCGCGACGTCTCCCGCTTCTACACCGCCACTTTGCCGCCCGGCGCGCGCAACTCGCGCCGCAAGGTCTGCATGCTCACCCACAGTGACTACGCTGACAACATTCGGGTCCGCCGCTACGCCGAAACCCTCGCCCGCCGCGGCGACCAGGTCGATGTCATCTCCATCAGTACCGGCGATGCGCCCCTCGGCGAGGACGAGATCAACGGCGTCCGCGTCTTCCGCATCCAGCGCCGTGTCCACGACGAACGCGGCATGTGGACCTACGCCCTCCGCCTCCTCCGCTTCCTCTTCACCGCCTCCCGCTTCCTCCACCGCCGCCACCGCGAACTCCGCTACGACCTCATCCACGTCCACAACATCCCGGACTTCATGGCCTTCGCCGCCTGGTACCCCAAGTGGACCGGCGTCAAGGTCATCCTCGATATCCACGACATCGTACCCGAGCTCTTCGCCAATAAGTTCAAGCCCGGCTTCGGAGCCCTCTACTTCCGCTTCCTCACGCTCATCGAAAAAGCCTCCGCCGCCTTCGCCGATCACGTCATCATCGCCAACCACCTCTGGTTCGACAAGCTCACCACCCGCTCCGCCCCGCCGCAGAAGTGCACTGTCTTCCTCAACCACGTCGATTCCGCCATCTTCCACCGCCACACGCGCACTCGCGACGACTCCCGCTTCATCCTCCTCTTTCACGGCACTTTCCAATGGCACCAGGGACTTGAAATCGCCATCTACGCCCTCGCCCGCGTCAGGGAGAAGGCCCCGAACGTCGAACTCCATCTCTACGGCGGCGGAGGCGGCGCCGGCGCAGTCACTGATTTGTCCCAACTCGCCGGCAGCCTCGGCCTCAACGGCGCCGTCAAGTTCTGCGGCGCTGTCCCGCTCCACGAAATCCCGCAAGTCATCGCCAACGCCGATCTCGGCATCGTCCCCAAACGTGCCGATTCCTTCGGCAACGAGGCCTGCAGCACCAAGATCATGGAGTTCATGTCCCAGGGCGTCCCCGTCGTCGTCTCCCGCACCAAAATCGACACCTACTACCACAACGACCAGAACGTCCGCTTCTTCACCTCCGGCGATAGTCAGGCCATGGCCGACGCAATCCTCGATGTCATCGAAAACCCCGCCCTCCGCGCCTCTCTCATCGACGCCGGCCTGAAGTACGTCGAGCAAAACTCTTGGGACAAGAAGAAGAACGAATACCTCGCCCTCGTCGATTCCCTCACCACCGAAGACTTCACTTGAAGTGACTCATCCGCCCGTTCGCGAACTCGACCCGCTCACTGACCCTCGCTGGCTCGCAGCCTCAATCTTCCACGCACCCGGATGGCTGAAAGCCCTCCAACAGACGTACGGCTACACACCTTCCGTGCTAACGACATCTCAACCCGGCCAACCTCTCACCAACGGCTTGGTATTCTGCCGCGTCGACAGTTGGCTCACCGGCCGCCGCCTCATCTCCCTGCCCTTCTCCGATTTCTGCGAACCCCTCGCCGCCACCACCGAAGAACTCCTGCCCCTCATCGCCGGCCTCCAACAAATCGCCGCAACCGAACACTACAAATACGCCGAGCTCCGCCCGCTCACGCACTTCCCTGCCCCTCCGCCCGGATTCGAGATCAGCCAGTCGTTCTATCACCACCAACTCGACCTCCGCCCCGGCGCAGATGCCGTCTACAAAAACTTCCACAAAGATTGCATTCAGCGCAAAATCCGCCGCGCCGTTAAAGAAGATCTCGTCATCACGGAAGGCACCACCCCCGACGATTTGCAGCACTTCCATCACCTGCTTCTGCAAACGCGCCGCCGGCACGGACTGCCGCCGCAGCCATTCGCCTGGTTTCGTAATCTCACCGCATGTCTCGGCAGCGCCGCAACAATTCGTCTCGCAAAAAAAGACGGCAAACCCATCGCCGGCATCTTCACCGCCACACACGCGCGCACGCTCCACTACAAATACGGCGCCTCTGACGCAGCCTTCCACCGCCTCGGCGCCATGCCCTTCCTCTTCTGGCACGCCATCGAGGATGCGGTCCAGCGCGGCCTGGAGGTCCTGGACTTCGGGCGCACCGATTGCGACAATTCGGGCCTCATCGAGTTCAAGGAACACTTCGGCGCCACCCGCGCCACAGTCTCTTACTGGCGATCGCCAGCCCAGGCGCCGCAGCTCGCCGCCGCCAACACCTGGAAGTCCCGAATCATCCACAACGCCTGCGCCCACTTGCCTGATCGCGCCTTGAGCACTCTTGGCACCCTCCTCTACCGTCACGTCGCCTGATTGGCTCGCCATGTCCGACACCCACCTGGAACTCTGGAAGTTCTCCGAAGCCCCATCCGCGCTCCGCGACCTCATTCCCTCGCCTTACACAGACGGGATAGTGGTCTTCGTAGTGCCCGGCAGCGCTATCGAGGTCATCGAATACCTCATCGCCCGCTGGACCCTCATGGGGTTCGCCATCTTTCGGCACAACAGAGAAGACGGCAGCATCGTGCTGGCTGGTCCCGATCGCTCCGCCATCCCCCTGAATTAACATGCTCAAGCATTACGATCGCCGCAACGCTGGGTTCGTCCTCTTCTGGTTCATCTCGCTGCTGCCGTTCTGGACCTCGATTAGTGCACTGGCGACACTCTCGACGCAGGATGACCGCTACTCCTACGTCATCCTGATGCCGCTGATTAGCCTGGGGCTGATCGTCCTAAACAAGAAGAGCATCTTCGCGGAATCCCGGTATTGTCCGGGCTGGGGAATCCCCTTGTTTCTGGCGGGTAGCATCCTCTATATCGCAGCCAAACAACTGGAATCCGGCCTCTCGGTGGAAATGCTCGCTGTCATCCTGGTGTGGATCGCCGGGTTTCTGCTCTTCTACGGAACTAAGACCGTTCGTTCCGCAGCCGTTCCCTTATTCGCTCTGTTGTTCACCGCTCCGCTCCCCGAGAACCTGATGCATATGGCAGAAGTTGGCCTGCAGTACGCCTCCGCCGATGTATCTCATTTCGTCTTCAAATTGATCGGCATCCCCGTCTTCCGGAACGGTCTCGTCTTTGCTCTCCCAGGCCTCAACATCGAAGTGGCCGAACAATGCAGCGGCATCCGATCCACCACAGCCCTGCTCATCACGGTCGCGATGGCAAGTCACTTGTTCTTCCGTTCCAACTGGAGCAAGCTCGCCTTAATCGCGCTCACAATCCCCATCGCCATTTTCAAGAACGCGGTGCGCATCACCACGCTCTCCTGGCTCGGCGTCTACGTGTCACCCGACGTCCTGGAGGGGCCTCTGCATCGGATGGGAGGACTACCTTTCACGTTGGTAGCCATCGCCATCCTGGTGCCGCTGCTCCTGCTGTTCCGGCGGCTTGAGACGGGCGCTAGCGGGCGCGCTGGGAAGTCTTCTTCAGCGCCTCCCGGGCTAGTTCCGCGTACTGAAAATTCGGATCTTTGAGCGCGAGCTGGATCGACTCCTCGCCGGATCGCCTATTCCCCGCCGCCAGGTACGCCAACCCCAGATGGTAGTGATACGTCGGGTTCTTGGGCGCTATCTCTGCGGACAACTTGAACTGCGTGATCGCCAGATCGTGCATCCCTCTCTTGTAGTACGCCCAGCCCAGGGTATCCGCCACGTTTGGAGAGCGCGGCAACTTTTGCTTGGCCTGCTGGGCAAGCGCCAGGGCCTTGTTGGAATCTCCGCCGTGCTCCAGGTATAGATACGCGAGTTGGTTCGCCATCAATGGAGACTCAGGATCCACCTGGAGCGCACGCTCATAGACCTTCTTTGCTTCTTCCCAATTCCGCTCCGACTCATAGAGGGAGCCCAGCAGAAGGTAGCTATTGAGATTCTTCGGCTCAACTTCGATGGAGCTGCGGAGCTCTGCCTTCGCCGGTTCAATTTCCTTCTTGGCTAACAGGACGTAGGCCAGCAACAGGTGCCCGGATCGCGTCTTCCCGTCGAGCTTGAGCGCTTCTCGTACGTTGGTTTCTGATTGCCGGACGTCGCCGGCGGCATAGTACGCCAGCGCCAACACGGATCGAAGACCCGCATTCTGTGGTTGCTGCTGTACGAGCGGAGCAATCCGCTGAATCATTTCCTGGCTCTTGCCTTGACTGATGCGGATACTGAGCAGCACGGGCAATATCTGCAGAGACGCCGGATCGCGCTTCAGGCCCTCCAGCAGCAGCGTCTCAGCTTGCCGAACATCGCCCTTCGCCAAGAACGATCGAGCTCTGGTCACACTCGCAGGGATAGAGTTCGGATTGGTTTCCAACACGCCGGCAGTCAGACGAAGCGCCGTTTCCTGATCGCCGCTGGCAACTGCCAACCCCGCGAGCGCCACTGCGGCGTCGGTCATGCGGGGCTGCAACTCCAGCGCCTTCGAGAAGGACTCCCTCGCCTGCTTCGTCAGCCCGAGAGCCGCCTGAGCTGTCCCCAATAAGTAGTGGATGGGAGCAGCATTGGGCTGAGCGGTAGCCGCCTTCTGAAGCGCCGTGGCAGCCTCCTGATTCTGTCCCTGCAGCAGGAGGATGCGTCCCCGCGCGAAATGGGCCAGAGGATCGTTTGGGCGCTTCTCCAGAACCTTCTGATTCAGGGCATCGGCTTCCTTCAGCCGCTTCAACTCGATCAGGTTCTCGATCAGGTGCCTTTGGACGACTTCATCTGAAGGCTTGGAAGCCAACACACTCTGGAACTCGGTAACTGCCTTTTCACGCTGGCCGCTGGATTCGTAGTAGGCGCCAAGCGCCTGATACGCCAGTGGAGCATCGGGAGCAACTGACTTCAGTTCCTTTAGCTGCTTCTCGCCCTCCTCCGGCCGGCCCAGCACCGTGTAGACGCGGGCCAGGAGGAGACGAGGCGGCACGGCCTTCGGCTCCAGGCCAACCGCCGTCTTTGCTTCGGCTTCCGCCTCCGGCTTGCGCTGAGAGAGGAAATACTGCGCCAGATCCATGTGCGCAGCCACCGATTTCGGGTTCGCCGCGGTAGCGCGCTTGAACACAGCCTCCGCCTCCAGGGGCTTGCCGGAAGCGAATTGGATCGTCCCCAACGCGCTATAGAACTCAACCTGCCCGGGAGCGAGTTCGATTGCCTTCTCCAACTCCGCAATCGCGTCCGCCAACTCACCCTTGGCGGCATGCTTCTGGCCAAGGATCGCGTGGGCCATTCCATTCTTCGGATCGGCTTTGATCACTTTCGTCAACAAGGCAGTCGCCTTGTCGAATTCGCGGCGTCCAATGTGCAGGCTTGCGAGTTTCAAGTGCGCATCCAAGTTCGACGGCTGGAGTGCGACGGCCTCAGTCAGCTCCTTAAAAGCCGCTTCCGGATTGTTCAAGCCCAGATACGTGCGGCCAAGCTGGTAGCGGGCCTCTCCGGACTTCGGATCCAGCTGCACTGCATTGCGAAACTGAATCACCGCTTCCTGGTATTTCCCGGCTTTGTAGAACTTATCGCCGCTACTCAGGTATTTCAGTTTCTGTGCATTCGGATCGCTGGAACATCCTGCCAACAGGATTGCTCCGAGCGCCAAGAGCCAAAGTAGAGGTGACTTAGCTCGTCTCCCTGCCACACGACAGGCGTCTTGGGCCGTCTCGTACATACCGTTCTCCACCGCTGGATTGTCTTGGGCGTGAATCAATGGAACACCTCTTACGGCATCGCCGTCGACCGAACGGGCCTTACGGCGCAGTCAAGACTCGACCAATTCTTATGGTCTCACTATAATGCGCCACGAACCGGCACGTCCAGACTGAAGCTCGAACAGGAACTCACCCTTCGTACCAGCGCCAAAACGTCCACCGGTACCACCAGTACCATACCGGCGCCATAGTACTAAACCAAACATTACGGTATTGACTGGATCGTTTGCATACGGGGACAATACCCTATGAGGCAAGTGTATTTGGCCTCAATTTTCCTCGCAAACTGCGCGAGGCACGATAGTTGAGCTCGGAGGAGCGCCATGCAGCATATTTCGACCCGAATCCGCCTGGGGAGCGCAGCTCTTCTGCTGTGCCTGACAGCTCCACTTGCATTCGCAGATCAGGTGATGATGAACCTTGCGACGAATCCCCTCACCCTTACACAGTGGGGAGGGAAATACGTGAATCCCTACTCGGCTCAGATCACCAAAGTCGGCAACCCGATTGTGAGTTCCACACCATCCCTAGTCTCTCCGATAAATTTGAGCGTCGTTTGTCTCGACATCGCCGAGACCACAGGCTGGAATTCTATAACGTACAATTTGTCCGACAGCACGGGTGGCCCGTACAATACGGCATGGCAGAATCCGCCTGTGGCGACGCTGCAACAGAGATATGACGGGGCTGCCAGACTCGCCGCCGAGTTACTCGCGATGTCGCCACTGACGAACCCAGACCGCGGAAAGCTATCATTCGCAATCTGGTACATCTTCAACAAAGATGCGCTCGTAGGTTTGACGGATGGTAACACTTTTGGTAATGCCGCCACTTTTAAAGCTGAAATCACGCAATTGGCCGTCAACGCTATTGCGTCTGGGACTTCGGTTCGCTACACCGTATACACTCCGGCGTCAGCAAGCGGGGAGAGCCTGCCATCGCAGAGGTTTATTTCGAACGTGACAGTGCCGGAGCCTTCGGCAGTGGCGCTGCTCGCTCTCGACATGTCCGGCCTGCTTGGCTTGGTTGTGGTCCTTCGTCGCCGATTTCGGCAGTCCGAATAGCACCACCTCCTGACGCGGCGACAATAGACGCCGTCCCAGATCGAGCTCGATATTGCGCCCGCCGCGAACCTCACTGGCTTTCGGCGGGCGTAGGCATCTTTTTTGGCGCAGCCCTGGCACTTGCGGCTCAAGTCCAAAGCGATGTCAAGGAGAGGCGGGTCGGCGAGATCTACGGGTACGGCACCACCGCCATGGCCTCGGTCGAGTAGACGCTGGCGTTGTTACTACTATCCACGGCCGTGACCACGTAGTAGTAGGTTTGACCCGCCTGAACAGCGTTGTCGGTGTAGGCAAGGCCCGCGACACGCGTCGAGGTCAGGAGCGTGTAAGGCCCTCCAGGGGTAGCCCCACGATAGACGTTGTAACCAACCACGTTGGTGGAGGTGCTGGCTACCCAAGTCAAGGAGACGGAGTGCGGATTGCCGGTGATGCATGACCCTGTCAACACCGCGTTGATCACCCGCTGCACGATGACAATGTTGCAGATGCCCGGGCCGACGATGTTGGCCGTGCAGCCCGACGCCGGGCCCAGGACCATGCTCACGGCCAAATCGGCATCGGCCTTGTTGACCGCCCCATCTCTGTTCAGGTCACAGGCATTCAGCGGCACGGTTTGGGCCGAAACCGAGGCCGTATACAGGAACAAGCCAAGAGTAACGGCGGCGGACCAATTTCTACACATCATCGGGACTCCTGCCAACTGGCAAACCTCTACAGCGGACTCCACACCGAACCTGACCGGCTTCTGCTGAGCTCGTGAGACCCGCAAAAGCGCCGGAGTGAGTGGTCGGCAATCACAACTTATGGTAATACGCCGACTTATCTACTAGATCGGCCCTGGTGGACAACGGCCCCATAGGCGTTTCACCTAGAAGCACCATGTAAAAGGGCTACAGGCCCGCCGGCCGCCACACCCGCCCGGAGTATCCTGCGCTGCCACAGCGCGTATATCGCCGCACCCAGAGACGCGCCCAGAGTGTTGGTCAGGACATCGGTCAGATCCGAGTTCCGGGTTGGGAGATAGACCTGCAGAATCTCAATCACCAGGCTCACGCATAAGCCACCGAGGATCGCCCACGCCCCCACCCGGCGAATCCGGCCAGTCGACGCCAGGAAGAGACTGAACGCAAAACCAAACGGGACGAAGCCGCCGATGTTGATGACGATGTCATCGAGGTAGCCCCAACGCGGCTCAAAGGCGAGGCGCGGAGATTCAAGCCAAGTCCGTTGAATATTCGAGTAGAGCTCCGGGATCGTCAGATTCACACCAGCGGGGCCATGGTCGCGCACTACGCTGCCGCCCTTCTCACTGAACGGATACAGCGCACCGGGTCTCTCGCCGTTGCGGTCGTCAGGCCGGCCAGTCGTCAGCCACGATCGATAGCTGGACTGCACCTGCACCGACGTCAGTTCGTGGTTGTAGATGGCCAGCCCGTAGATCTCACCCTGCCAGCTGTTGTGCCCCCTGGCCGGATGTCCAACTCCCACGCTGCCAGAGCAATCGCCGGAACGTGCACGGAGTCGCGATACCTTCCGAACAAGAGCGCCGTCCAGGTAGACGGCGGTTCCTTGCGCGCTGGAGACCACAGTGAGAAAGACAAGCTTGCCATCGAACAAAACATCATTGACGTACGACTTGTCCGGTCTTCCGCCCGCGGTTTCACGGTCCAGACGCAAGTCGGTCAGGGATCGCTGCAGCGAGATCCCAGTACCGCCGGTGGCCGTATAGAAGGCCAGCAGTGTGCTGGACTCCTCCCCACCGGCCGGCCGCACCCACATCTCGATGCTGCAGTCCCCTGAACCGACAGCGGGCAGGGCGCCGGCACTGAGGATGATCCCATGCTTCCCGAAGTGCACTCCCGGCCGATCCGCGAGCCAGGTTACCTCGTTGGGAATCTGCCGAAACGGCCACAACCCGGCAACTGCAAAGCAACACAGGATCAGGAGGCAAACCGAGCCAGCCACACGTGGCTGATGGAGTCGCTCGGCCAGTAATGGTTCGCCTGGAAGTATCGGAAGACCCCACCCGCGGCGCAAGCTCACTATTTCGTCTCCGCAGGGATGGAAGTAAACGATCCGGCAGGGCTAAACCGCAAACCCAGCACGGCGATCTTGCCGCCGTTCAGGTCCCCAAACTCCAGACTCCCCCGGACACCAGCCAGACTGGGATATCTGCTGGACAGGGCAAAGTAGGCGTGCCCGCGGACGGGCAGGGCCATGGTGTCCGTGAGCAACTCCTTGCCGGCAGCATCCCGCACGGTGATTGCGATGTTGGCCGCCGACGTTTCCGAGTCGTTCGCTACCGCGACACCGACGGCAAACCCGGCCGTCGTGTCGTAGGGCAGGACAAAGGAGTACGGGCTGCGCGTTTCCAGGGGAACGACTGCCTCTGACTCCTGGCCCTCTGCCGGGCGATATCGGAAAATGGCCGACCCCACGATCCCGGCGGGCGCCTGCATTCTTGCCCATCCGGTCATCATCTCAGAAGGCGCTGACGTCTCCGTTTCCACCACAGCCATACCGTTCGCCGGTATCAGCACTTCCGTCAACGCTCCGACTGTAGGAGCAAGTCCCACTTCCGGAGAAAACGCCAGGGAAACTGTGAGTGGAGCGCCGTCATTGTCCCAAAACGTCAGTTTCGCCATTTGTGGGGTATTGGCCAGGTTCAACAGAGTAAAGCTCGTTTTCCACCCACCGCCGACTGCCAATTGTGGAAATACCCCGGACACCACTGGCGTCGCATTGGCACTCACGGCCACACTGGCGTCCTTGCCTGTCAGTGGAACCACATTCCCATCCTGATCGCAGGCAAGCAAGTTCGTGAGCCGCAACGGGAGAGCACCCGCCGCTGTGTTGGCACTCACGAAGGCATTGATGGTCGTGAGAACTCCGTCACCCAAGACATTCTGGTTCATGCCCGCAACCAGAAAACGCGTACGACGTGCCGAAACAGGTGCGCTGTAGATCTCCTTGCCGGCACTGAGTGCCACTGCGCCTGCACTGGCCGTCAAACTCAACGCCGAATCATATTCCAGGTCGAACTGCAGTGCCGCCACAGTGCTTCCGGCCGCCGTGAATCGGAGCACGAACGGCACGAGCGAACCGGCTGAAATAGAAACGGGGTCCAAGGAAAGTTCTGCGCACTGAACTAAGGAGCAGAAGACAAACAGAAAACCAGCGCAGATTGTCCTCAGTCCCATAGATGCATCCGGTGCGTACCGTTGATTGTACTATGCAGCCCTCTTGGGCTTCACAGATCCGGCTTCCCTCGTTTTCACGGAAGAACGTGCCTCCCAACTTGGCTCCAGCATTACCTGACGGAAGCGTCATGTTATAGGCTGGGTCTAAGGCCTGTGGTTGTACTGGCTCTTTTCGGTTCGTGTGATGCAAGTTACACTACCTTTTGTCCATTGCTGGATCCCGGCCCAAGGAGGAGATTGAGGGTATGGGTAGGTTGACAGGTCGGACCAAGCTCGTCCGCGATGGCGCATGGGCGGCTGCACTGAACGAGCGTCGAGGCAGGCCCAGATATCCGTTCGAGCAAGACCTGATGTTCCGACGACGTGTTGGACAAGCTGAGATCACACCGATTCCCGGCAAGACTCTGAACATGAGCAGCCGTGGAATTCTCTTTGAAACAGATTTCGCCTTGGAAGAGGGTGAGATCCTGCACATGGTGATCCGCTGGCCAGCCAAACTGGAAAACCGTCACCCGATGAAAATCGTTGTTAGCGGCAAAGTGATTCGTTGCTCCGAACGCCGGACGGCAGTGAAGATCCTGCAGTATGAATTCAGGACCGCAGGCAGTAACGGCCTGACCCTGTAGAGTCCCGAAGATTCCCGGAATGGGGCAATCCAGGCGTGTCTGTTGCCGCGCTTTCGTTCAGTGGCAACTCTCGGTGCCGCCTCGGTAAGCATCCGGTGCTCGCGATTGCTACTGCGCGGCAGACGCGACACTATCCCGCGCCCTCACACGGACCGGAATCACGGTATCGACCGAAGCTTGCACGCCGCCCTGGCAGCTGAACTCCAGTTGGTACTCGCCCAGGAAGCCCGGGCCTAACTGCCAGTAGAAGACACCGTCTTCCTGGTCCAGTGTCGCTCCAACTGGAAGAGGACGAAGTTCGCCGTTCACTCGGACGCCGCCGGTCCAGCGAGTTTCTGCCGGTGCGGCAGGAAGGTGGATCTCGACCCGCTCCAATTCATCCAGCTCAATGGGACTCAACAGGCCCTCACCGCCCGAAGGTATGGGAGACAGTGGGCTGTCAGGAGCAGAGCCCTTGCGATACGACGGCGCCGATGGTTTTTCAATCAGCCTGGAACTCTGCCGGGCGATCTGCAGAAGCTGTTGCCGGCCTTTCACTTCCTCCACTTCGGAAACGCTCGCCATGGTGGAGCCGTTGTTCAGAATGGAGAAGAACCTGCTGCCAATGCCGTCTGTCCTGCCGGCATTATCCGTCACCAGCCAGGCGATACTGTGCATCCCGTTGGCGTACTTCGTTGTGTCCAACACATAGGAGCCGCCGGCGCCGGCCGAGTTGGCATAGCCAGGGAATAAACTGGCGACGTCCGGGCGGTACTGGTTGTAAGTTGGGCTGCCAACGAAGATTCCATCCACGTACACCTGAATCGCCGACGGAGCAGTGCTCAGGATCTTGTTGGGTAGGGGTGTCAGCGCCCACCCACCATTGATGTAGGCAGAACCCGAGGTAGTTTCGCCCTGCCCGGGTGTGTCGAGCGCCCCAAGTGGTTTCGTCCAACGGGCATTGTCCACAGCAATCATCTTCACTCCAAGATCCGTCTCGCGGCCCTCGGCATCCAGAGCGATGGCGTGCAGCTTGTATGTGCCATTTCCAGCCGGTCCGCCGCTAGGGTTCGGCAGGAAGTTCGAAAGAAGCATATAGCCCCATCCGGCCCGATAGTTGGCGGGATGATTCGGGTACAGCTGCTCCACGTCCGGCCTCGCGTTCGGGACAAACACAGCATCGCCGATGTAGGCCATGCCGTTGCTATGTACTGGCTCCACGCCCACCCGCTCGCGCCAGATCTGAACCTTCTTTACTCCAACGTCATCGAGCGCCCAGCCCGTGACGGCAAATCCCGAGCCGAGGCCGGTCGCTCCGTGTGTGGGCGTGTCGAAGCTTCCAAACGGCGCCCCTGTCGCAGAAGATACGGCCAACACTACCCGGATTGTCAGCGGAGCGCTGGTCGCACCACTCGAACTGACCGTTAGACTTGCTGTCGCGATCCCAGGACCGGGCAAGCTGCCAGGGGCCAGCCAGACCGTGAACCGGCCTGTTCCCACGCCTGTGGATGGTGTGGTCCTCAGCCACGCCTTGTCCGATACGACCGTCCAACTCACGGGGAGGTTGTCACTCACACTCACCACGATTTCCTGCTCCGCCGTCGTCGCCGTCCCACCCGCTGTGGCTCCAAAGCGCAGCGCGCTACGGTTGACGCCCAGGGTACCCTGGATGGTCGACACAACAAAATTGACCGTCTGGTTACCTGTGAGCTTGATCGCAGTCACCGACGGTGAGAATGCGAGGTTGTTGCGGGTGGGCGTCACCGAATAGTCGCCACTCGATACCGCCTGGAAAGAGTATGTGCCGTCGGCAGCCGTTGTCGTGTTGCTGGTTTGTGGGCCGGCCAGCGCAACTGTCACGCCACTGACCGGTGCACCGCTCGCCGTTACCACACCAGAGATGGAGTAGGTGGCCGCTTTGACCGCGGTGATCGTGATACCAGCCATCGCGGAGGTTCCATTGGCAGCGGCAGTCACGATCACCGGGGTGGAACTGGTAACGGAACTCGCCGTGACGGCGAAAGTCGCTGTACTGCTGCCGGCTGCCACCGTCACGGAGGCTGGCGTCGCCAGAGAAATGCTGTCGTCGGATAGAGTCACGGCGGTCCCGCCGGCTGGCGCGACTTCGGCCAGTGTGACAGTGCAGGAGGCTGAGGCTGGACCCGCAATGGACGTGGGACCACAGATCAGCGAGGAGACGCTCACGCCTGCATTTGGCGTTGGCGCCAAGGTGATTGAAGTCGTCTTGGAGCTTCCGTTCCACGCTGCTGTCACTGTCGCTGTTTGAGCGGTTGAGACGGTTCCGGCCATTGCACTGAATGTTCCTGCGGTGGCGCCCGCCGCAATCGTTATGGAAGCGGGAACTGTCAGGAGCGTGCTGTTGTCCGACACGGAGACCGGACTGCCGCCCGCAGGAGCAGCTTTGCTCAGCGTGACTGTGCAGATGCTGGTTGCCTTGGACAGAAGGCTGGTTGGGGTGCAGAGCAAAGACGATACCTGAGTAAGAGCGCCGAGGCTGATCGAGGCTGTCTTGGAAGTGGATCCGTGTGTAGCAGTGACGGTGACGGTCTGATCGGTCGCAACCACGGCTGCCGTCGCTGTGAACGAAGCACTGCTGGCTCCCGCCTGCACAACGATCGGCGACGGGACCGTCAGGCCGGCATTGTTGCTCGTCACGGCCACAGAGGCCCCACCGCTGGGCGCCGGAGCAGCCAATGTGATCGCACAAGTGGAGGTGCCTGCGCCCAACAACGAACCAGGATTGCAGGCCAGCCCGCTGAGTTGAACCGCAGCGGCGGTTACGCTGACGGTCGCCGTTTTGGAGATCGCATTGGCGGTGGCGGAAATGGTGACAGGTGCCGTGGCGGACACCGTCCCGGCAGTGGCTGTGAATGAAGCCGTTGTGGTGCCGGCTGCAACATTGACGGAGGCCGGCACCGTAAGGGCAGCGCCGTTGTCAGAAACAGAGACAAGCAGGCCGCCGGTGGGCGCTGCTTTGTTCAGGGTGACAGTGCAGGTGGTAGTGGCGCCAGCCGGCACGGTCGTTGGAGAGCAACTGAGCGCGGACGGAACCGTGGGAGCAACAAGGCTCAGCGTGGCGCTGGCGGTGGCACTGTTGAGGCTGGCGGTCAGTGTGGCGGTGCTGTCGGCGCTTAGGGTGGACGCCGAGGCCGTGAAGGTCGCGGTAGAGGCGCCGGCCGCTATCGTGACGGACGCTGGCAGCGTGACGAGGGTGCTGTTGTCGGATAGCGTGACAACCACACCGCCCGTGGGTGCGTTACCAGTCAGGTTCACCGTGCATGTCGCGGATGTCCCGGAGCCCAGAGCAGCCGGCGTGCACGTCAGAGAGCTGAGCGTCACAGTGAGCGTCAGACCAATTGAAGCGGTCTTGACGCTTCCATTCAATGCCGCTGTGACTGTTGCGGTTTGAGTACTGGTGATGGCCCCGGCGGTGGCGTTGAACGTGCCCGTCGTGGCGCCCGCCGCAATCGCTACGGAGGCGGGGACCGTCAGAATTGCGTTGTTGTCCGAGACCGCTACCACGCTGCCTCCGGCAGGCGCCGCCTTGCTCAAAGTGACGGTGCAGGTGCTGGTGCCATCAGACACCAGGGCGGTTGGAGTGCAGAGCAAAGACGATACCTGAACAAGAGCGCCGAGGCTGATTGAGGCTGTCCTGGAATTGGAGCCTTGCGTCGCTGTGATGGTGGCGGTCTGATCCGTCAGGACGGCGGCGGCGGCGGCTGTGAACGATGCACTGCTGGCCCCCGCTGGCACTATGATCGGCGACGTGGCGGTCACATTGGCGTTGTTGCTTGTCACGGCAACAGAGACCCCGCCGCTCGGAGCCGCGGCTGTCAATGTGATTGTGCAGGTGGAACTGCCTGCGCCCGTGATCGCGGCCGGGCTGCAAGTCAGCCCGCTGAGTTCTGCCGGTGCTGCTGTCAGGCTCACTGAGGTTGCCGCGGAAGTCCCGTTTGCGGTGGCGGTGATGGTGACAGCGGTGGTGGCGGACACCGTCCCGGCAGTGGCCGTGAATGAAGCCGTTGTGGTGCCGGCGGCAACCGTAACGGAGGCTACAGATGTTAACCAGGTGCTATTGTCCGTAATGGCCACTGGCAGGCCGCCGGTGGGCGCGACCTTATTCAGGGTGACGGTACAAGTCGTGGCGGAGCCCGCCGGCACGGTCGTTGGAGAACAACTGAGCGTGGACGGAACCGTGGGAGCAACAAGGCTCAGCGTGGCGCTGGCGGTGGTGCCATTGAGGCTGGCGGTCAGTGTGGCGGTGCTGTCGGCGCTTAGGGTGGACGCCGCGGCCGTGAAGGTCGCGGTTGAGGCGCCAGCCGCTATCGTGACGGACGCTGGCAGCGTGACGAGGGTGCTGTTGTCGGAGAGCGTGACAACTGCGCCGCCTGTGGGTGCGTTACCAGTCAGGTTCACCGTGCACGTCGCGGATGCCCCGGAGCCCAGAGCAGCCGGCGTGCACGTCAGAGAGCTGAGCGTCACAGTGAGCGTCAGACCAATTGAAGCGGTCTTGACGCTTCCATTCAATGCCGCTGTGACTGTTGCGGTTTGAGTACTGGTGATGGCCCCGGCGGTGGCGTTGAACGTGCCCGTCGTGGCGCCCGCCGCAATCGCTACGGAGGCGGGGACCGTCAGAATTGCGTTGTTGTCCGAGACCGCTACCACGCTGCCTCCGGCAGGCGCCGCCTTGCTCAAAGTGACGGTGCAGGTGCTGGTGCCATCAGACACCAGGGCGGTTGGAGTGCAGAGCAAAGACGATACCTGAACAAGAGCGCCGAGGCTGATTGAGGCTGTCCTGGAATTGGAGCCTTGCGTCGCTGTGATGGTGGCGGTCTGATCCGTCAGGACGGCGGCGGCGGCGGCTGTGAACGATGCACTGCTGGCCCCCGCTGGCACTATGATCGGCGACGTGGCGGTCACATTGGCGTTGTTGCTTGTCACGGCAACAGAGACCCCGCCGCTCGGAGCCGCGGCTGTCAATGTGATTGTGCAGGTGGAACTGCCTGCGCCCGTGATCGCGGCCGGGCTGCAAGTCAGCCCGCTGAGTTCTGCCGGTGCTGCTGTCAGGCTCACTGAGGTTGCCGCGGAAGTCCCGTTTGCGGTGGCGGTGATGGTGACAGCGGTGGTGGCGGACACCGTCCCGGCAGTGGCCGTGAATGAAGCCGTTGTGGTGCCGGCGGCAACCGTAACGGAGGCTACAGATGTTAACCAGGTGCTATTGTCCGTAATGGCCACTGGCAGGCCGCCGGTGGGCGCGACCTTATTCAGGGTGACGGTACAAGTCGTGGCGGAGCCCGCCGGCACGGTCGTTGGAGAACAACTGAGCGTGGACGGAACCGTGGGAGCAACAAGGCTCAGCGTGGCGCTGGCGGTGGTGCCATTGAGGCTGGCGGTCAGTGTGGCGGTGCTGTCGGCGCTTAGGGTGGACGCCGCGGCCGTGAAGGTCGCGGTTGAGGCGCCAGCCGCTATCGTGACGGACGCTGGCAGCGTGACGAGGGTGCTGTTGTCGGAGAGCGTGACAACTGCGCCGCCTGTGGGTGCGTTACCAGTCAGGTTCACCGTGCACGTCGCGGATGCCCCGGAACCGAGAGAACTGGGCGCGCAAGCCAAAGAGGATAATCCGACCGGTGCGGCGGCCGGAACAGTGACAACGCCGCCGGTTGCCGCGGTGGTCATGCTCTCGCCTGCGAGCGAAGACGAATCTGCGTTCGAGATCTGAACCGGTCTGCTTAAGGTTCCGCTGGACGACAACGTCAGCGTCGCCGTAGCCACCACTCCATTCGCGATTGTGTTGGCATTCACTCCGTAAAGCAGACAGGTGTAGGCGCCGTTGCCGCCGCCGCAAACCAGACTCTTGGAGGCACTGGCAGCACTGGGCCCGGCCACAATACTAATCGCTGTGAAGTCCGAAGTGGAAAACATGAACGACCATTGCAGTCCGGCGGGCTGCGTGGTTGCGGAGGAGAGCGAGAGATTTAAGCTGACAGTACCCGGGGCCAAGGCAGTAGCGGAACCCAGCGCCAGTGAAACCGGCGCCGTCGATGCCATCGTCCGTGAACTGGCGGTGACCAGCAATACCAGTGCAATCACGACGGGGCGGAAACGGACTCTAGTCTCCCTGATGACGCTGGAGCTGAACACAACTACTCCTAGCCTTCCTAGTCATGCTCATCGACTATTCCGGCTAGTTGACCTATAGGTAGATCACCTGAAGCCAACAGGAATAGGTGTGGACACAGCGGAGAAAGAACGCCGATAGCAAGTAAGTGCCAATGTGGAGCGCCTGTAAGAACACATCAAAAACCGCCAGTACGCTTATGGAGGAGCAGTCGGTAAATCTTACATGCACGTCAGCTCGCAGTATTATGAGCCGCGGTACTTTTTGCGTAGTCAGTCCACAGCTACGGCATGAAGTGTCTGAAATAAAGGACTTTGTTGTTTGGCAGTCGGCTTGCTAGAGGGACTCTTCCGGATTCGGCCGCGATGTCCGAGTCGTAGACTCCCGTTAAGAAAGGTACATCTTCAGTTTTACAGAAATGGGCGTTTTTCTTCCGAGGAAGTTGTCTCTGTCCAGAGCACCTCCGTTGTCCTCCCCAATGACAGGCTCGTCGATCCAGACTCTGCTTATTTTCCTACCCGAAGATTTTTCTTACATTGCAGTATCCAATTCATAACAACAATACGGGTGTCTTCAGACCCAGGCAATCTCATGGCAGGTGTGTGATTAACTTAATAGAATATTTTCAGGTCGGGATCTCTTAGAGATGCTTCTGACGCCTAGCGTTGTCTCTGACCCGGTCGGACGGTTCGCTCCAACGTGAGTTCAGCCGTTCCGCCCCCACCGGTTTCACGCGGCAGCCCTAGATCGCTGGTACCAGGGGCAGCTTAACCAATAGGTAGGGTTTGATCGATGTACCGCTACGTTTGTCTGTATCCGCCCCTAAGGCACAGCCCCCATCCCCCCCTCATTAGCCGCGCCCGATAGATAGTTGCAGGATACTTTTTGCCCGAAGGCACAGGACTACTTACGTGAACCGAGCTTCATTGACCCGAGCGATAGTTTTGGCTGGAATTTCACTCTCGGCATTCGCATCCACAGCGCCAGTTTCGCTTTCGCTAGCGTCTGGAACCGCCCCTGCCGGAGGCAGCGTCAGCCTCCCGCTTACGCTGACCTCATCCGGAACTCAGCCAGCTGGGCTTCAGTGGAACTTTGCCTTTTCCACCGCTGACTTCACCGCTATGACAGTTACAGCCGGGCCGAGCGCCACCAGCGCCTCCAAGTCGCTGGTGTGCGAAGGCGCCGACGGTACCTTTACCTGCCTGCTGACGGGTGTCAATGCCAACACGATCGGCAATGGAGTAGTTGCCACCTTGATCCTGACGCTGTCCTCCAGCGCGAATCTAAGCAGATCGATTCAGGTTTCGAACCCGGACTCCGCTTCCCTTGCTGGCGATAGCATCACCACGTCGGCAACCGGCGGTGTTGTTTCGTTTCAGGTCGTCACACCGGTTGGGCTGTCCTCGTTGACCTGCAATCCATCCTCAATCACCGGAGCCGGTACTGCCACCTGCACCGTGACTTTGAACAAGGCAGCGCCCACGGGGGGTATCGCCGTCGCGCTCTCCGATAACAGTACTTTCGTTACGACTCCGGCCTCCGTTACCGTCGCTGCCGGCGCCTCCACCGCCACCTTCACTGCCTCGGCATCTGCCGTAGCAGCCAACAGCACAGCGCTGCTGACCGCCAGTCTCAATGGCACCACCGCCAACGCCTCTCTTGCCCTTGTCGCTCCGGCGGTTCCGTCCACGCTCACCTGCAGTCCATCCAGCATATTGTCGGGTGCCACCTCCACCTGCACCGTAACCTTGAACAAGGCAGCGCCCGCTGGCGGCCTCTCGGTTTCTATCTCTGACAACAGTACCTTTCTCAATGTGCCGGCATCCGTCACGGTCGCTGCCGGCGGTACAACAGCGGCATTCACAGCCACCGCCGGGACCGTCTCCACCGACACCACTGTGACTGTCACCGCCGCCGCCAGCGGCACATCCAAAACAGCTTCGGTCAGTGTGGTCACCGCACCAGCTCAAATCAGCGGGTTGGTTTGCAGCCCATCCTCCATTTTGTCGGGCGCCACCAGTACCTGTACTGTCACGCTCAACAAGGTTGCCCCGACTGGGGGAGTCGTCGTTGCTGTCTCTGATAACAGCACCTATCTCACCGTGCCGCTTTCCGTCACGGTCGCCGCGGGCAGTGCAAGTGCCGCGTTCACGGCAACTGCGGGAACAGTCTCCGCCACCACGACGGTCACAGTTTCCGCGACGGCCAACGGTACATCGAAGACAGCCTCAGTTAGTGTGACCTCATCCCTGGTTCAACTCAGTGGGCTGGCTTGCAACCCAGCCTCTGTGTCTTCGGGTACCACCACTACCTGCACCGTGACTTTGAGCGCGGTGGCCCCAGCCGGAGGCAGTGTGGTTTCGCTCTCGGATGACAACGTGAGCCTGACCGTTCCGGCCTCCGTCACCATTGCGGCGGGCGCCACCACGGGAACGTTCAGCGCCAGCGCCGGGACTATCGCCAGTGCGCAGACAGCAACAGTGACAGCGGTACTAAACGGAAGTGCAAAGACCGCCTCGGTCAGCCTGACGCCTCCGGTGACACTGACATCGCTGGTATGCGCCCCAACCACGCTCTCTTCCGGAGCCAGTGGAACGTGCACGGTTACACTCAGCTCGGCGGCCGCGGCCAGCCTTACGGTTGCCGTCTCGGACAATAGCAGTTTGCTGACCGTGCCGGCGTCCGTCACTGTGTTGGCGTCAACCTCGCAGGCGGTATTCACGGCAACCGCCGCTACGATCAGCACGCTGCAAGCTGTCACCGTTACGGCGACATTGAGTGGCGTCTCAAGAACGGCATCGCTCTCTCTGACTGCTGCTGCCAGGACGTGTCCCTGCTCAGTGTGGGATTCCGATTCCGTATCTGTACTGAGCGCCGCCAGCAGCACGCCGATCCAATTGGGAATGAAGTTTCGAAGCAAAGTCCCGGGCTATGTTCTGGGTGTGCGCTTCTACAAGCCAGCAACCAACGTTGGAACCCACGTCGGAAGACTGTGGAGCGCGGGAGGGACACTACTCGCCAGCGTCAACTTCAGCGGTGAGACTGCTTCGGGATGGCAACAGGCCAATTTCTCTGTTCCGGTCGCGATTGCCGCTAACAGAACATATGTAGTCTCCTACACAAACTCGAAGGGGACCTATTCAAGCAACACCCGGTACTTCCAGACATCTGGCGTCACGAATGGGCCCCTCTATGCACTGAGGGATGGTGAAGACGGCTCTAACAGTGTGTACGGCTTTGACACCACAAAACTTCCGACGACCACGTATAAGGCAGGCAACTACTGGGTGGACATTGTTTTCAATACGGTCGCCTCTCCAACTCAAACGGTCGTTCCTGCCAGCATAAGTAGCGCACCAGCCACTCAGTCCACGACGCAGCGAGCCGCCGCCTCAACGGAATCCAGAACGGCAGCCTCCACAGAAGTTTCCCGATCTCTGTCTTGCGCGCCGAAAACCCTGCAGGCTGGCGATTCCTTCACCTGCCAACTTCAACTGGGCGGCAACGACGACGCCTCCGAGATGCCCGTATTTGCCAGCAGTAGCTTCGTCCGCATCCCGGTCGCCGTCCAAGCCCGTGCTCAGCAGCGTGTCCTCACATTCCACGGAAGCATCGACAAAGCGACGCCTCCGTCCACTATCGCTGTGACCGTGGGAGACGAAAGTGATCTGACGGAAGATCAGATCGACGTTCTGCCCTCGCCCTCCCCCGTCCTCAGCCTGCCTGGGACTCAAATCGTCAAGGTTGGGCAGCCCGTCAGCTTCCAGACTTCCGCTCAGGATCCGGATGGCCTCCCCGTTCAAATCTCGGTATCCAGCCTCCCGGCGGGCGCAGTTTTCCACGAGGATTCGGATCGCTTCGAATGGTCCCCTACCGCCGATCAACAGGGTGACCACACTCTCTCGTTTACCGCGATGAACTCCAGCGGCTATTCATCAGATGCCGAGATGCGCATCGTCGTGGACTCCGGCCAGCCAGAGGTCGCGACCGTCGCCCGGGCCATGTGCAGTCCCGGCGCCGTCGGCACACTGCAGGGCAGATGGCTCGGTCTTGTCGGGGAGGATCTTGCCGATCCCAGTGGTTCCTCTTTGGAACTGGGCGGCACCAAAGTGTACATCTCCGATGGCCTCGTCCCCGTGCTCTTTGCCAACCAGACCAGAGTCGATTTCCTCTGTCCGACCGCGGCGCCGGAGACAGGCCTGGAGATCAAACTGGATACACCATCCGGAACAACCACCCCGGTACAGACGACCCTGCTGGCGGCACGTCCTGAACTTCTCCGGGCTCCCAACCTGCGCACTCAGCAGGCGCTAGCCACCATCGGGGAAGCGAACCGGATCGCCATGATCCGGGACTACCATGGCGCAGGCGAGCCAGCCCAGCCAGACGATCTGGTCTCGTTCCAGGCCACAGGCCTCGGAGTCTCTGATTCCTACGCCGGCTCTCTCTTCGTGAAGGTGGGCGACATCGATGCTCAGGTGGAATCCGTCGTTCCGTCCCGGGACGCCGCCGGCATCTTCCTGGTTCAGGTGAGGATCCCGGCGGCGGCGCCTCTCGGTAACGACGTCCCGGTCCGCCTGGAACTCGTGACGGCAGAGGGACAACGCCTGGCCAGCAACACTGTCACCCTGGCAATTGAGTAGACTTTCTCCCCCCCAACGTGCGGTCCAGGCCAAGTGGTCTGGGCCGCACTTCGTCATGCTATGCTGGCGGCCAGACAGTGTTTAATCTCTAATCTGACTGTTCTTCCTCTCCGAAACCACAAAGGCGCTATTGGTTCTCAGCGCGTCGCGGATTCGATCTCTGGCTAGGCTGTGGCTCTCAGGTGGTGCTTGGCAGAGGCGCCAACCAGGGCTTTGCCACATCCCACTCAGAAGACCAGCGCTTCAAAGCCCCCGCGGCGCGAATCTACCCAGCCGCCGCATCCTCTCCAGAGCAACCGTTCTGCCGTGCTCATCCAACTCGGGGTCCTCGGCAATAGCGCGGAGATCGTAGCCTTGCGGTGTGCGATGAAGGCCGCTAATCCGTTCCCAGAGGCTCAGCCGCTCATCCTCGCTCCTGGATTCTTCGTCCTGATCGTACAGAGACGCCTCGTACTGGCGGAGTTCCTCCAGTTCCCTTCCCTTCCTGGCGCGCTCTGCTGCCCGGTGCTCCATCAGCGGTTGTCCGATGAAACACTCCGGTACCGCCCTTCTCAGCACAGCCAGCGGATTCCGTAGCGTCGAGGCGTGCCTCAGAACCCTGATCTTCATCTCTGTGAACTGCAGTATCTCCGCGTCACTGGCAGATTCTCCATCGGTCAAGCAAGCCCTCTGACGGCACTCGTCCACCAGAGCCTTCAGAAGCGGTTCGTCCGGCGTCAACCCCAATCCGGTGCGAATGCATCTACTCAGTTCCGCGAGGAGGCCCTGTGAGATATCAACACCCGTTGGTTTTGACTCAAAACCCATAGGCCTTACGGCAAGACCCCTGGGTCTTGAGTCAACACCCCCAGCTTCGAGATCAAAACCACTGGGCTCTAGATCAACACCCATGGGTTTTATCTCTTCCGGGTGAGAATCCTCTCGTGTCACGCCCACAGAGACCGGTCGGGCATAGAAGACACCCTTACCGGTTTTTACAAACCACAGTCTATTCCTGCTGCGCTGGTCCGCCAGTACCTCGCCGTAGCTCCACACGCGATACTGCGTGGGCCGATTCCTGCGTACATCCGCTTCTCGCTCGATACCAATGAAACCCTTGTCAACGAGTCGGGGCAGGAGTTCGCGCACCGTCTTGATGTTCAGCCGTCCCTCATTCGCAATCCTCTGGAGACTGAACTCTGAGAGTCTATAAGAATCCCGGTTTTGATTCTTCACACCCCAGAGAAGGTCATACACCTTCTCCTCCACATGAGAAAGGGCGTCCTGGGCGAGGCGAATCCGGTGCACACGCGCCGCTGGAAACAGTGTGCCCAACTGCTCAGCCAGAAACATACTCTGGCTCACTCCAGAACCCATGGGGCCTACATCAAGACCCATGGGTTTTACGTCAGACCCACTGGGTCTTAGATCTATACCAGGCGCATTCGCCTCAGCCGGCTTCAATTGGTCTACTCGCCTCAGACTGGCGCTAGAGGGGACGGCAAATCCTTCGGATCTGTCATCCTCGTACTTCGATGGCCACGCCTCGCCTTCACGGCCAGCACCCCCGGGCTCTAGATCAAGACCCATGGGCCTTAGGTTAGACCCCTGAGGAACTTCACTCGGATGACCGCTAAGACCCATGGGTTTTGGATCTTCAGCAGAAGTTGTATCACCACTTCCAGCGCTATCAGGCCGGTCATTCTGCGAGATCGGAATCGCGCCATGGAACGTAGTCAGAGTCGGCAACCACTGAGAAGTCTCCGACGCATCAGTAGGAGTGAGACTAACACCCACTGGCTTTAACTCAACACCCATGGGTCTTGGTTCATACCCCACAGGTGAAGTGTCGACACCGCCGCCGAGAGACACATCCGCACTCCCCGCCTTTCCCACGTTCAGAAAGCCGAGGTTGATTTTCACTATCGGGTTGTCGAGGATCTCTGCGACGGCCGCCTCGAGATCTTCGTTAGGCTGTCGCTGCTTCCTCTTCGTTGCCATTGCGTGTCTCTGTCATTGGGGCTGGGATCGAAGCCGCGGGTTGGACACCGTATATCTGAAGCAGCCGTCTGGATACTTCCCGGTAATCCTCCAGGCACTTCGCCTTCGGATCAACTTCAGCGATGAATTGACGAAGGCGTATCGACTTCGCGACGGTTGAGTCTGTGCGAATCGCCGGCAACACCCCGACCTTATAATTCTGGCTGATGAGATCGATCATCTTCATTACTTGCTCTGTGTTCTGGTAGCGATGATCGACGATAGTCGGCAGCAAGCCAACACAGCGGCATTTCTTTTTGAGCTGAACTTCGAGCTGGTACGACGTGTTGAAGAACGCCGTGGCACCTGTGACGCTGAGAGCGTCCATGGAGATCGGCACCAGGTAGTCTGTCGTGTAGACGAGGGAGCAGATCTGCATCAGGCTGAGAGATGGCCCTACGTCGATCACAATGGCATCGTAGTGGTCTTCCACGACCTGGAAGAGGTTCTCAAAGAACCGCTCCCGACCGATCGTCCCAGTAGCCCTCTGCTCCGCTTCCAGCGTATCCCTGTTGCTGCAGAGGACGTCAAGACCAGGTACGGCCTGGATCACACAGTCGGAGAGACGTCGCTTATTCCATAGAAAATCAATCAGATACAGTTCCGGGCGCATACGCAGAATGCTGCCGATCGACCCCTGAGGATCCGCGTCCACAAGCAGCGTCCGCAAACCTGCCTCAGCCCAAAGTCGAGCCAACGTGATGGCCGTCGTGGTCTTGCCCACGCCACCTCGCTGATTTCCGATTGTCAGCCGGATCACGATGAGAGTTCCTCCTGCAGCTGCTGTACCTCGTTCGGCGCCCAAACGCGGTAGTTGTTCTCGACGTTCCTGGCCGGTTCGGGAGCACGCCCATCTTTCAACATCCGGTACAGTGTCTTGGTGGTTACGCCGAGCACCCGCGCAACCTGGGCGGTGCTCAACATTCCGCTGGGCCTTTTTCTACGCATCTGAACGGTCACCTGGAATGAGAAACATATCGGACAAGTTCGCCAAAACCTGTAGGCTGTACGCAAACCCTGGACAAAAGTCGCGCAGCACCAAGGACACCATGCTATCACGCCATCTCGGAACAAGTGTAGTCACCCTGACTGATCTTTGGAGCCTCACTCAATTGAGGGTACAGACGTCGTCGTCTGCCTAAGAAGCACTGCCTATGAAAATGTCTATAGTTTGTGTACCGCCAGCACCCATGGGTTTTGGGAATCCAGCACCCTGAGGGCCCGGGGTTGTGGTGCCGGTGGTGTTGGTACACACTCCATGGGGCCTTCGGTCTAGACCACTGGGTCTAAGACCCATGGGTTTTGGATCATACGCCATGGGTGCTAGGGCACCGGTTCGGCCCGTCGTGAATAGATGCTCTGGATCGCGCCCGATTTCGATGCCTTCCCGCCGGACGTGCCGCAGGCGTTCGGCATGATGCAGCCGCCCGTGTGAAACCGCGGATGGCGCGACGATAAGCCGTCATTCTCCGGGCAGGCTCACCGCCTCAGTGGCGATCTCCGGAACATGGTGCTCCTCAGCGCTGTATTGCACACCAATGCTGCCCACAATGCCGCCTCAGTGCGCGTAGAAAACGATCCGGCTGCCCTCCTGCTCGAAGCGAAACGGGACATGCTTTAGCCGGGAGAGCGAATTTCGGACCTCGTCCTGCCTGTCCGGCGGCACGACAAACAACAGAAACCCGCCGCCGCCCGCGCCCAGCAGCTTGCCGCCTGTCGCGCCGGCCCGCCGCGCCGTTTCATACCACTGATCGATCTCCGTCGAGCTGATCCCGCCGGTCAGCTCGCGCTTCAGCATCCAGTTCTCGTGCAGGATCTCGCCCACCGCCCCGGCGTTGCCGCGTTGCAGTTCACCGCGCATGGTCTCGGCCAGCGCGGCGATGCGGTGCAGCCTGCCTTGCGCCTGCGAGTCGGAGCCGGAAACCGCGCTTTGCTCGGCCAGAATCTCATTCGCACTCCGCGTCGCGCCCGTGTAGAACATCATCAGCGAGCGCTCGAACTCGTCGACGACACGCCGCTCGCAGATCACAGGCTCCACGATCACCGTTTCGTCGTTCTTGAACCGGATGAAGTTCAGCCCGCCATACGCCGCCGCGTACTGATCCTGCTTGCCGATGGCCCCTCCGCAATGTTCCAGTTCCACCGCGCAGCTCTCCTGCGCCAGATCCTCGGCCGAGCGGTAGCGCCCCTGGTAGGCCGAGAGCGCATGCAGCAGCCCCACTGTGAACGCGCTGGAAGACCCCAGTCCGCTGCCTTTGGAGGGGATATCGGCCACAGAGGTGATCTCGATGCCGTTGCGCAAATGCAGCCTGTGCAGGCACGCCCGCACGATGGGGTGCTCAATCTGGTCCACCTCTTCCACGGTCTCCGTTTTGGAGTAGCTGACGCGAATCCAATGGTCGAATTTGCGGTTAACCGCGATGTAGATGTACTTGTCGATGGTGGTGCTCAGCACCGCGCCGCCAAACTGGCGGTAGTAGGCCGGCAGGTCGCTGCCGCCGCCGGCGAAGCTCATGCGAAGAGGGGTCTTGCTGATAATCATGTGAGAATCCGGGCCGTTGCCGCTGCTGCGTCGTCTGCGCGAAACGCCGGTTCGGCTTGATAGCGCTCGTCACCGCCGCCGTTGCCGGTGCGCACCAGCGCGGAACGAATCCCGGCATTGTGCGCCGTCAGTATGTCCATGGTCGAGTCGCCCACCATCCACGACCTTGCCAGGTCAATACCCAGCTCCGCCGCCGCCCGCTCGATCATGCCTGGTTTAGGCTTGCGGCAGGCACAGTCAATCTTCAGTTCGGTCCGTTCGCCAGGATAACCCGAGTGAGGGTGGTGCGGGCAGTAGTAGATTTGATCGAGATACGCGCCCTCGCGCCCGAGAAGCGTTTCCAGCTTGTTGTGGATCACGCGCAACCCTGCCTCCGTGCAATCGCCGCGGGCGATCACCGGCTGATTGGTGACCAGCACCGCCAGATAGCCCGCCCGGTTGACGGCCCCCACCGCCGCGGCCGCGCCGGGCAGCAACTCCAATTGCTCTGGAGTGGTGATGAGGCCCGTCCCGGCGGTCAGCGTGCCGTCCCGGTCGAAGAACACGGCAGGCCTCGCCCCGCGGCCCTGCGCCACGCGGCCGGAGAGGAAATCGGCCTCCACCTTGTCGAGCCGCTCCGGCGTGCCGGCATCCTTAATATATTCGGTGCTGCGGTACGCGGCGATGCGGCGTCCGTCCGCGATCATCATCGGGAAGAGGCGCTTGGCGAAGTCGCCGGATTGGAACCGGTCGCGATAGGCCGCCAGCAGCGGCTTGGTCAGAACGTAGGCGGCGGCGTTGACGAGATTCTCCAGCCAGGCGCCATCTGGGTGGGGGTAGGAAAGTATGGCCCGCACCAGGCCGCGCTCGTTCACCTCCAGCAGGTCTGAATCCTGTGGATGGTCATTCGGATGCGCCAGCAGCGTGGCTTCGGCCTGCGCGCCGCGGTGATATCGCAGGAAGCGGTTGAGGTCGATATCCAGCATCGTGTCGCCATAGAGCACGATGAACTCTTCCGCCAGCAGACCCAGAGCCTCCAGCACACAGCCTGCCGTACCCAGCGGCGCCGTCTCTTCGTGGTAGACGATGGAGACGCCCCAGCGCGAGCCGTCGCCGCAGAACTGGCGAATCGCCTCCGCGCCGTAGCCGGTCAGCAGGACAATCTCGCGCACATCCTGCGCGGCCGCCATCTCGATCTGGTGCTGCAGGATCGGCTTGCCGGCCACGGGCGCCAGGGGTTTCGGCAGATCCCCGATGCGGCTCCGCAGCCGCGTCCCTTTGCCGCCGGCGATGATCGCTACCTGCATCGTTGCTTCATTTCCGCCTGAATCTCCCGCACGGATCTCTCGATGGCCTGGGCGCTGGTCATGCTGGCCGTCCAGCCGATCTCCGCCAGACGCGCCACCGAGTACTGAAATTGCGGCACATCACCGACCCAGCCGCGGCTCCCGCCCGTGTAGCGCACCGGCAGATCCGGCGCGCATTCGGCGATGATGGCCGCCACGATCTCCCGCACCGTGATGCCGTCATCCGCCGGGCCGATATGGTAACAACTACGCGGGCCGCCGGCGTGCCTGGTAATGTGCAGCATGGCCGCGATCAGGTCCGATACGTGCAGATACTGCTTCCGCTGCGAGCCATCGCCCAGCACTTCCAGGTCCCCGATGCGGCCCCGCACGATGCGCCCGATCAGGTCGTAGAGAATCCCATGCGTGGCCCGGCTGCCCACCACGTTCGGGAAGCGGAAGATCATCGCCTGAAACCCGGCGCTCTCCACCGCCGCGCTGATGGCCGCCTCGGAGGCGAGCTTCATCGCGCCGTAGTTGGAGATGGGCCACAGCGGGCCGGAATCTTCGTGCAGCGTCTGCCGTAGTTCGCCGTAGACGGCGGACGTGGAGGCGAAGCATAGCCTGGGGATGCCAAACCGTTTCACCAGTTCCAGCGTGTGGCAGGTGGTCAGGAACGTGTCTTTGCGATCGATGGAGGCGTCGGCCGTGCCGGCCGGGATATCGGAGTTCGCGGCCAGGTGCCAGAGCTCGGAGACGCCGCGCAGGTCGCAAATGTCCGCGGCTTCGGTGGCGAGGTCCACTTCGATCAACCGGAAATCTTTGTGTGTCAGGGCGTTAGCGAGATTGCCCCGGGTGCCCCGGCTGAAATTATCCAACCCCGTCACCCGCTTGCCCTGCGCCAGAAAATAGTCCACCAGATGGCTGCCAACAAAGCCCGCGGCGCCCGTAACTGCAATGGATTCCGGCATGGATGGTTCCTTCATCACAGCACCGATGCCGGCGGACGTGCAATGCGGACATCTGAATGTCTAAATGTTTATCCCCGTTCGAATCCGCGTTCATCCGCGTTCCGTGGCTTACTGCCGTCCCGTCCCCCCCGCCGCAAGGTTACACTAACTATTTGTAATGTTGATCCAAAAGAACGCCTACGCCCGTGCGGGCTTGATCGGGAATCCCTCGGACGGCTACTTCGGTAAGACGATTTCCTTTACCGTCCGGAACTACCGGGCGCAGGTCACCATCTACGAATCGCCGAAAATCCGAATCTTCGGAGGCTTTCGCGATCGCCTTGAGTTCGGCAGTTGCGCCGAGTTCCTGGAAGACGTCCACCAGAACGGCTACTACGGCGGTGTCCGCCTGATCAAAGCCGCCATCAAGCGCTTCAGCGACTGGTGCCACGCCCGCGGCCTCCAGCTCGAACGCAATTTCACCATCGAGTACGACACCAATATCCCCGTGCGAGTGGGCATGGCGGGCTCCAGCGCCATCGTGACGGCCACCATGCGCGCCCTGATGAGCTTCTTCAGCGTGGAGATCCCGGCGCCGCTGCTGCCCGGCGTGATCCTCAGCGCGGAACTGGAAGAACTCGGCATCGGCGCCGGCTTGCAGGACCGCGTCATCCAGGTCTATGAAGGCGTCGTGTTCATGGATTTCGACAAGAGCAAGATGGAACGTCAGGGCCACGGCGATTACGAGTCTCTGGACCCCTACCAGTTGCCGCCGCTTTACGTCGCCTTCCATGACAACCTGGCCGAAGGCACCGAGATCACGCACAACGACCTGCGCAGCCGCTTCAATCGCGGCGAAAAGGACGTGGTGGACGCCATGACGCAATGGGCCTCCTACGCGCAGCAGGCTCGCGATCTGATCGCCGCCGGCCAGGGCGCCGCCATTGGTCCGCTGATGAATGAGGCTTTCGATCTGCGCGCCCGTCTCATCCGCATCAGCCCCGGCAATCTGGAGCTGATCAAGCGCGGCCGGCGGCTGGGCGCCTATACGCAGTTCTGCGGATCGGGCGGAGCCATCGTCGGCTGCTACGACGGAGACCCGGAGCGCCTTCAGAAGCTGAAGGAGTCTTACGCGGAGATGGGCGCCACTTTGCTGGTGCCGCAAATTGAGGAGTTACACCGCTAAATGAACGTTCGCAAAGCCGTCATTCCCGCCGCCGGCATGGGCACCCGGTTTCTACCGGCCACCAAGAGCATGCCGAAAGAGATGCTGCCCATCGTGGACAAGCCGGTGCTTCAGTTTGTGATCGAAGAGGCGGTCGAAAGCGGAATTGAAGACATTCTGATCGTCACCGGCCGCGGCAAGCAGGCCATCGAGAACCACTTCGACTACAACCCCGATCTGGAAGTCTTCCTCAGCGCCGCCGGCAAGCACCATCTGGTGGACCAGGTGCGTGATATCGGCGACAGAGTCCAGATCCACTACATCCGGCAAAAGGAGCAGTTGGGCTTGGGCGACGCCATCCGTCTGGCCCGCGCCCACATGGGCACGGAGCCCTTTGCCGTGCTGCTGGGCGACACCATCATCGATCCGCCCGCCGGCCAAAAGCCCGGCCTGCGCCAGTTGCTGGATGCTTTCGAGACCACGCAGGCCAGCGTCGTGGCCGTCCATCGTGTTGCGCCGGAATGGGTCAGCCGTTACGGCATCGTCGATGGCGAAGCGGAGCCGGGCCGCGACGATCTTCTGCGTTTGAAGAAGCTGGTGGAGAAGCCGGCAATCAATCTGGCGCCCAGCAATCTGGCCATCGCCGGACGCTACGTTTTCACGCCCGCCATCTTCGATTGCATCGACGCCACGCAAACCGGCGTGGGCGGAGAGATCCAGTTGACCGACGCCATGAATCTGCTGGCCCAGCAATCGCCTGTCTACGCGCTGGCCTGGCAGGCGCGCCGCTTCGATATCGGCAACCGCCTGGAATACGCCAAGTGCTTCATCGAGCTTGCCCTGCGCAGGCCCGACACCGGCGAACAGTTGCGTGCGTTTCTGAAGGAACTGTTGAACGGCGCCGTGGCATCCGAGCCGCGGCAATAGGGCGTGCAATCGCGTCCATACTGGGATTTCCGGGGACTGGGAGACAAATCGAATGGCAGATCTGAATCGGCTGGGCAAAGGCAACTGGGCCGCCTTTGACTCCTCCATGGTGCCTGCGTTTCAGAATGCGGCCAAGGAATGGGCCGAAGCCGTGCGGGGCGTGAAAAAGCCCTGGCTTTGCTGGCATACCAGCCCGCGCTGGTGCCTGCTGCAGCAGCGTTTGGCTCTCTCCGCCGGCTGGACTCCGGTAGTAGGCGGCGACCCCCGCGCCGGCCGTCCGGAGACTCTGCCGGAATCGATCTACATCGACTTCAACCGCACCCTGCAGCTTCCCCTGATGTATCCCCATGTCCCGGTGGAGTGGGCCTTTCTTTGGGCCGAGCGGCTCGCCTTCTGGCATGCCGATTTCATCTGCACGCACGGCGACATGAAGCAGGTATCGGCCCAGTTTGAGACCTTGCCCGACGGCGAGATGGCAGCTTTCCTCAATCGCGGCGGCATCACGAATCTTCTGAAATTCCGCACTCACCGCTATTGGGAAGTGCTCGGCTGCACCACGCGCGGCGCCAGTGAAAGCCAGTACCGGCACGGCGCCGGCTGGTGGCGCCACATTGAATGCCACGTCAATGCGCCCGCCTCCGAAATGGCGCTGCGCAAGAGCTACTACTACGATCACGGCGTGGGCATCATGTACTGGCACCGGCAATACAAAGGCGTCGTTCACCGCCTGCCCAGTTCTCTGCTCATCGGGCACTGCACGTCGATCAACAACCCGAATTTCCAGGCCGTCCGCACCGACGCCCACCGCGACCTCAGCAAGGAACTCGATAAGAACTTCGATCTCGATACCCTGGCAAAGAAATTCGGCATTGACGACATGCTTGGCTGATGCGTCCCTAGCCAATGCTCTATCTCCTTGCGCTGTTTGCCTTCCTTCTGCTGGCAGGTTCGCTGTTTCCCTGGGATTTTCAGGCCGGGCCCGGCCTGGGCTCCGCTGTAGTCCATCTGTTTGCCGGGTGGCGCGAGGCGCTGCGTGAGACATCCCGGCGGGACATTCTGGTGAACCTCGCGATCTACGTGCCCATCGGCTTCACGTTCTACCTGTGGCGCGGTTGGCGCCGTAAGGCGTGGCAATTCGTGGTTCCGGTTCTGGCAGGCGGCCTCCTGTCGTTTTCCATCGAGACGCTGCAGCACTACGTTCCCATGCGCGTGCCGAGCCTGATCGATGTCATCCTGAACACACTGAGCGCCGCTGCCGGCATGGCGGGAGCCGCCATCTTCCACGCTCTGCTCGAAGCCAGGCATGCCGATTGGCGGGGGCGCTATTCGGTGCAGTTCTCTTCGGCCTTGCTGTTGCTGGGCATCTGGGTGAGCATGTCGGCCTGGCCCCATTACGCCTATCCATTGCTGATCGGCGCACGCGTCAGGGCGCTGTTGAAGCCCGGAGAATGGACGCCGGCGGAGAGCCTCGATGGCGCGCTGCCGTGGCTGCTGGCCGGGTGTCTGTTGACGGCTATTGGCGGAGGGAGGGCGCTCCGCTGGATTCTGCTTCCCTTACTGCCCGGCCTGCTGCTGGTGATGCTGATCTCGCCGGGCCACGGCTTCACCTGGTCCTACGTCGCGGGTGCGGCCGCGGCGGTGTTGATACTTGCCGTCTGGCCTCCCCGCAGCCGGACTGCCGCCCGCATGCTGGCCGGCGTATGGCTGTCGTGGATCGGCGCCAAAGCCCTGAGCCCCTACATTCGGCTGGATGAGCCGCTGCCGTTCGGGTGGGTGCCCTTTCAGGATCTGTTGAGCTCGAAGTGGATGCCGGGCATTGCCACCCTGCTCACCAAGGTGTGGCGCTACGGAGCGGCCTTCTGGCTCTTGACCCACGGACTCCCCAGCGTGGGCCGCCATTGGATTCTTCTGGCCGTGGCCGCCTTCGTCACCGTGCTCGAAATCGCGCAGATGTGGATTCCCACGCGCTCGCCCGGGCTCACCGATCCCGCCATCGCGCTGCTGGCCGGCGCCCTTTTATGGACGGTGGACCGGCGCTTCCGGGAATCAGCCGGCTCCGCCGAGCCACGACGGTGAGTACCTATCGCGAAACTGGAGCCACTTCTGGCCAAGATAAACCTGTTCGTCCGTGGAAAGAAATCCCGTCACTTTCATTAGCGCTGCGTAGACAACCGCGCTCAGCGTCGCCGCGCCTATCTGCGTGGCCATGCTCTGCGCGTTGAGTACCTCGTTTACAGCTACTGCCGCCGCCGCCGAGAGGATCAGCTTGCCCAGGCGCGCGAACTCAAATTCAAAATGCTGGATCGCTTGCGCCTCAAAGTACGACAGCACCATCATGACGAGGAATGTCAGCAGTGTGGCCCATACGGCGCCATTCACGCCAAAGCGGGGAATCAGCACGGCGTAAGCGCCAACGCAGAAGGCGCTCGAAATCACGGTCACGCGCACTTCCCGCCAGTTCTGATTCATCACGCGCAGGATCACCCGAAACTGATCGCCCGCCGCCCGCACCACGTAGGCCAACGCCAGCAGCGGCACATAGGCGGCGGCATCGGCGAACTCCTTGCCGGCGAAGATTCGCACGCCGGGCTTGGCATAGAGGGCGATCATCAGCGCGCCCGTGCCCATCAGCGTGATCACATACGTGATCACTCGCACGTAGAACTTGTGGCCTTCCGGCTTCTTGAGCGTATCGAACACCTGCACGCGCCAGTAGAGGTCGAACGAGGTCTGGATGTAGCTCACGATCATGCCCATCTTGTAGGCAAGCGAATAGATGCCGATGTCGCCGAGTGAGACGGAGGTGCGCAGGAAGTACCGGTCGCCGTAGTGCACAACCATCATTGCCAGTCCGTGAACGGCGAGCGGGAAGCCATAGGCGGCATCGCGCCGGAAGTTCGCCCAGGTGAAGTGGACTCCGGAATAGCTCAGGCAATACCAGATCAGGTAGAGGCCCTGTAAGCCCGCGGTGACGAGGTTCGACCAGAGAAACGCCTCCACCCGCATCGGCGTGAAAACCAGCAGGGCGACATTGAGCGCGGCAGCGGAAGCCAACCGGTACAGCGACAGTCTGGTGTAGGCGTTCACGTGCCCCTGTGCGCGCATGAGCGCCATGCCTGTTTCGATGGGGAAAATGAACAGGCACGTGACAAACGACAGGATGACGAAGTTGCGGTACTGGCCGCTGCCCAGCACGAACTCGCTCATCGGCGTGGCCACCAGCCAACCTGCCCCGGCGAGGATCGCACCCATTACCAAAGACCCAATCATCGAGGTGCTGACCGCCTGCCGCCGCCCTTCCTCATCGGTGGCTTTCTTGTAGAGGTAGAGCAGGGATTCGGCGCGCCGTAAGCCGAACAACAGCGTCACAAGATAGAAGCTGACGTCGAGCAGGTCCATGATGCCGTAGTCGGCACGCGTCATGAATCGCGTGTACAAAGGCACCATCGCCGTGCCCAGAAGACGCCGGGCGACTACGGCCAGTCCGTACAGGCCGGACTTCTTGACGGCGTCCTTAACCGCGCCGTCCTTGCCAGCTTTGGTCATTAGCGGTTCACCTTTGCCCACAGGACGGACTGCCGTCCCGTGGCGCCCCGCCAGAGTCCGTACAGCACCGCAGCCTGACCGAAAACGAAGTAGTAGGGGATATTGAGAATCCTTTGATTGACGCCAGTCCGCCAGCGTACCAGCGCCAGCAATGCGAGCACGGCAGCGCCCGCTAATACGAGTTGAGACCAGGGGTTTGTCCAGGTCAAGCCGGCTGAGGCAACCACGCCCAGCGCCATCAACGGGCTCGCCCAGCGCAGCAGCTTGTGCGACACGAACAGGAACCAGAATCGCAGCGGTGCTTTCTCGCCCGGCAGGCCATTGCCGCGCAGCACCGCCTGCGCCGCGCCCGCCGCGATGCGAACCTTCCGCCGGAACTCTTCCTGCGCGCTCGACGGGCCCTCTTCCCACGCCAGCGCCCGAGGCTCCATCAGGCAGCGGAAGCCCTGCCGCACGATCTGCACCGGCATCACCAGGTCTTCAATTAACGTGTCCGGCGGGCAGGGGCGGAACAACTCGCGACGGAAGGTGTGCATCGCACCGTCCGCGCCCACCATGGAATGCATCTTGCCGGCCTCTTCCTGCAGGAACCACTCCAGCGAATAATACTGGCCCTCGCCATCGTTGAGCGCCTGCGTCGTTTCGGTGAGGATCACTTTACCCGAGACGCAGCCGACGCTGGGATTCTGAAAATGCCGCACCAGTCTCCGCAGCGCCTGCGGGTCGTAGATCACGTTGGCGTCGGACAGCGCGATCAGCGGTTCCGGCCGCGCCTGAATCACTTCGTTTAAATTGGTGACTTTGCCGCGCCGCACCTGCCGGTCTATCAGCTCGACGCCCCGCTCCGTGTAGCGGCGGACAATCTCTGCCGTGCCATCGGTGGAGCCGTCGTTGACGACCACGATGTGCAGCCGGCCCGCGGGATAATCGAGCTGGAGCGAGTTCTCCATCTTGCCGCCGATTACGCGAGCCTCGTTCAGGGCGCAGATGATCAGCGCGATTTCGGGATACTCGGCCGGCTCCGGCGGCTCCGCCTCGGCGTGGCGCAGCTTCGACCAGATCCACATCACCGCCGGATAGCCCGCGAACGGATAGACGAAGAGCAGCGCGAAAATCAGCAGCGGCAGCGGTGGGGCGGGGACGTGCATTTCCGGCTAGGGGAACATCTTCACGATGGGCGGCCCAAGCACTTTGGTCAGAGGCAGCGGCAGCTTCTGCCAGGCGCGGATGGCCAGGCTGAAGTTCTCGTTCTTGGGCGTGAAATCAGGCAGTTCCTTGCGCTCCACCAGGAGGATCTCATACGGCAGCGGGCGCATGACGGTGGACCAGTGGCGCTTGAATTCCATGTTGCCGGTGTCGTACTTGCTGCGCCCGAAATCGAAGGTGTGGCAGCCGTTGGCGCCGGCCCACAGGATGTGATCGTAGTAGAGAAAGTTGTTGGGGGCCAGATTCAGGTAGTTCTGATCGGAAGCGGCGTAGTAGGTGTGCATCTCGCCGCGCCACAGGAAGTTGAAGCTCACCGCGACGACTTTGTCTTCCAGCAGGATCTCGCGGGCGTCGGCGTGTGGGCCGAACTCATCCAGCAGTTTCTGGAAGTGCTTGCGCGAAAACACCGGCGTTCCGAGGCGATGGTAGGTGTCTGACAAGAGTGCGTAAAATGTATCCAAATCGCGCGTTATACGCGACGAAAACGCACTTTTCAGCGACTTTCGGATCATGTTCCGCGTCTTCTTGGGCAGTTCGGCCTGCAGCGACTCGCCGTCCTGCGGCTTCACTTCCTGCGTGAAGGTGGCATAGCGATCGATGGGATGGAACCCCAGGCGCTGCTCTTCCCAGGCGTTGCGGATCTCGATATGCTTCACGCGCAGCTCTCGCCCCAGGCGCCGCACGGCTTCGGCGATAGCGTCGCGGGCCGCATCGTCCAACGCAAGCACGCCGCCGTAAACGGCGAAAGGCGAAGACACCAGAACTCGCCCCTGCAGCAGGTTCTCGACGAGGAACAGCGGCAGGATGGCGCGCAGTTCGCCGTTCTCTTCGGCGATCATGCTGCGATCACCATAGCCGAATGTGGCGGCCATGCAGCGGCCCCAGGCGCTGAGGTGCAGCACGGTGCCGCGTGGGTGGCGCTCTACGAACGCGTCCCACGCGGTACGATCCGCGGGTGTAAACGGGCGGACCAGCAGGCTCACGATTTGTTCCCTGCCTCCGGGTTGGCGTACACGGTGCTGAGCGGCGCGAACGAGAACTCATCCAGCAGGCGCTCGAGCTTGCCCATCATGCCTGAGAGTCCCGTGTAGGTGCGCATGCGGGCGATGAAGCCTTCGGCGAGGTGGGGCTGGCCGGGGTCCACTTCCCACGGATGCAGATAGAGACAGGCGGGTTGGCCGTCGTCGCGGTTGATGCGCCGCACGCCCGCCGCCGTGTAGCGATAGGGTAGCAGGCGCAGATAGCCGCCGCCGCCCACAGGCGCCACTCGTCCGCCGGAGAGCAGCACGGAGGCCACCGGCACTTCGAGAATATCGCCCGATGCCGTCTGCATCGTCTTCGCAAAGCGGCTGAAACCGGGGATTCCGTAGCGATCGTGCGCGATGGGGTAGATGCTGGAGTCGTATCGAAAGCCGCACTCCGCTAACACCTCCAGCGCCCACATGGAGCGCTTTGTGATGGAGTAGCTGGGAGCTCGATAGGAGACGGGCCGCACTCCGCAGGCGTCGGCGATGACGGCCTGCGCCCGCAGCGTGTCCTCTTTGAATTGCTGCGGCGTGAGATCGTAAACGAGTTGATGCGCGTAGCTGTGGCAGCCGATCTCGTGGCCAGCCGCGGCGATCTGCCGGATCAGTTCCGGATGGCGTTCGGCCACCCAGCCGAGAATGAAGAACGTGCCCTTGACCTGACGCTGCGCAAAGGTATCCAGCAGCCTGCGCGTGGAGTCGGCGACGCGGGCGGGCATGCCGTCCCAGCGCGCCGGTGAAACGGTGGCCTGCACCTCCGAAGGGTGGAAGTAGTCCTCCACATCCACGCTGATGATGTTGCGAATGTTCACTATGCCGCACGCCCTCGCCGCAACCGGCTCAGTAGAAATACCGCCCCCGTGAAAACGGTGGAGAAGAACCACAGAGTCAAATCGTCAATCCGTTTTTGCATGACTACCGGCCTAGAGCCGGACGATCTTCGGTGAGACTTTCGACTTCAACGCGTTGCGTGTATCGACGA